>JAENWR010000103.1 GCA_016649895.1 Acidimicrobiia bacterium | reverse complement strand
CGGACTTCCTCGCCCGCAACGGACTGGCGCCCGAAGCGTGGCGGGCCCTGGGCGGCGCGCTCGACGCGCTGTCCGACGGCATCGAGCTCGGGGCCGGCATCAGCGTCGAGTTCGCGGCGTCACTCGAGCTGGGGGTGGGCATCGGCGTCTCGGCGGGCATCCACGCTGGCCTCGGCCAGTCGGTCACCGCCTCGCTCGGTCTCGACGCCGCCGGCAGCGGGGCCGCGGTCGGTCTCCAGCAGGGCTTCGCCCTGTCATCGGCCGGTGGCCTCACCGCCGCCGCCCAGGCGGCCACCACAGCAGCCTCGACCACCGCTGCATCTGCCGCTCGCGCCGACTTCGGTGCCGGCTCGTCTGGCGGGCCGAGTGGGCCCAATGGCCGTGGTCCGGGCTCCGCCGGTCCAGGGGCGGCGCCACGCCAACCCTTGTCGAGCACGCCGACCGCCCGCACCCAGCCGCCAGCAGCCGCCCACCCTGCGCCTCTCCCCTCCACCGCCGACCCGCGTAGCGCCACCTTCGGCCGCGGCGTTCCCCTGCGCGATCGGGTGGTGGTGCCCGGCACCGAGCCGCGCGGTTACGTGGTGATCAACCGGGCGACGCGCGACGAGGGATGCGACCGGTGACCGTGCACGTCGGCCAGATCACCTCCGAGGTCGACGCCGGCTCGGCCCGGCCCGCCGTGGCACCGGTGGCGGCATCGGGAGCGTCGGTCGACGAGTGGGAGGAGCGGGTGCGGCTGGCCGCCCGGCTCGACCGGATCGCCCGCGACCTGCTGCGCACCTCGACGGAGCCGAACGATGTCTGACGTGCACCCCTACGCCTCGCACGGGCCGGTCATCTCGATCGACTCGCGCACCGAGGGTGCGCTGGCCCGAGACCTGCTGCGCCTCGACATCGAGGAGGGCACGATGGGCCTGCGCACCCTGGTGGCCCACCTGCACGCCGTCGGTCCCGACAGTGACGGCTCCACCGAGCAGCTCTCGTACCTCGACGGCCAGGTCGTCGACATCGGCCGCACGATCGCGGTGGCGCTCGGCCCACCGGGCGGTGAGCGGCAGCTGTTCACCGGCACAATCTCGGCCATCGAGGTGAGCTTCACCGAGGGCGGCGCGCCGTTCGTGTCGGTGTTCGCCGAGGACGCGCTGATGCGCCTGCGTCTGCGTCAGCGCACCGCCACCTACACCGACATGAGCGATGCCGACATCGTCGCCGAGATCGCCGCCGACCACGGCCTCGGGTCGGCCTGTGATGCCGAAGGCCCGACCTATCCGATGGTGCAGCAGTGGGAGCAGTCCGACCTGGGGTTCATCCGCGACCGTGCCAGCAGGCTCAACGCCGAGGTGTGGGTCGACAGCGACGACGTCGTGCACTTCGCCGACCGCGAGCAGCGCACCGCTGCCGATCTGCTCCTCGTGCAGGGCAACGAGCTCATCTCGGTGCAGGCACGCGTCGACATCGCCCACCAGCGATCCGACATCGAACGTCGGGGCTGGGACGACCTGGCTGTGGCCGCCATCGCCGAGTCGGCCGGTGGCGACGTGGTGGCCGCCGAGGTGTCGGGCGGGCGGATCGGACCCGACGTCGTGGCCGAGGTGTTCGCCGAGTCGGCCCGCTCGTGCGGGCGCCACGACGTGCTGAGCACCGCAGCCGCCCAGGCCTACGCCACCGCCGACATGCGCCGCCGTGCCCGGCAGTTCGTCACCGTCGACGGGGTCACCGCCGGCACCCCCGACCTGGTGCCCGGCGCCCGCCTCGACCTGCGACGGGTCGGCCGGCCCTTCGAGGGCGACGGCTACCGGGTGAGCCACGCCCACCACAGCTACGACCTCGTGGTGGGGCATCGCACGCGATTTCGCGCCGAGCGTCCGGCGATGGCCCGATGAACCTGCACTACGGGCTTCATCCCGCGACGGTGGTGGCGCTCGAGGGCGATCCCGAGAGCCGTCAACGCATCAAGGTGCGGCTCGACTGGTTGGCGGCCACCGATGGCGGTGACCCGCCCGAGGCATGGGCGGTCATCGTCACTCCGTACGCCGACGCCGACCAGGGGTTCCAGATGCTGCCCGAGGTCGACTCCACGGTGGTCGTGGGCTTCCTGGCCGGTCACACCGACCACCCCTACGTGATCGGCTCGGTGTGGAACGGCGAGGCCGACGCGCCCGAGCGGTTCACAGACGCCAACGACAAGCGGGTGATCCAGACCCGATCGGGCAGCCGCCTCGAGTTCGACGACACCCCCGGCGCCGTCGCCGTCAGGATCTCCACGCCCGGCGGCCACGAGATCACCATGGACGACGCCGGCACCAACATCGAGATCGCGGCGTCGAGCGGTGCCCGCATCGAGCTGACCGCGGCGGGCGGGGTCACCATCGAAGCTGCCTCCACGGTCGATGTGACCGCGGCGATGGTCACCGTCGACGCGCCCATGAGCACGTTCAACGGCGTGGTCACCTGCGACACCCTCATCGCCAAGGGCGGCGGGGTCATCTCGCCCATGTACACGCCGGGCGCGGGGAACGTCTGGTGAGCCACGACTGGCGCATCGTGGCTCCCTGGTACCGCTGGGAGCGCATCGACGGCCTCGAGCCCCAGCGCGTCGTCGAGGCCGAGCGCCCGGTGCTGCACAAGTACGTGTCCACCGACTTCGTGAAGGACTTCCTCGTCGACCCGCAGCGGTCGGTCACCTTCGACCCCGACCTCGATGTGCACCAGACCGTCGAGAAGATCCCCGCAGCCGAGCTGACGGCGCCCGACGGCCGGGTGAAGTCGCTGTCGCTCACCCGTCTGGTGCCGTCCGACACCCGCAAGCTCTTCCTGGCCGCCCACCAGCGGTTCTACCTGGTGGCCGTCGGCATCCACTGCGACCAGCCCGGCTTCCCCAAGGTCGATCCCGCCGACATCGCCGAGGTCGGCTTCGTGATCCGCCGCCACATGGTCGACGTACCGGCGCCCGAGCGGGCCAAGGGCGCCGCGCTCCTCGCCGAGCTCACCCAATCGCGCGCGATCGCCGGTGCCCGCCACGAGCTCGATGCTGCCAAGGAGCGGTCGCGCCTGCTCCACCCGTTCTCGTCGACGCACCGCTCCAAGGTGGCCTCGGTCGGGGCGGCCACCCGCGCCGCGCACCACGAGATCGACCTGGCCCGTCGGCGCCTGCGCGTCTGGGCCGACTCGGTGGGCGTCGAGGACCGCACGCAGGGCTGGATCAGCGCGGGCGAGGGCTCATACGGCGAGTGGATGCCCATCGCCGACGAGCCCGAGGAGCTCGTCGAGCGGTGGTACCCCATGCGCCGGCTCACCCCACCGCCGCACGATCCGAGCCACGCCGCGCACGACGGCACCATCTTCTACGCGGCGGTGCCCACCGGCAGCGACGAGGTCACCGGAGGCGGTCGCAGCCGGTTCTCGGCGCTCGACACCTACGAGATCCGCGTCTTCGCCCGTGCCGTCGGCGGCGAGTGCCCCGGCCCGATCACCTGGTCGCCACCGTCGCAGGTCTTCCGGCTGGCGTCGTTCTACGATCCGGCCGGCAGCGCGCAACGCCCGCTCGAGATCCGCCTGCCCGACTTCGCCGAGCTCGCCGCCAGCAGCGCCATGCCGGCGGTGCGCATGACCCAGCCGCCCGGATCGGGACTCGAGTTCGCGAAGTTCGGCGAGATCCCCACCAAGGGCACCAGGACCGACGGCGAGGAGATCTGCTTCTTCTCGATCCCGCTCATCACGATCATCGCCATGTTCGTCCTCAACCTGTTCCTGCCGATCGTGATGTTCATCTTCCAGCTCTGGTGGATGCTGAAGCTGAAGTTCTGCATCCCTCCCTCCGTCGACTTCGAGATCGACCTGGCGGCTGAGCTGAACGTGACGCCTCCCGAGCTGGAGGTGGCCGCCGAGCTCGACATCGACGTGATGGTCGGGGTCGACCAGGACGACCTGCGCGACGTCGTGAAGTCGATCTTCGACGTCCCGACCGATCCACGGCACGACTCCGTCCCGTTCGACTGGCGGATCTGGAACAAGCTCGACGACCCGGCCGCCGGGTTCTCGAACGACCCCCTCGTGAAGCTCGCCGTTCGCAACGGCTACGGCCGGGGCGCCGATGGCTCACCGATCTACACGCTGTCGGTGGCCTACACGGCGCCGGTCCGACGCGACCAGGTGGTGCACCCGTGAACCCGTCGACGACCCGCCTCGGCCGGGGCCTCGGGTTCCCCGTGCGCCCCGACGTGGTGCGCGGCGCCCTCGCCTACCGCACCGGTGCCGAGAAGGTGCGTGAGTCGATCGAGATCATCCTGCGCACCGAGCCGGGCGAACGGCTGATGCGGCCCCGGTTCGGGTGCGGGCTGCGCCAGTTCCTCATGGAACCCAACACCGTGGCCACCCGAGCGCGCCTCGAGCGCGCCGTGACCGCCGCCCTCGAGGCCCACGAACCCCGCATCACGCTCCAGCAGGTGACCGCCACGCCCGGCGACGACCCCGCCGTGGTGCAGCTCACCATCCGCTACGAGCACCGGTTCGACTCGACCGAGGGCCTGCTCGTCTACCCCTTCTACCTGGAGCGCTGAGCGATGCCGCTGCGGACCCCCGTGCTCGACGACCGCTCGTACGCTCAGCTGCGCGACGAGCTGATCGCACGCATCCCCGTCTACGCACCCGAGTGGACCGACCACCACCCGAGCGACCCTGGCATCACGCTCATCGAGCTGTTCGCGTTCCTCGGCGAGAACCTCCTCTACCGCTTCAACCAGATCCCCGATGCCACCAAGCTGGCCTTCCTCGACCTGCTCCACGTGCCGCTGCGCCCGGCGGTGCCGTCGACCGGGCACGTGCAGTTCGAGGTGAAGGCGCCCGGCGGCGACATCGTCGCCGCATCGACGCGGCTCCTCGCCGGTGCCGTGCCGTTCCAGACCCTCGACGAGACCACCGTGTGGCCGGTCACGGCCCGTGCCGCCATCCGCGCCTCGGTGGCCGGCGAGCTCGACGTCGACACCGAGGAGTACGTGATCCGCGCCGCCGACGCCCTCGGCGCCGACCGCGACTCGGTGGCCTCGTACCGCACGTCGTTCGGGGCCCACGAGCCCATGCGCCCCGGCGGCGACGTCCTCGACCCGGCGGCCGCCATCGACGGCAACCTCTACGTGGCCCTGCTCGGCGTCGAACCCGGCGCCGACCTCACCGCCATGGCGGGTGGCGCGCTCTCCATCGGCGTGACCCCCGCCAGCGAGGTCCCGTCGATGGAGGTGCGGGCGCTCACCCCATGCCCCGATGCTGGCGACGCGCCCCCCAGCCCCCCCATGCAGTGGCAGATCTGCACCACCCAACCGGTGGCCGACGCCCCCGAGCCCGATGCCGCCGACCCGGTGTGGCGCAGCCTCGACATCATCGGCGATACGACCGCCGGCCTCACCCGACCGGGGGTCGTGAGGCTGCGCCTCCCCGCCGACCTCAGCGACATCGGCGTGTACGAGCCCCCCTCGATCGACGCGCTGGGCGCAGGCGACCAACCACCGCTCGTCGAGGACCCGGCCATCCGCTCGCTCCTCGTGGCCTGGCTGCGCGCCTACCGCCCGACCGGCGGCGACCTGCCCGCCATCGAGTGCCTCGCCGCCAACGTGTCGCGCGTCGAGCAGGCGCTCACCGCCCGGGCCGAGTTCATCGGCACCGGCACCGGCGATCCCGGCCAGACCCGCGCCCTCGTGCACCCGGGCGTCCTCGGCGACATCGAGCTCGACGTGGAGGAGCTCGGGGCCGGCCGGTGGATCCCGTGGACCCAGGTCGACGACTTCCGCTCGTCGGGCGTCGACGACCGCCACGTGGTGGTCGACCGCGAGGCGGGCACCGTCACCTGCGGGGACGGTCGCCGTGGGCGGGTGTGGCAGATCGGCGAGCGGGTGCGGGTTCGCCAGTACCGCTACGGCGGGGGAGCGGCCGGCGACGTCGGGCCCGAGGCCATCACCGCCGCTCCCGACACGCCAGGGGTGAAGGTCACGAACGTGCTGCCGCCCCGAGGTGGCGCCGACGCCGAACCGCTCGCCGATGCCGTGGCCCGCATCCCCGACGAGGTGCGCCGCCACGACCGCGCCGTCACCGTCTCGGACTTCCGCGAGCTGGCCGAGTCGACGCCGGGCGCGGGTGTCGGCCGCGCCGAGACGCTCCGGCTGTTCCACCCCCTCACCCCTTCGGTGGATGCGGCAGGCGTGGTGTCGATGGTGGTGTGGCCCCGGCGCGACCGTGAGCACCCCAACGCCCCCCGCCCCGACCGCACCATGCTCGACGCGGTCTGTCGACACCTCGACGAACGACGGCTCATCACGACCGAGCTCCACGTCATCCCGCCGACCTATCGGCGCATCGCCGTGTCGGTCGGCATCTCGGTGAAGCCCGGCCACGGCATCGAAGGCGTGCGCCGATGGGTCGAGCAGGTGGTTCGCCAGTACCTGTCGCCCCTGCCGCCCTATGGCCCGGAGGGGCGCGGGTGGCCGCTCGGTCGCCGCGTGTTCGCTCCCGAGCTCGAGGCGGCGGCGCTCCAGGTCGACGGTGTCGAGTTCCTCGAGGGCCTGCGCCTGTCGGTCGAGAGCAGCGACGGCACCTGGACCGAACCGGTCGGGCGCAGCGTGGTGCTCCAGCGGTGGGAGGTGCCCGAGCTGGCTGCCATCACCGTGGTGGACGGCGAGGCGCTGGAGCCCGACGGCACCCTGGGCGGGCTCGACCCAGCTGCACCTTCCGGTCCGGCTGTGCCCGTGCGCGCTCCTCGGGAGGTGTGCTGATGGCCGGCCGCCCGATGTCGCTCGTGGCCACCTGCGATCAGTGGGCCCGCTCCACCCACGAGCACACCGCGATCGAGTGCAGCCAGGGTGAGCTGATCCTGTCGTGGATCGACCCGCCCCAGGACGAGCTGCCGGCAATCGCGGGATGCCTCGCCCGCGGGCTCGTCGCCGATCGACTCTGTCGCACCTACCGGCTGGGCGCCGAGGCCATCGAGCGCGACGGCGTCACGATCGTGGGCGGCGGGCCCGAGTCCGGCCCCGTCGGTCCCGACTTCACCGTGCCTCCCACCCGGCACCTCGTCGACGCGGTCGGCATCGCGGTCGACGACGACGACCGGCTGTTCGTGGCCGACCGCGCCACCCGCTCGATCTCGGTGATCGACCTGTGGAGCCGGCGACTCCTGCGCACCATCGACGTGTCGTCGCCGACGCACCCCGACCGTCATCCGACGGGACTCACCTCGTACGCCGGCGCGATCCTCGCGGTCGTCCAGGAACCGCCCGGCCTGTTGCGCCTCTCGGCCACCCGTGGGCCCGACGAGCTCGAGCTGCCCTCGGGGTTCGAGTCGCTCCCTGCCGACGCCGCACCCGTCCGGGTGGCGGTGCTGGCCGACCACACGCCGGTGGTGCTGGCGCACGACCCGGGCGGCGACGGGTGGATCGTCGCCGGCGAGCGGCCGCCACTGGCAGTGGGGCAGTCGTCCGACATCGTCGTCGACGTCGAGGGCGCGGTGGTCGTGGCGCCATGCGCCGAGGCCGACGGTCGGGCCGTCCTCCGGCGGTTCGTGCTGCTCGGCGACGGCTGGGCGCGCGCCCGCCCCCTCGACGCCTCGGGCTACGACGGCAACGGGATCTTCGTCGATCGAGACGGCCGCATCGCCTACGACACGGCCCGCGGCCTCCGCCACGCCGCCGCCGCTCACGTCGACTACGAGACCGACGGCACGTGCGTCACCTACCGACTCGACAGCGGCACCGCCCGCAACCGGTGGGGCCGGCTGTTCGTCGAGGCCTGCATCCCCGACGGCACCCGGTGCTCGGTGGCCACCTCGACGAGCGACGACGAGCACATCGCCGAGATGCCACACGCGCCGGCGCTGCCGGCCGCGTGCATCCCGCTGTCGGACGGCACACCTCCGCTGATGCCGCCGTCGCTCGTGCCGGCACTCGAACCTCCTCGCGAACGCCTTCACCAGCGCAGTGACGCGGTGACCCCCTGGTGGCCGCCCGACGAGCACCTCAGCACCTACGAAGCGCCGGTGCTCGCCCGGCCCGGGCGGTACCTGTGGGTCACGCTCCGCCTCCACGGCAACCAGCGACGAACCCCCCGCATCCGAGAGCTGCGCGTCGAGCACACCTCGCACACCCTCATGCGCCGGCTCCCCGGTGTGTTCTCCGCCGACCCGCAGCAGGCCGAGTTCCTCCAGCGCTACCTCGCCACGTTCGACGGCCTGCTGCACGACCTCGACGTGCGATCCCGCAGCCGCGACATCCTCGTCGACCCCTCGGGTACGCCGATCGAGGCCCTCGACTGGCTGGCCTCGTTCGTCGGCCTGGCGCTCGACGATCGCTGGGCCGACGCCGCGCGCCGCCGGCTGGTGCGCGAGATCGTGCCGCTCTACCAGCGCCGCGGCACCATGTGGGCGCTCGGCCGCTACATCGCCATCTACCTGGCCGCCGAGCACGCCGACGACGACGATCGGCCGTGGGTCGAACCGGTCATCGTCGAGCACTTCCGCCTGCGTGGTGTGGGCGGACCGCTCCTCGGCGACGATCCCTCGCTCACCACCCGATCGGTGCTCGGCGCCGGCTTCCGCGTCGGCGGAGCCGTTGGCGCGCTCGGGTCGGCACCCCTCGACCCCGACGACGACCACACCTCGGCCTTCTCGACCCACGCCCACCGGTTCACCGTCGGAATCCCCCAACCGCTCGACGACGAGCAGGACGCGGCAGTGCGGCACATCCTCGCCACCGAGCGGCCGGCCCACACGATCTACGACCTGTGCGCGCTCGACGCCGGGATGCGGGTGGGCCGTGGGCTGCACGTGGGGATGTCGTCGATCGTGGGCCCCACGGGAGCCATGGTCTCGGCCATCGCCGGGCAGCTGCGGGTCTCCCAGGGCGGCATCATCGGGGGCACCGCAACCGGCATCGCGGTCGAGGCCGCACGGGTCGGCGCCACGACGAGGGTGGGCTGACGTGGCCGTGCTCGAGATCGACCGCATCCACGCCCGCTACCTGCACGCCGACACGTCGGCCGCGCAGCACCTCGACCGCGCGCTCCGCTCCGTTGCCGAGGAGGACCTGGCCGCCGAGGTAGCGGTGCGGGTCCTGCCGCAGGCCCACGCCGTGTGCCTGCGCACGCTCGACGTGCGGGTCGAGCTCGATCCCGGTCTGGTGACGGCGTCGTTGTCGCGGAGGTGGGCCGACGCCATCGCGGCCGCACTCGTCGAGCGGGTGGCTGCCACCGGCGACGACGACGACATGGTCGTCTACCGACGCGAGGTCGACCTGGTCGTGGACGTGGTGAGCTCGGTCGCTGTGGGCGACCACGCGCGCCTGTGGGCGTGGCAGCAGGCGGGGGCGATCGACCGCTCGGGCGGGTGGCCAGGGTGGCCGCAGGTCGTCACCCTCCTCGAACGGCGTCCCACCTTGGTACCGGGCGTGCTGCGGACGGCGCCCTCTGCGGTGGCGTCGGTGCTCGACGACGACGGGTGGCGCGCCATCGCACGCAGCGTGCGCACCGCGGTCGCCGTGGCGCCGTCGGACCACGCGATGTCGTCGGACCACGCGATGCGTCGGCCGTTCGAGACCGCACTCGACGCGGATGTGGTGTCGGCGGCACGGCGCGTCGTCCCCGACCGGGTGTGGGCTGGCTCCACCGTCGAGCAGGCGGTCGACCTCGCCGTGCTCGCTCTCGCCTGCGCCGCCCCGGCGTCGTCGCGCGATCGCCATGCGGTGGCTCGAGTCGTCGCCGTCGAAGCCAATACCGGAGCGGCCTCCGAGAGGCCAGAGCCAGCAGGCCATCGGGGCCCGATCGCCGAGCCGCGAACCCGAGTGTCGCAACTCGACGGCGGCATCGCCACGACCTCCTCCGTCGTTCCGCGCCCCCCGCTGCCCTCGGCTGCCGGGTCGACCACGACCGGTCGCGCCACAGAGACGGCGAACGAACCGGATGCGCTCGGCGTCGCCGTCAGCGACCCCAGCGACGGCCACGAGCCCGACCACGAGCCGGCCACCAGCTGGTTCGGAGGCGTGATGTACCTGGTGCACGCCATCACCGCTCTCGACCTGGCGACGGAAGAGCCGTCGTGGGACGGACGCGCTCGGGTCATCGCCGCGGCCACCGGCGTTGCCGCCGACGACGCGGCGGTCCTCGTCGCGGCAGGCGCGCCTCCCGCGCCAGAGCTCGACCGGCTGCACGCCGCTCTCGACGAAGCGACCATCGGCCGCATCGACGGCATGGCGCGGCGCCTCGACGCGTGGGTGCGCGAGCGGCTCGATCGCAGTGGCGACTCCGGCTCGGGCGACCTCGCCTGGGTGTGGCGCCGCCATGCCACCATCGAGGTGGAGCCCGGCTGGATCGATGCCACGTTCGCCCTCACCGATGTCGACATCCGCCTGCGGGTCGCCGGGCTCGACCTCGACCCCGGCTACGTCTGGTGGCTCGGACAGGTCGTGAGGTTCCGCCATGTATGAGCAGGCACGGTCTGAGCAGGCACGGTTTGACCTCTCGCGCCTCGCGGCCCGGCTGGGTGAGCTCACCACCGACCCGCACCTTGCGGGCCGCGTCGCCGACGTCGCCGAGGGACTCGAGCGGGAAGCGGCCCCCAGCGAGAGGGCCCTCGACCGGATGCGCACCGTGTTCGGCCTGTCGGCGTTCGAACGCGACCTGCTGGTGCTCGTCGGCCTGCCCGAGGAGCACGAAGCCCTCACCACCCTCGCCCGGACGCTGAACCCACGGGGCGAGCCGCACACCTGCCTGGCTGCCGTCGCGGCAGCCCTACGGCTCGATGACGTGGGATGCCACCACCTGCGCTCCGCCCTCGAGGCCGGGCCCCTCCACGAGCACCGCATCGTCCAGGTGGACGCGCTCGTCCCCTTCCCCGAGGCCGGGATCCGGCTCGCCCCCGGGTTGTGGAGCGTGCTGCGCGGGCACGACCATTGGCCGGCCGACGTGCCGACGCTCACGGTGGCGCCTCTCGTGTCACCCGCGCTCGGATCCGAGCGACTCCACGCTGCGCTCGGGCAGGGTCGTCGCGTCGTGGTCGTCACCGGCGGCGACAGCCGACCTCCGTCGGAACTGGCAGCCGTGGTGCGCGGTGCGGCGCAGGCGGGGGGCACCCAGGTGGTCACCGTGGCCGCCGACGCCCTCGACGGTCCGGTCGCCGCGCTCGTGTCGGTCCACGCCGCGGTGCGGGGTGCCATCCCGGTGGTGGTCGGGCGCCCCACGCACGCCCCGCTTCCCACCCACCCCGGGCCGGTGCTGGTGTGCGCCGACGACATGACCGGCCTGGCCCTCGACGACCGCCCGGTGGTCGTCGTCGAGCTGGCCGACCGCGACCTCGGCGAGAGCGTCCGCATGTGGCAGGGGCTGGTGCCCGACCTGAACGGCGGCGCCGACCACCTGGCCAGCGTCCTGCGGGTCGACCAGGTGCGGGCCACCCGCGCCGTGGCCGACGCGCGCGCCACCACCGGCTCCGGAGGTGGGCCGATCAGCGTCGCCGCCATCGTGGGCCACGCCCGGCGTCGAACCCACAGCGACCTGCCGCCGAGCGCCCGCCTGGTGCGACCGCGGGCGTCGTGGGACGACCTCGTCACCACGCCGGACAACGCCGAGATGCTGCGCTCGGTGGTCGACCGCGTGCGAGGGCAGGTGCGGGTGCTGCACGACTGGGGCTTCGGCGCCCACGGCGGCCCGGGGGTTCGAGCTCTCTTCGCCGGTCCGCCCGGCACGGGCAAGACGCTGTCGGCCCACGTGGTGGCCGGCGACCTCGACCTCGACCTGCTCGTCGTCGACGTGTCGGCGCTGGTCAGCAAGTGGATCGGCGAGACCGAGAAGCACATCAGCGAGGTGTTCGCCGCCGCCGAGCGCTCGCAGGCCGTGCTGTTCTTCGACGAGGCCGACGCCATCTTCGGCAAGCGCACCGACGGCAACGACGCCCAGGCCCGCTGGGCCAACCTCGAGACCGCGCACCTGCTCGCCAAGATCGACGAGTTCGCCGGGCTCGTGGTGCTCGCCACCAACCTGCGCGGCCACATCGACGACGCCTTCGTCCGTCGGCTCGACGTGGTCGTCGAGTTCGACGAGCCCGGCGTCGAGGAGCGCCGCCGGCTGTGGTCGACCCACCTGTCGCCCCGCGCTCCGTTGGCGGCCGACGTCGACCTCGAACAGTTGGCCTCGATCTACCAGGTCACCGGTGGCCTCATCCGCAACGCCGCGCTCGCCGCGGCCTATCGGGCTGCGGCCACCGACCGCTGCATCGACCAACGAACCCTTCTCGGCGCCGTCGAGCGGGAGTACCAGAAGGCCGGCCGCTCGTTCCCTGGGATCCCCAGGAGCGCGGCCGTCGTCGCCTCAGGAGGCACCTGACATGACCACCGACCTCCATGCCCGGGCGGCCGACCAGGAGGCGCTGCACCGCGCCGCCGCCGCCGACATCACCCAGGCACTGGCCGCAGCCCGCGACGAGCTCGCCCGCCGCCACACCACCCCCGGCAGCGTCGCCCGCTCCGACTGGGGCACCGCGCTCGGCGCCGTGGAGCACCGGGAGCTGGCCGTGGCGGCGCTCGACGAGGTACGTGCGCAGCAGGTGGCCGTGCGCGCCGCCATCGCCGCCATCGCCAACCCGGCCGACGCCGACACCCACGAGACCCAGCTGCGGACGCTCATGGTCGACGAGGCCGACCTGCGGGTGCAGCTGCGGCATGCCAAGGAGCGGGTGGCGGCGGGCGAGGCGGAAGTGGCCGCACTGGCGACGCTGGCTGCCCGCGCCGAGGCCGAGCTGGCCGCTGCTGCGGATCGTACGGCGTGGGGCGAGGAGCACCACGAGCGTGGCGACGATCTGCGCGACGCGCTCACCGCACCACCGCTCGACACCATCGTCGCCGACGCCAACGCCGTGAGCGGGGGAGCAGAGATGGCGGCCGCCAACGATCGGCTCGACGAGCTGGTGCCGACCGAGCTGCGCACCCGTGCCGAGGAGCGAGCGGGTGAAGCCCAGGTCGTCCTCGACCGGGCCCGGGAGAACCTCGCCAGGATCGCCGACCACGCGGCAACGCTCGACACGGCCGAGGCGCCCCTGCAGGCGGGCGAGCGGATCGGGGCCGCCGAAGCGG
>JAENWR010000164.1 GCA_016649895.1 Acidimicrobiia bacterium | reverse complement strand
TGTCCGATGGGTTGTCGCCGGTGCGTCCGGGTGCGGTGTCCGATGGGTTGTCGCCGGTGCGTCCGGGTGCGGTGTCCGATGGGTTGTCGCCGGTGCGTCCGGGTGCGGTGTCCGATGGGTTGTCGCCGGTGCGTCCGGGTGCGGTGATCGATGGGTTGTCGACGGTGACGATGATGTCGTCGGGGTCGTGGTCGACCTCGTCGGAGTTCGGGAGGTCGATGGCGAACACGTTCGCCACCCTGGAGACAGCGTCCTGGACGGGCGCCGGCAGGGTGCCGGCGGCGGCGAACCCCCCGGTGAGGCCGAGGGCGCCCGCCGCGACGAGTGCGCCCGCCAGCGTGCGACGAGCACGCCGTTGGGTCAGGTCGACCACCTGCGCACCGGAGCCCTTGGCGTCAAGGGCACCGAACATGGCAGCCAGGTGCGAGGCGGCCACCTCGTCGGAGGGCGGAGCGAGCAGCCCGGCCCGCAGATCCGCGATGAACGACCCCGCGGCGGCGCGATCATCGATGAGCGCGCCGAACTCGTCGGCGGGTGCGACATCGGTGCTGTCGAGCGGCTCGGGGGTGGGGGGAGTTGCCATTTGTTCAGCTATCGCTCGCGTCGGGGTGAGGGATACTGCCGCGCCGCTGCAGCTCCTTGGCAAGGCTGGCGAGCGCCCGGTGCTGCAGGCTCTTCACCGCGGTGATCGGCTTGTCGAGGATGGCGCTGACCTCCTTGATGGAAAGGTCGCCCAGGACCCGGAGGGTGATCACCGCTCGCTGGTCGTCGGTGAGGACCTCGAGTAGGTGGGCAACCGATGCCGTGTCGAGGTGCAACAGCGCCGAGTCGTCGGTGGCGTCGGCGGCGGCGACGCCGGTGAGGAGCGCGTCGGCGTCGCCGACGCTGGTGGGGCGCCGCGAGCGATGTCGGAGGTCGTCGACGATGCGCCGATGGGTGATGGTGAGGACCCAGGACCGAAAGCTGGTCTCGGGGCCGTCGAAGGTGTCGATGTTGCGCACGATTGCGACGAAGACCTCGCTGGCCACGTCGTCGGGCTCCTGCACGCGGTTGGCGCGCAGGTAGCCGAGGACCAAGGGCGCGATGTCGCGGTAGATGAGCTCGAACGCCCGGCGATCACCCGACTTGGCACGGGAGAGGAGGCGGTCGAACTCCTCTCCGATGGTCATCGCGCCATCGTTGCAGCTCTCAAGCCACCAGCGCCGCCGCCGGAGCGTCGGCCCTGAGCCGGCCCTGATCCCATCGCTGTTGGATCTCGGCCATGCCTTCGGGGCAGGTGGCGGCATGGGGACACCAGCCGCAGAGTGGCCCGGGCTTGGGCGCGAACTCGTCGCCCGCAGCTGCCGCGGTGAGCTCGTCCCACGTCGTGCGGAGCGCGCCGACCGCTTCGCCGACCCGATCGGGCGTGGCGTGGGCCTCGATGATGGTGTTGCCAAGGTAGACGAGGCGAGCTCTGACGGGCGCCTCGCCGTCGGTCTCGGTGATGGCAGCGGCGTAGAGCAACACCTGGGCCAGCTTGTCGTCGCGGAAGCGCGTGGACGGGGGCCGGCCCGACTTGTAGTCGGTGACGACCATGCCGTCGTGGCACTCCTCGAGCCGGTCGACGACTCCGAGGAACGGGACCCCGCCGATGGTGGCGCTGACCCGTTGCTCGGTGGCCCGCACAGCAACGGTGGCGGGATCTTCGAGCGCCCACAGACCCTGGACCGCGAGCCAGCCCTTCCAGCGGAAGGCCCGTGCGCGGGCGGCATCGAGGCCGAGCGAGCGGTAGTCGGGGTGGCGCTCGGTCTCGGGCCAGACCTCGCGGGCGATGATCTTGGCCCGCTCCTGGGTGCGGTGCTCGGGCACCTCTCCCAGCAGGACCTCGAGCACACGATGGGCGAAGGTGCCGACCAACGCTTCCTCTCCCGGGGGCTCGACCATGCGATCGACGTAGCGCAGGCGCCACCGCCGCGGACACTGGTTGAACAGCGACGCCGACGAAGGTGAGAGGTGATGGGGGGCAGCGACCACGGGGCCGTCGACCTCGAACAGCGCCTGATCGGCCACCAGCAGGTCGTCGTCGATGGTGGTGTCGACGGGTTCGTCGAGGTCGAAGCTCATGGCTCAAGTGTGCCCGAGGGGTGTGACAGCTTCGGGCATCCCGCGGGCGGTCGAGGTGTGTCGTCCCTCACAACGAGAACTGCACGGCCGTGCGGCTCTCCACGATCGGGGCGATGTGCTCGGCGATGGCCGCCTGGTGGGCGGGGTGGTCGACGTAGGTGCGCCAGGCGACCTCGTCGTCGAAGTCGGCGACGATGCCGAAGTGGGCGTTGTCGTCGCGCCACCCGAGGTCGGGGCCCACGTCGTAGACCCTGATCTCGGGGATCAGCGCGGGGAGGTCGCGCAGCGCCGTGGTGACGGCGTCGATGGCGTCGGCCGAGGTCCCCTCGGTGAAGCGCAACATGACGCAGTGGCGGATGGTCATTGGAGCCCCCTGTAGCTGCCGCCGTCGACTGGGATGGATGCCCCCGTGATGAACCGGGCCGCCTGAGAGCAGAGGAAGGCGCACACCGCGCCGAAGTCGTCCGGATCGCCCACGAACCCGACCGGGACGTCGGGCGGCCGGCTCGACGCATCGACACCGAGCTGGCGCATGCGGTCGGTGGCGTGCAGGCCGGGCTGGACCGTGTTGACCGTGATGCCGTGGGGAGCGACCTCGGTGGCCAGGGTCTTCAGGAACGCGGTGGCACCGGCGCGTGCGGTGTTCGACAGGATGAGCATCGGCGACGGCTGGCGCACCGTGGACGAGGTGATGGCCACGATGCGCCCCCAACCCTGGTCGCGCATCCGCGGCACCGCGGCGTGGCACATCGCGACCACCGACATGAGGTTGAGCTGCAGCGCCGGCTCGTAGGCGTCGAGCGGCGTCGACTCGAACGTGCCGGCCGGTGGGCCGCCGGCGTTGGGGACGAGGATGTCGAGACCTCCGAGCGCGTCGGTGGCCGCCTCGACGAAGGCCCTCGCACCGCCGGGGGTGCTCACGTCGGCCACCAGCGCGACCTGTCTCTTATACACATCTGACG
>JAENWR010000089.1 GCA_016649895.1 Acidimicrobiia bacterium | reverse complement strand
GCACCGGCGTGGGCTGGGGTCGAACGACGGGGCCGGGGAGCCGAGGCCCCAGCGGGGCGAGGGGCCTCATCCGAGCCGAGGGCGAGTCGACGGTCCGGCGGATCGCCTCGCGCGCCGACGCTGGCGTCATGCTCGGTTCCTCGATCGGTACTGCGCTGCGCAGAGTGCCGATGCGGTCGCCCGCCCGCACGTGGATGGCACCGTCGCGGTCGAGCGTCAGCGGCGTCACGTCGTCGGCGAGGAGGAACCCGACGACCGGCTCGGCCACCCCACGGGCGATCGGCGACCGCACGACGTCGCGCACGCGGTCGATGCGGTCGGTGAGGTCGTCGAGGTCGCCAGCCGTGGCCCGGATGGCCGCCAGATGACGGTCGACGAACACGCCGGTACGTCCGAGGTCGGGTCGCACCTCGACGCTGGCCCGCGGCGCAGCATCGAGCGTGTCGACGAGCTTCCCCAACGAGCCAGCCATCTTCTCCACGTCGGTGCGCACACCCGGTTCCATGTCGAAACTGCCGCTCGTCAGCACCCTGGCGAGCGCTGTGTCGCGCACCCCGTCGGGCGTCGTCCCCACAGCGGGAGCGAACGCACCCTGGGTGGCCCGCGCCAGGCTCGACGTGTCGACGTTGCCGGCCGCGGTGAGCTTCGCCCCACGGCGTGCCGCCACCCGCAGGTGCGAGCCGCGGGGCGATGCCATGCGCTGGAACGCCGGCGACGCGAACCCGTGGGGGGTGGCCGATCGCTCGATGAGGGCGCGCAGCGACGAGCTTCCCATCGGCAACCGGGCGTGAGCGCCCCGCGTGAGGACGAGGGCTGTCACGGGGTCGGCGCCGGCGACGTGCTTGTGGTGCACGCGGGTCACCACGGTTGACATGGCCCGGGCGATGTCGAGCAGGCGGTTGGCGGCGAGCACATCGCCGACCTGCGCCCACGCGGCGTCGACGTACGCCTCCTGGTTGGCCCGAACGACCTCGGCGCCGAGACCCGCCGCGGCGCGATGTCGGGGGTCGGCGTTGAGCTCACGCAGCCAGCGTGGCCGCGCCCCCGCGTCGGGGATCTGGTGCACGTCGGCCTGCCACTGACCGTGGATCGGTGGCGCGACGGCCTCGGCGTCGGACGCGGTGCCACCACTCGCCGCGTCGGCGGTGGAGTCCACCAGCTCGACGAGCTTCTCGACGAACTGGTTGTGTCGGGCGTCGAGTCCGGCGCCGCTTCCCGTCCCCGGGGCACGGAGCGCCCCCTCCATCGCCACGATGCCCCCGGCGTCGGGCGCCAGGCCGGGCAGGGCGGGGTGGGCGGCACCGATGAACATCGGTGCCGATCCGACCGTGGGCGGCAGGGGACGCGGCGTCAACCGACGAGCGAGGCTCTCGAAGTCGCCGGCTCGACCGGTGGTGAACTCCCAGTGGTAGTACACGGGCAGCTCCACGCGGGTGCCGACCGTGGCACGGTCCCATGCCGGCCCGAGGGTGGCATCGGCGACGTCCTGGCCGAGGCCGGCCGCGCGGCCCGCATCGAACGCGGGAACGAGCGCCGCGTAGTAGGCGGTGGATTCCCGCAGTCGGCGCGGGCAGAGCAGTCGCGACACGGTGTTGTCGGGCCGTTCGGTGAGGTCGTCGAGCAGCGGCGTCGACGAGGAACTGATGACTTGGGTGTGCGCCCACGCCCAGCTCTCGCTCAGGTCGGGGAGCTCGTCGGCCGGCACCGCCGGTGCCTCGATGGTGAGGACCGGCGCCGGCCGGCTCTGCGAGACAGCGATGGAGACCCCATCGGTCTTGGCGACGACGACCAGCACCAGCCACGGCCGCAGCCGGTTGTGGGCCGCGGCCACCGCAGGTGTGAACAACCAGGGGAAGTCGGGCGGATCGAACTCGATCGCTGCCATCTCGTCGGGAGCCACGTTCTGCGCGAACCGCCCTGGGGCCGAACGGACGATGGCCTCGATGTCGATGCCGGTGACGTCGCCCGGTCCGTAGGTCACGATGTCGGTGCGCGCCTGGCTGCCGTTCACCGTCAGCCTCACCGGGAACGACGCTCGGGCCGGGAGCGCTCCCCCACCGTCGACGGCGTCGAGCTCGGCGGCGAGCCCTCGCCGCGTCCATGGCAGGAACCGCATCGTCATGGCCCCACCCCCATCTCGACCGCCTCCACCACGAGCAGCGCTCCGGGACGGGCCCGCGCCGACTCGGCAGCCTCGGTGAACGTGAGCACCTCGCCGACGTGGCGAGCGTGCCCTACCTCGACGAGCGACACCGGGTCGGCCACGGTGTAGCCGGGGTCGGCCACCGAGATGTCGACCGTGTGGCCGCCGGCGAGCTTCGGCACCCGACGCAGGAGCGACCGGGCCGCGGCTCCGAGGTGTGCATGTTCGAGCAAGAACCCACCGTCGATGCGGACGACGTCGCGCACCTCGGGCGCCTCGAGGTAGCCGGTCTCGTACTCGGGCTCGAACTCGACGGCGGCCGCCACGGGCGCGACGTAGTGGTCGGTACCGATGGCGGCGCCGGCGTCGAAGCGTTCGAACGACGGCGAGGTGAGCTCCTGATCGTCGGTGAGATCGAGGAACTCTCCACGGGCGAAGTGCTCGCGGGTGCGGGTGAACGCGACCGAGTGGCCACCGACCTGCACGGCAGTGAGGTCGAAGCGGCGGTGGTCCGACGGAGTGGTGCGTCCCACCCGGTCGACGGTGACGCCGAACGGCACGATCTTCTGCTGGACCTGGAGCTGCCCGAGCGGATGGGCGATCACTCCTGGCGCAGTGGCATCGTCGAGCTGGCGGAGGGTGACCAGCGGCCGCCCGCCCGGCACGCTCGAGTGCCAGTTGTCGGAGTGCGAGAGCGCCTCGATCACCCGCGGCAGCACCGGTGCCGCGGATGCCGGCTCGAGGGGCGCGTGGCCCCAGGCGACGTCGAAGTCGATCTCGACGTCCCACAGCAGGACGGTGAACGACGCCGCGCCCGTGACCCTCCATGCACCCGGACCGGTGAGCCGACCGGCGACCCGCACCGCCGCCAGGTCCCAGTCCTTCCAGCGGATGGCAGCTCCGACCCGGAAGTCGACCTCGAAGTGGAATCGGGGCTCGAAGTGGAACAGGGTGTCGAAGCCCAGGTAGGCGTCGATCCTGAAGTCGCCCGCGGCGGCCACCAACGACGCCTCGGCTCCGAACTGGAAGGAGTTCGAGGTGATCGCCGTGTAGCAGACGATCTGGACGGTGACGATGTCGTGTCGCAGCTGGATGCCGAGGCGATCCTGGGCGGGGACCCCGGGCGGGATGTCGGTGAACCGTGGGTGGAAGCCGCCCACCGCCAGCACGAACGTGGGCCGAGCACCGAACCGGGCTCGGACGGTGAGCGAGCCGGTCAGCGGGAGCCCGGCGATGTGGGAGTCGCGCAGCCGGGCGTCGATGCTGAGCTCGTACTCGCCGAGCTCGTAGGAGCCGACGATGTCGACCAGGAGCTTCACGAGCTCGGGCGCTCCGTCCACCGGCGGCAGCTGCACCTTCAGCTGGCCGAGCAGAACGATGCGCGTGATCGTCGGGTCGCCACCGCCCGATCCGATGACGTTGTCGAACTGCAGGACCAGCCCGAGCGAGAGCTTGACGATGCCCGCGCCCCATCCGATCTGGAGGACAGGGCCGAACGTGAGAGCTCCGGGCGTGATCGGGAAGATGGCCCGCAGGTCGGCGAGGAGCGTCGGCGCGTTGGCGACCGGATCGTCGGGGAACAGCACGCGGTCGAGCGCTCCGGTGCGCAGGCCCGCCTGGAGGGCGGTGGTGCTGATGCCGTGCTGCAGACCGAGGACACCACCGACGCCGTCGAGCGTGAACCCGTACGGCAGCTGGATCGCGGGGAACTCGGTGTAGATGAGCAGCAGCAGCGCGTAGCCCTCGGCTCCGCCGGGGAGGTTGGTGGTGAAGATGCCCACGGCCTTCAGCGACAGGGACAACGCCGGGAACGACAGCTCGAGGACGCCTGCGTACTCGCCGCGCTCTGGGTCGAGGTAGAGGTAGCCACCGCCGCTGACGACCCCCGCATCGACACGGACCCCGATGCCCTTGGGTGGCTCGACGGCGAGCGACAGGTCGGCCACACCCAGGTTGCCGCCGTGGGGCGGGAACGCGAGGTCGATGCCCAGCCCGAGCCCCTCGAAGGCCAAGGCCACCGGTCCGAGAGAGATCGTCGCATCGGTGACGGCGCTCAGGGCGAACGAGTCAGCCAGCTCGGCGCGCAGGCGCAGCCCGGAGAGGGAGACGACACCACCGATGTCGACTCCCTCGGAGAACACCACCTCGAGGGACGCACCCCCCGCCAGCCGCAAGCCGCCCCGCAGCGACCACTCGATGCCCAGGTCGAACTCGATCTCGTGCTCGAACTGGGCGACGGCAGCGACGGCGTCGCCCAGGTCGGCGGCGCTCAGCACGATCTTGGAACCGGATGCGACGACGGAGAACCCGACATCGCCCTCGCCGCCTTCGACCGCTCCGAACACCTCGATGTCGATGGTGCCGAGCTGGAGCCGCGAGCCCTTGCCGCCGAGGACCGTCTCCAACTCGAAGTGGGCACCCACGTCGAGGCGCGCATCGACCGAAGGAGCGACCTCGACGCCGTCGCCGCCAATCCACAGCGCCGGCGGCGAGTCGCCCGCATCGACGCCGCCGAGCAGCACCGCCGCACCCACGGTGAGCGACCAGTCGGTGAAGTCGAAGGTGTGCTGGTAGCCGCCGAACGGCGCGAGGGCCACGCCGGGACCCGATCGGCCGGCGTGGTCGGTGTCAGCCGCGGAGAACAGCTCGATCTCGGTGCCGAAGCCGACCCGCCCGGCGCCGTCGGCGACCGGCATCGCCACGTCGAGCAGCGCAAGCCGACCGTTGGTGACCAGGTCGTCGGGACTCGCCATCGCATCGGGATGTGGACGCCACGCGCCGCCGACCCGGCCGAGCAGGAGCGCAAGGGCGTTGGCCAGGAACACGTTGGTCCCAGCCGGGTCGGCTGAGGAGTCCCAGCCATCGGGGGCGACCTGCCCAAGGAGGTGCCCAGCCGGGTCCGAGAGCAGGTCGAGCAGCGCCTGGAACCGAACCCGAAGGTGGCGACCGGCCGGCCGTTCGAGCCATCCACCGAGCTGCATCGAGGTGACGTCCACGGGAACGACCAGCCCGAGGAGGCCGGCGACGTCACCGAGGGCACCGCGCCGTTGCACCCAGCGGACGAGCAGCCAGCCGAACACGTCCTCACCGAAGGCCGCCGCTTCGGAAGGGGTGGGGGTAGCGGGTCCGCCATCGGCGATGAGCACGAGCAGCGACTCGACCGAACCGACGAGATCGCCGATGGCAGCCAACGCGGTGGCGAACGCAGCGATGTCATCGGCGTCGACGCCGTCGCGCGCGGCGTCGATGCCCGCGAGGACGGCATCGATGGCGTCGACGATCGGCGCAGGGTCGATCTCCTCGGTGATGTACCAACCGCTGGCCCCGAGCATCCGGCGCAGTACTGCGAGCGGATCCTCGGCGACGGCGATGTCGACGAGCGGATCGACCAGGTCCTCCAGTTGGACCAGCAGGACATCGACGGCGTTGCGGCTCACGGCGCCACCAGCCCGAGGTCGGCGGCGTAGGGGTACCACCCTGCGAGGTGGCGGGTGCCGATCCAGTCGGGCCGCGGCCGCTCCACCGGCTCGAGCGGCACCGCGTAGGGATACCAGAGCAGCTCGTGCTCGACGCCGACGATCTCGTCGGACCGCATGACGAATCGGATGAGGCCCACGTTGGAGTGGCCCACCGTGCGCCGATGGATCTTCTCGTAGGCGGCCTCGGTCACCGAGCCCGCTTCCGCCCGCGCGTGCAGCGCCGGGTAGTCCCTGAGCCGTTGGGTGCGACGATCGAGGAGGACCTCGGTCGTGAACGTGAGGCCCACGGTCGGATCGACCCCCATCTCGCGGAAGAGACGCTGCGTCTGCTCGCGCAGGGGTGGCCCCGCGGTGAGGAAGTCGCCGAAGACCGCCCGCGCCGGGTCGTCGCGGAACTCGAGGATCCGATCGACCGACGACGAGAACTTCCACCCGACCTCCACCGCCATCGACCGCCCGGTGTTCGCGACAGCATCACCCGCCCGGTCGGCGAGCTGGCTCAGGAAGTCAGGGGGGAGCCCGTCGACCCACGCCGCCATCCGTTCCCACGGCCAGGGTGAGTCGCGGAGCTGGCGGAGCTTCTCGGTCACCGCGGCGCCGGTGACGTTGGCCAGGTGTGCCGCCGGGGCCGCCCCACGACGCAGCCGCGTCATCCAGTCGGCTTGCATCGAGACGGTGACGCCGTCGCCGTACACGAGGTCGTCGACGAGGCCGAGGCTGCGGTTGCGCGGCTCGGAGTTGCGCGCCGGTGAGGACGTGAGCTGTATGAACCGCTCTCCTCCCGGCAGCGACGCCACGGCGGACCCCGCGTAGTGCACGTCGCCGGAGAGGATCACCGTGCACCCGAGTGGGGCCAGAGCCTCGACGAACCGGTGCATGGACTCGATGTTGACCGACCACGCCTCGTAGTCGAGCTCTTCCTCGCCAGCCCTGCCCTTGGCGATGGCGGCGAGGCTCGACGCGAGTTGCAGGCCCTCGACGAGGGGGTTGCCGAACACCGGAGCGGGCGAGACGACGACGGTGGGGCCGGTGAACGCCGTTGCCAGCGGCTCGCCGATCTGGAAGGCGAGGGCCGCGGTCGAGATGAGGCCGACCCCGAGGCGGCTCGAACCATCGCGGAACAGCGCGGCTGAGAGCGTGTCGGCCACCAGACCGGCCACGACCGCGTCGAGGCCAGCGCGCGCCTGCGTCCGCGCCGCAGCCAACTGGGACGGCAGAGGTGTCGGCCCGCCGACGCCCGACACGGCGGCCCAGAGGTCGGCGCCGGATCGTTCGACGACCCGCTTCCCCGCCCGTGCCACCGCGCTCGGGGAGCTGACGCTGGCTGCGTCGACCATCTCGGCCAGCGAATCGACGAACCGGGAGACGGCGACGCCTCCCGCGCCCATGTCGTGGCGCGCCGTGTCGCGCAGCGCATCGGACGCGGCAGCGACGATGCCCACCTCATCGCCGGCGACGGCGAGTGCCGCGGTGACCTCGACGCGGTTCGTGGTCAACGGAAGTCGTGTGCGCGAGGGGTCCATCCGAACGCTCGCCGCGACCGCAGCTCGGCGGGGAAGGGCGTCCAGGAGGCGACGCGCGGCGACCACCACATCGGTGACGGCGGTTCGCACGGTGGCATCGGAGCCACCGACCGACTCGGCGACGACGACCGTCGCCAGCATGAGATCTCCGATGGACCTCGCCGGTCCGGTCTGTCCCTGCCACGTGGCTGCCAGCGCCCGCACGTGGGCGGTACCGCCCGCCGTGGCGGGCCCCGGTCCGGGTGAGGTGGTGGCCGCGAGCGCAGCGGGGCTGATGGACGTACCAGCAGGGAACTCCCGCCAGGTTCGGGTGTCGAGGACCAAGAGGCGGTGGGTCGGGAACGTGATCGAGTAGTCCCACCGGATGCGACCGAACGCGTGGCGCCACGGGGTGCCGTTGGCCGGCTTGGCGGGAACGGTCGCGCGGGACGGGGCGATGTCGAGGATGGCATCGGCGTCACCTGGGGCGCTCCGCAGGCGAGCCGTCGATCCCGCCGCGTCGACCATCCACATCTTGAGGAGCTCACGACCCTTGCGCTGCGGGTGGCCCGTCGCGACGACGGCGAAGTCGTCGGGGACGTTGCCCCACTGCTGGAAGATGGCGTAGGCCGACAGGCCGTTGCGCAGGATCCGTCGACCAGCCTCGGAGCCCCGCCACTCGTCGTGGACCCGGCGGTTGAGGTACCAGTCGTCGGTGACCTCGTGGTCGTCGAACATCGTGTAGGTCGCGACGTTCGCCAGGACCCGGCGCGTGAGGCAGACGGTGTCGGCGAAACCTTGCACCTTGAGGTTGTCGGCGTCCCACGCGGTGTTGACGTTCTTCTCGAACGCGCTGAGCGTCGCAGCGTGATCGGCGTACCGCTTCACCCAATCCGGTGGCGCGATGTCACGGAAGTACTGGGCCAGCCCCACGACCTGGGCGATCCGGTCCATGTCGACGTCGGATGGCGACGGGGGCAGCACGTAGGTCGCCTTCGCCTCGTCGTACACCCACAGCGCATCCGACCAGGCGAAGAGGTACATGGCGCACCACTCCCCGAAGCGGAGCAGGTGGCTCGCCGAGTAGTCGACCTTCCCCGCGACCGGTGCCGACTTCAGCCCGATCCCCCGCCGCGACAGGTACCGCGAGCGCCACCCCGGCTTCAGGAGGTACGGCGCCAACGGGTCGCCCTCGGTGCCCGGCAACTGCTCGTCCCATCCGAGCAGCGCGTCGCCGGCGGCGGTGAGCGACCTGAGGAGTCCGGCCGCCACGTCGTCGGCGTAGATCTGGTCACCGGTGAGGATCAGCTGATGGGGCCGCTCACCCCCACGGGGACCGGGGTCGAGCAGCGCCCGCTCGACGACGCCGTCGATGATCTGGAGTGCATCGGCTTCCTTCTCGGCGCCGCCATGCGGCTTGCGGCACGACCCTTGGGCGAGTCGCAGCGCCGCCAGTTCCCTCGGCGGCAACAGGAACGACGGCAGCATCCCCGCCGCGTATCCGAGGGGCGCTTCGGCTCGTCGCCGACCTGCCTCGCGCCCACTGGTCGCGTGCGTGCCGCCGAGCAGCCCGAGCTCGTCCAGGCCGTGGGTGTGCTGCGTGTCGCCCCGCTCGTACCTGACCTCGAGGTCGTAGGAATAGAGGACATCCGGCGCCACTGCAGGGATCGTCACGGGGAGGAGGCCGACCCACAGGTTCGTGCCGATGCGGTCAAGGGCGACCATCGGACCCTGCGCCACAGGCGACATGATCGACTGCGCCACACGACCGGGGTAGAGCAGGACGCGCGCCTCGGCCATGACCGAGGTCGCGATGAAGATATGAGCCTCGGTGCGGGTGACTCGGCGCACGATCGGACCGACGAGCAACGTCGGCCAGTCGGCTACCGGGAGGATCTCATCAACCACGCACACGCACCACGGGTCACGGCGCCGGACCGTACCAGGCGGTCATGGCGCGTGCGTGCGCCTGGGTCGTGCTGGCACTCAACGGACGGGCTCGGCGGTTGCGGTGTTGCCTCGCCCCGCAAGGTAGTTGACCGATCAACGGTGGAGATCCGGTAGAGGTTGTTGTGGAGTCGTCGACCACGTCGAGCCTCGGAGTACAGCCGGCCCGACGAGCCTGTCCCAGTGGAGCTCAGCAGGCGCCCGTGAACTGTGGGCCTTGCCCGTCTGCGTTCCCATTCGGCGTTCGGGAACACCCTGGTGGGGGTGGCGCTACTGCCGCATCGCGTAGCGGAGCACCGTGGTCTCGCCCTCCTCGTGAGAAGGGATCGGCTTGAGCCTGATGGGGGCGCACACGCTGGATCTCTCGGCGCTGGTCGGAGGCTTCAAGAACTCAGGGATCGGGCGCGAGCTCGGCCGCGAGGGGCTCGAGCACTACATCGAGCTGAAGTCGATCGTGGCGACGTCGTGGGTTGCTTCGCCGCGCGCTGTTCGCGCCGCGGGTCAGTGGGGGAGGAGACCTTGCAGGCGCCGCAGTGCGTTGCGCATCCGCTTCTCGTCGAGAGCGAGCGCGGGGTCAATCGTCGCCTGGATCATTTGGCCGTAGAACATCGAGAGCACGAGACCGGCGGCGTCACGACCGGCCTGGTCTTCGCCTGCGGCGAGGACGGAGGCCAGCAACGGCCACGTCCGTGCAAACCCATCGGCGAGGAGCGCTCGAACCTCGTCATCGCCTAGCGCGACCGACAGTGAGCTGATGAACGTCTTGAGCAGCCCGAGATGCTCGGTGCGCGTTCGGGTGATCAGCTTCGCTGCCTGGTCGAACCTCGCGGCGGGGTCGGCTGCGTCGATAGTGGCGAGCGCGTCGGCGATCTGGTCGAGCCACCGGTCGAGCGTGGCGACCATGGCCGCGGTCACCAGTTGATCCTTCGACCCGAAGTGGTAAGAGATCGACGCCAGGTTGGCCCCGGACTCCTTCGCAATCACCCGTGCAGTGATCTGGTCTGGGGGGAGCAGCTCGAGAGACCTGATCGTGCCGTCGAGGAGCTGCTGTCGGTTGCTTCGTTGTGGGCTCACGGGCGGTCTGTCGCTGCTGGACGGTATGTAAACACGCGTATAGATTACCCTGATGGAAGCGCCCAGGGGAGCTGGAGCATGTTCGCAGCAACGGTAGTCACGTCTTGTTTGCTGGCCCTTGCAATGGCGGGATCCGCCTTGCGGAAACTCGGCCATTCCGACAGGGTTGTCGACCAGTACCGCGCTGCGGGGGTGCCCGAGGAACGGCTCACGTTGCTGGCGGCGATCCTGGTCGTCGGCGCCGTCGGGCTCATCGCCGGGCTCGTCGTAGGTCCCCTCGGCGTCGTCGCCGCCGCCGCGACGTGCGCCTACTTCCTCCTCGCCATCGTGTCGCACGCTCGGGCCGGCGACCTGACACACGCCGCGATGCCAGCGGCTCTCGCACTCCTCGCTGCCGCGGTGGCCGTCATGCGACAGGCCAGCTTGTGACGCCCACCGACGACGACGTCGTCGATGAGGCCCAGCCGGTGACGGACACCTCGGGGGACCACCACCCGCATCCGATCGTCGACGTTGACGATCGGCGTCACCCGGTCGGACCGGCGGCGGGCCCGGAGCTCCCAGTGGTCCTCGGCAGCAACCCCGACGACGACCGGGGCTCCGCCGCGAACGACCGTCTCGAGCTGGGGCACGCAGACCCGGGATCCGCCCACGAGTCTGCGAACGTCGTGCTGCGAGAGGCGTCGCCCGGTCAGGATCGGCGGCGGTCGCCATCTCAGATCGGCCAGCCGGTGCGGGCGCTCTGACCGGCTCGCCGGCGGCACATCACGATGCTCAGGTCGGGTGTCGGACCCGAAACGCAAAGTGGGCACTTGAAGCACTCTTTCCGGGGGCATCTGCTCCGGGAGTGGTGGGCGAGGGGGGAGTCGAACTCCGATTTGGGGGGTATTGATCGATGCTGATCGATGCTGATCGATGTGAAAAAGGGGTCGTTACCATGGCTTTTGCGAATCGCCGTGCTGGACCGTGCTAGCCACTTCTACCCGATTTCAACCCGTCCGGTAGAAGTTCCGGTAGAGGAATCAGGTTGAGCCGAAGCCCTGGCGACATTCGCAGATTGCCATACATAAGCACAGTGCTTATGCTGTATCTGTGCTTATGGACGTCACCTCCGCGCTGCAGGCCGCTGGCGCCCACGTGCGGCGAGTCGACCGCGAGCACAGGGCGCACGACCTTCAAGTCGACGCCATCTTGGACGTGACCCTCGGGAAGGTGCGGGCCAGATTCGCGGTGGAGGAAAGGCGACGAGCGCCGTACCCGAACGAGCTGCCCAAGCTTCAGCCGGTCCGGAAGTCGCTCGCTGAGGTCGGTACACCGATGCTCGTCGTGCCGTTCGTGTCGGAACCACTCGGCACCTGCCTGACGCGAGCCGGGTGGTCCTGGGCCGACACGAGCGGGAACTTCGACCTTCGATCCGACCGCCTCGTGCTTCGCCAGCGTTCGACGGCCACACCACCGCGTGGCAAGGCGAGCCGCCTCCCGCAGGGGTCGGGCAGCCTTGCCATCATTCGCGCGCTCATCGGATTCCCACGCGGGACCAATGAAGATCCGGGAGCCACCGCGCTTGCGAACCAGGTCGGCGTGTCGCAGCCGCGTGCATCGCAGGTCCTGCGCAGGCTGCTCGAGCTCGATCTCGTCACCCGCACCCCTCAGGGGCGATGGTTGCCCGATCGCGAGGCGCTGCTCGACCGCTTCTTGTCCGAGTACCGCGGCCCTGGAGGGTCAGAGCGCAACCTCTACAGCCTCGACCCGCCGAACGAGGTCGCAGCGCGCGCCGCGCAGCAGACCGAGGAAAGGTCGCTCGCGGTGTCAGCCGATGTCGGCCCAGACCTGGTGCTCGCGTGGCGACGGCCGAGCGTGGTGATCCTCTACGTCCGTCAGCTCCTCGACCTCGACCGACTGGGTCTTGTTGACGCGCAGGGCCGACACGATGCGAACGTGATCGTCAGGAATCCCGACGATGTGTCCGTGTTCCCGACTCACCCCCTCGTAGCCGACGTGGATGGCGTCGACGTTCCGCTCGCCGATCCGACACAGCAGGTCTGGGATCTGCACGACCTGGGAGGGGCTGACCGGCTGGAGGCCGCCGGAAGGCTGAGGGAATGGCTGCTGAACCGCCCCTGACCCACGTCACCCTCGCTGCGGCGTCCGTCGCCGATGACCTCGGATACGTCGCGCTCGCCGACTTGGCCGGTGTCCTCGGCCCGTCGACGTACCGGATCATCGGTGGCCACATGGTCACCGCCCTCGTGGCGCGCTGGCAGCTCGGAGCGGAGCTCTACCGCGAGACCGGCGACACCGACCTGGGCGTTCCACCGGTGGTCGTGCGAGAGGAGGGTCTCATCGGGCGCTTGCTCGAGCGCGGCTACGAGCAGGTCGAGGGGAACCGGTTCGCGAGGTTGATCAAGGACATTCCCGTGACCGTCGGAGGTGCCGAGGGACCCCGCTTCGCGGTCATCGATGTTCTCGTTCCCTCCTACCGGACGAGGGCTCGGAGCAACCACCGGGTGTCGGATGATCTCGTGACCACCGAGGTGCCGGGCTTGGCGCTCGCGCTCCAGCGGGAGCCTGTCCTGCTGCACATGGAGCTGCACCGGCTCAAGGGCGAGCAGCTCGATGTCGAGATGGCTTATCCAGACGAGGTCGCTGCCCTCACCTTGAAAGCCTTCGCATCGCAGGTACGGGACAAGCCGACCGACATCGTCGATCTGTGGCGTTGCCTCGAGGTGGCCTACGCAGCGGGCACGGAGACGGAAGCGTTCGCCGGAGGCGACGCCGCCGAAGCTGCCCGCGTCGTTCGAGCGCTGTTCGAGCGCCGTGATGGAGCCGGGATGTCCACGCTCGTCGGCGAACAGCGCCTCTCAGATACAGCCGCCGACGAGCGCTTCACACGGATCCGAGCGTTGATTCAGCGAGTGCTCTCCCCCTCGGCGGCGTCGCGTGACTAGGAACCAGGAAGCCACCGGGCCTCGCGGCGCCAAGACGCTCCCAGCCGTGGACCTGGTGAAGTCGAAGCAGCGCGTCGCCGACCACGGCGAGGTGTTCACCCCAGACTGGATGGTCGAGGCGATGCTCGACCTGGTCAAGGAGGAGACCGAGCGGATCGACTCTCGCTTCCTCGAACCGGCCTGCGGGAGCGGCAACTTCCTCGTCCAGGTGCTCCGGCGCAAGCTCGCTGCGGTGGAGCTGAAGTTCGGTGACTCAGACTTCGAGAGGCGCCACTACGCGCTGCTCGGCCTCATGTCCATCTACGGCATCGAACTGCTGGACGACAACATCGCCGAGTGCCGCGAGAACCTCCTGGAGATCTTCGCCGGTTACCTCCGCCTCGACGAGGCTGAGGACCTCTATCGAGCCGCCGCCAATGTGCTCGCGCGGAACCTCGTCCACGGTGACGCGCTCACCATGCGAACCTCGCTTGATCAGCCGATCGTGTTCGCAGAGTGGGGCTACCTGGGCAAGGGCAAGTTCCAACGGCGCGACTTCCGGCTCGATGTTCTCACACAGTCCGCGGCCTTCAGCCAGGAAGGCACCCTCTTCGCCGAGCTCGGCAAGCACGAGATCTTCACACCGACGCGGACCTATCCGCCGTTGACAGTGAGAGAACTGGCGGCGTGAGCACAGCGCAGGCGGGCTTCGCGCTGCGAGGGCGCAACCCCGACGTACTGACCTGCATCGCGAACCTCTCCAATGACGAGGTCTTCACACCGCCAGGGTTCGCCAACAGGATGCTCGACACCCTCGCCGAGGCGTGGGCTGCCGACCACGACGGGGCGAACATCTGGGCCGACCCGACCGTGAGGTTCCTGGACCCGTTCACCAAGTCGGGCGTGTTCCTTCGTGAGATCACGGGCCGTCTGACCGCAGGGCTCGAGGGCGCGATCCCCGACCTGCGGAACCGGGTTGATTACATCCTGACCGAGCAGGTCTACGGCATCGGCACCACGTACCTCACCGGCCTGCTCGCGCGCCGGAGCGTCTACTGCTCGAAGTGGGCGAACGGCGCCCACTCGATCGCTAAGTCGTTCACGGCGCCGGAGGGCAACATCTGGTTCGAGCGGATGGAGCACACCTGGGTCGGTGGCACCGAGTGGGTGCTGACGGCCGACGAGGACGGCAACGAAATCAAGAGGTTCAAGAACGGGAAGTGCAAGTTCTGCGGCGCCAACCAGAGGGATTACGACCGGGGCGAGGCGTTTGAAACACACGCCTACGCATTCATCCACACCGACGACACCAAGGCTCGGATGACTGAGGGCCCGCCGCGGATCAACTCGCGCGATCTGGGCACCGCGATCCCTTGTGCCACAAGGGATCGCAGCTCGCCGGTCGCTCAACTAATCCTGTGGCGAGCCCTGAGCTCTTCGGAGACGACATGCAGTTCGACGTGATCATCGGGAACCCGCCCTACCAACTAGCGGGACCTTCCTGGCTGTCCCGCGGTGTGGCAACGTTCTTGCAGGTCAGCTGGGGTGTTCGGGCTGCTGGGGTGTAGTACCTAGGTCAGCGTGTTGGGGCGTAGGTGTCGAGGTGGAATAGTTCGTAGAGACGCTG
>JAENWR010000102.1 GCA_016649895.1 Acidimicrobiia bacterium | reverse complement strand
GAACCACGCATCTCGCACCCGCTACACCTAGCACCACGGCATCGACCCGCGCCAATCAGCAACCAACGCTCCAGGTCACAGCCCTGTCAGGCCGACTATGAAAAGGCCGTGCTGACGTCCCCCACGTCACGCGGACACCCCAGCCTCGGGTCCAGCCTCCGCCGGTTGCATCGAGCACCGCGTCGAGGTCGGTCTCTCACCGCGACGGGATCGCGCTCCTTGCTGGGGTTCCGGTGATGCGGCGACGGCGGTGCGCCGGACAGGGGCACGAGCCATCCAGTTCTGACAGCGGAAGGGCAGCGGGGAAATCCCAGCGGTTTCGGAAGATCTGGCCGCATCGGTGGCCTAGTAGGGGCGACAGCGTTACTGGCCGAGGAGATCGACATGCCCACACCGAACAGCAGCACGGTCGAGGTGCTAACCGTCGAGGAGGCGGCGGCCATCCTGCGGATCAGTCGCAACGCGGCCTATGCCCTCACTCGGCAGTGGCGCACAACTGGGGGGCGCGTCGGCCTTCCCTGTGTCGAGCTAGGTAGATCCGCCCGCGTGCCCTGCGCTGCGCTCCGCCAGCTGCTCGAGGGGGCCGCCAGCCCGAAAGACGGCGAGCCGGACTTCGACATCGCTGGAGGCTCGGGAGCAACGCGATGACCAGGTGCGAGTACCTCACTGCACACTGCCCGTTCGGATGCGAGGTGGCTGCGTCCGAAGGCGTGGCGCCCCATGGGGCACGCTGCCCTGGTCACCCGTGGACCGACAAGCACCGACCGCTCAACGAGTCCTGACCTGGGTACGTCGTTCCTGCATCCCTGAGAGCCACAACCTCACCGCCATGGCAGAGGCTTTCGCCGCGCTCATCTCCGATGACCTCGAGGTTCCTATCCTGACTGTCGACGTGCTTGACTGGCTGGCCTCAAGTGGCCTGACCCTGCGTCCAGACCAATGCGACGCCACCGTCGTCAACAACCTCGCCCTGGACGATCTCGACCCCTAGGCCGTCACCTCGCGACCTCACGAGCGGGGACTTCACGAAGCGGGTCCTTCAGCCGGTTTCCCCTCTTACCGGAAGGGCGGCCCTCATCGGGGTCTGGCTCGCGCCGTTCCTGCTCGTCGCCGCACCAGCCGCGCGGCGCTGGTTATTGATGAGCAGCGAGAAGGTGTCGGCCGCCTCGGCCTGCATGCCGGGGAGGACGTGCTGGTACACGTTCATGGTGAACGCGACGCTGGCGTGACCGAGGCGTTCACTGACCACCTTCACGTTCACGCCGGCTTTGAGCAGCAGGGTGGCGTGGGTGTGGCGCAGATCGTGCAGAGAGATGTCCGGGATGTCGATCTTGGCCACCGTGCGATCGAACAGTTGGCTGAAGATGTCGGGGTGCATCGAGGTGCCGTCGGCCTTGACGAACACGAGGTCGTCGGCGGCAGGGGCGAAACCGCCGCGTTCATCGGTGCGGGTCGTGTGCCAGTCGGCCACCACCCGGACGATGCCGTCGTCGATGTCGATCGTACGGCGGCTCGTGCCGGTCTTCACGTCCGAGATCGACACCTCATACGCAACCGACACCAGGGACTGTCGGACCGACACCCGGCCGGCATCGAGATCGATGTCGCGCCACCGCACACCGAGCACCTCGCCTCGACGCATCCCGGTGTGAGCGGCGAAGTAGAACGCCGGCGCCATCCGGTGCGAGGCGATCGCGTCGAGGAAGCGGACGAGCTGGTCGATCTCCCACGCCTTGATCTCGGGGCGCTTGCGAGCCTGAAGCGACGGCGCATCGGCGAGGGCGACCACGTTGCGGACCGCAGTGCCCTTGCGAGCCGCGTCGCCCAGCGCCTTGTTCAGCATCACGTGGATGTTGTGGACCGACTTCGGAGCCAAGCCCCTCGCGGGACCTTTCTCGCCGGGGCGCTTCTTGCGGCCGGACTTGAGAAGAGCGGCGTAGAACATGTCGATGTCCTCGGGGCTCAGCTGGTCGAGCGGCCGGCGGCCGAGGGCGGGGATCACGTGGAGCTCGATGTTGCGCCGGTAGGCGTCATGGGTGCTCTTGCGCAGGCGAGCTTCCTGGATCGGCAGCCATCGCTCGGTCAGGTACTCGCCGAGAGTGAGCTTCTCGCTCACCACGGTCTCGCCGCGGTGGCTGCGCTTCACCAACTCGGCGAGCAGCTTCTCGGCGTCGCCGCGCCTCGTGCCCGCCGACACCCACCGGCGCCGGTAGTTGCCCGTCGCCGGGTTCACGCCGTCGTAGATGACGGCGTACCACTTGTTGCCCTTCTTCTGGACGGTTCCGCGCATCAGAGTCCCCTTCGGATCGAACCGGTTGGGGACATCAGGCAGACGCGGTGGCCATCGATCCCGGGACGTCCGACAGGGATCAGGCGCTGCCCCACCGACCGTACGCCTCGAGAACCCGAAGATCGACCCCCGATGGGTCCGAATGCTCGATCGAGCCGTCGCAGACGGTCGCTCGAGAAGGCCGCCCGGCAGGCTCGAGATCCCGTCCCGTGGCGCTGCGTACCACCGCTGCGTGGCTGATCCCAGGCCGCACAGTAGAAATAACAGTAGAGATCTGGCCGTTTGGGCATGGGAGAGGCCCTCCTCGAAGAGTCGAAAAGGGCCTCTGACCAGGTACTTTACTTGGTGGCGGGGGCAGGATTTGAACCTGCGACCTTCGGGTTATGAGCCCGACGAGCTACCAGACTGCTCCACCCCGCGGCGGACTGGTGACTCTACCGGGACTCGTCAGGATCTGCCAACCCGGCATCGGTCACATCCTCGGTCGTCAACGGGAAGAAGAGCCGCGTCTCCCACAGCGAGGCGTCGACCTCGTCGTCGGGATCGGTGAGGTACTCCTCCCACATGTCGTCGCCGGCGACGAGGCCCCGCTCCTCCATCTCGGCCTCGACCGCTGAGTAGGTCTCCTGCATCTCGTCGAACGGCCCGACGTGCATCGCGGCGACAGCTCGCCCGCCGGGACGCACCAGCACGGTGACGTCGTCATCGAGCTCGCCCTCGACGGGAAATCCGGCTTGCCACGTCCATGGTCGCCCCGGGGGTGCCGTGGTACCAGCCGAAGGGAGCGCCGACGACAGCCCCGCCGACCTGACCGACGGCGCCGGCCACCACGCCGAACACCGAGTCGAAGAACCCGGCCAGCTCGGCCATGGGTACTTCGCGCCGCACGACCGCCACCGACTGGGGTGGCACCTCGGTCACCTCGAAGCGCATGTGACACCCCTCCGCGAGATCAGGTGGAGTCGGTGGGCGGGCTGGCCGTGGTCGTGGTGGTGCTGTCCGACGGCTCGTCCGCCGGCACCTCACCGCCCGACAGCTCGACCGCCTCGGCGATGAGCGCACGGGCTTCGTCGACCAGGCGCTGGTACTCACCGAGGTCGTCGGCCCTTGCGGTCTCGGCCTCGGCGAGCACAGCGGCCGCCTCGGTGAGGAGCGACTCGACGGTGGCATCGATCACCGGCCCGTCACCCTCACCCACGCCAGAACCGCCGCCCTCCGACGGTTCCTCGTCCCCGCCCCCCTCGACGAACTCGGGATCCTCGAGCGTCTCGGGCGACGATCCCGGGAACAGCGTCTCGAGCGCCTCTTGGAGCGACGGCTTCATCACGATCTCGTCACCTGAGGCGACGATGACGTAGCGCAGCTCGGGCACCTGGGTCTCGCCCGACGCCTCGGTGTAGAGCGGCCGTACGTAGAGGATCGACTGCTCGATGGGCACCAGGATGAGGTCGCCCAGCAGCACACTGGAGCCCTCTCGGTTGAGCAGGCTGATCTCGGGCGCGATCTTCTCGTCGGACACCATGTTGGCGTGCACGATGCTGGGGCCGTCGACCCCGGTCCCGGGTGTCACGTAGGTGATGAGCTTTCCGTAGTCCTCGGGGTCGCTCTTGGCGACCATGAAGGCGCGCAGCTCCTTGCGTTGGTCGCTCTGCGAGAGGGGCACGAACGACCGCAGCATCACGAACGACTGCTCGTCCTCGCCCGGCAACCGCATGAGCAGGTAGTAGGGGGCGATGCGCTCCTCACGGCTCCCGGTGACCTCGCCGGTTGGCGTCGTGACGTCCGTGGTGCCGGTGTCCTGGACGTTGGTGCCCGGGTCCTGAGCCACATCCCACGCCGCCTGCTGGCTGTAGAACTCGCCAACGTCGTCGAGCTGGTAGCGACCCCACATGTTGGTCTGGACCGTGAACAGGTCCTCGGGGTACCGGATGTTGTTCTCGAGGCCGTCGGGCATCTCGCTCATCGGTGCGAACAGCTCGGGGAAGGCCTGGCTGTAGGCCCGCACCAGCGGGTCCTCCTCGTCGACGATGAACAGCGTCACCGTGCCTTCGTAGGAGTCGACCAGCGCCTTGACCGAGTTGCGGACGTAGTTGAAGTCGTGGTCGAGGCCGCTCTCCGGCCGGAGCTGCTCGGTATCGGCGCTCTGGGCGTAGGGGTAGCGGTCGGTGGTGGTGTAGCCGTCGACCATGAACGACACACCGCCGTTGATGATGACCGGGTAGGGATCGGAATCGAAGTGGATGAAGGGCGCCACCGTCTGCAGGCGGTCGCGCACGTCGCGGATGTAGAGGATCTGCGAATCGGACCGCACGAAGTCGGAGATGAGCGGGTTGTAGTCGCCGAAGCGCAGCGCGAAGGCAGCGCGCCGGAACCACGAGCCCATCTCGACACCACCGTTGCCGCTGTAGCGGGTGGTGGCCGACGCTTCCTCGTCGCCCTCCGGGCTCTCCACCTCGTAGTCGATCTCGGCCCGGTCGGTGTCGACGATGGAGAACTGCGACAGACCCTCGCCGAAGTAGATCTGCGGCTGGGTGATGTCGCGACCGATGCGCTCGTCGCCTTGGATCGGGATGTCGCCGACGACGAAGCTGGGACGCCCGCTGGGATCGATGGCGTTGGAGGGCGCCAGCGCCGCGCCGTAGCCGTGGGTGTAGGCGAGGGTGTCGGCTTCCCACGAATCGATGGGGATGCCGTCGGGGTTCAGCTCGCGGGCACCGACGACGACCTGGGTGACCTCGCCATCGATCGTGTAGCGGTCGACGTCGAGGTCGTTGAACCGGTAGAAGCCGAAGTCGGCCTGGAGCCGCTGGTAGGTGTCGTCGACGATCTCGGGATCGAGCAGGCGGATGTTGCGGATGATGTCCTGGTTGTCCTGGATGGCCTGGGCGTCGAGGGTGGGTTCGTAGTCGAAGTCGCGCACCTCGACGTCGTCGAGCCCCATGGCGGCACGGGTGGCGTTCATGTTGCGCTCGATGTACGGCGCTTCACGGGTGGACTCGGCCGGGTCGACCTGGAACCGCTGGATGAACGCCGGGTAGATCCCCGACACCACGATCGAGACGAACGCCCACAGCCCGACCGCAACCACCGGCAACACCCAGCCTCGGCGCCGGATGTTGTAGAGGAACAGGGCGGCGGCGAAGAGCGAGATGAGCAGCAGCAGGTGGATGGCCGGGAGTTGGGCGTTCACGTCGGTGTAGCTGGCTCCGTCGACGTAGCCTCGGCTGGAGAACGTGAGCTCGTAGCGGTCGAGCCAGTAGCCCGCCCCTCGCACCAGGGCGAGGACCCCGAGCAGCACCGACAGGTGCGCCTTCACCTGTGGGGTGACCCGCTCGCCCGAGATCTGCACCCGTATGCCGCCGTTGACGTAGTGGGCGGCGGCGGTGACCAAGAGCACCATGATGAAGGCAAAGAACAACCAGCTGGCGAGGAACGACAAGAACGGCAGCTGGAACACGTAGAAGCCGACGTCGGTGTTGAACAGCTGGTCCTTCACGCCGAAGTCGACCCGGTTGCGAAAGAGGATCCAGGCGTTCCACTGGCTCGAGGTGCCGGCACCGGCGATGAGCGCGAGCAGGGCCGCGACGGCGACCCGCACCAGCCGTGCGCGCTGGCCCACCACCTCGTGGTAGCGCTCGAGCAGCTCCTCCTCAGGGCCGTTCGGGCGGAACCGCGGGGCCAGCCGATCGGCCACCGACAGGTTCACGTACATCAGGACGAAGAAGACGCTGGTGAAGATGACCGACAGGATGACCTTGGCGCCCACCACTCCCGTCCAGACGTCGGTGAGATCGAGCGCGTCGAACCACAGGTAGTCGGTGTAGAAGCCAGCGATGCCGCGCAACGACGTACCGAGGATGACCACCGCGGCGAGGACCGCGACGATGATCATCCGCCCACGGTTGGATGATCGGCTCGGGCGTCGGGGCATCTGTGTGGGGGGCCGCATATCTGCGGAGCCTACAGAACCCCCGGAACCAGGAGGCAGCGGCACGCCGGATGCGCTGGCGGGTGCAGGTGCCCGGTGGGAAACCCCTCGCCCCTGACGACGGCGCCGCCCAACGCGTCGTCCTCGCCGTCGGGACACGGATCAGCGCCGTCGTCGACCACCCAGCTCACCATGGTGCCCTCGGGCACCGCGGCGAACACCCCACGATTGAACGCGGTGTGCACGTACTGGGCAGCCAGCTCGCCGGCGCGACCCTTCCACTGCCGGTAGCAGGCCCGCACGCCGTCGAGCGCGTCGTCGCCCTCGGAGCCGTCGAGCAGCTCGACGGTCTTGGCCCTGATCGGGTCGACGAGTGACTCGGCCAACTCGGCCGCCAGATCGTCGATGCCGACGGAGTCGACCGCTGCTGGTTCTTGGTCCTGGTCGGAGAGGACCTCGGCGGCGAACTGGGTGCCGGCCAGACCCGCAGCGCGCAGCTGGTCGCGCACGGCGTCGACGAAGCCCTCGCGGTGCAGCGCGAGGTCGCCGACGACGACCTCGGCGCCGTCCTTCGGTGATCGCCGCCGGATGAGGTCGAGCTTGTCGTTCTCGTCGTCGGCGAGCCGACGCTTCAGCGCCCGGCCCAGGTCGCGCTCGAGCACGACGGTGTAGCGATCGCGACGCTCGAGAACGGTCTCCTCGCGGTCCTCGTCATCGTCGTCCTGGTCGAGATCGGCGTCGGAGTCGGCGGCATCGGGTTCGACATCGGGCTCGGGGGCGGTGTCGACGGGGACCCCGGAGCGGAGCCGGGAGAAGATGTCGCTGACGGGGCCGCCCTCTCCCGCCTCGGCCGCCGCATCGTCGAGCACGTCTTCGGCAAGGGTCGTGTCGCCGAGGGACGTGTCGGCGATGTCCTCCTCGACCGCCGGTTCGTCGTCGTCGATCGCGTCCTCGACCTCGTCCTCGTCCTCGTCCTCGGGAGCTGCGTCGTCGCCCACGTCGAGCAGGGGCAACCCGGCGAAGCGGCCGGTGTCGAGCTCGGCCTCGATGTCGTCGACCGACATGTCGTCGTCGAGCTCGACGCGCCGACCGGCCGACTCGGCGGCCAGGCGGGCCTCGGGAACCGCCACCGCGAGCTCGGTGGTGGCCTCGTCGACGGTGCGTCGCACCACGGCGTAGGCCTCGAGCAGCCGCTCGCGCGCCGCTCGCAGCTGCTCCAGCTGCACGCGTGCAGCCTTCCGGCGCCGGGCCAGGTCGGTCGCTCGCGCACCACCTGGGCCTCGGCCACCATGTCGCGCCCCTGCACCCGGCCGGCCTCGACCGCCTCGGCTGCCGCAGTCGCAGCCTCGTCGCGCAGGGTCGTCGCCTCGGTGGTGAGCCGTTCGGCCTCGGCCCCCGCCTCGGCGGTGACCCGCTCCGCTGAGATCTCGGCGTTGGTGGCCGAGCGCTCGGCCTCGGTGGTGGCGGTGCTCACCAGGCGCTCGGCCTCTGCGGTGGCCTCGCTGACCATCCGCTCGGCCTCGGTGGTGGCCTCGCTGACCAGCCGTTCCGCTTCGGCAGTGGCATCGCCAAGGAGTCGATCGCGGTCGGCTTCGGCCGCACCGCGGACGGTGGCGGCGTCGGACTCAGCCTCGGTGGTGCGCAGTCGCAGCACCTCGGCGGCCTCGCTGGTCATCCGGTTGGCGTCGTCCTGGGCCTCTCGAACGAGCTGGGCCGTCTTCGACTCGGCCTTGGCCCGGATCTCGTTGGCTGCGTCGCGTGCCGCGTCGAGGATGCGCGCCGTCTCCTCGCCGAGCATGGCGGTGAGGCGATGCTCGTCGGGCTCCTCGGCCGCTCCGGCGCGGCGCTCGGCCTCGTCGAGCCGGCGCGACAGCTCGGCCTCGCGGGCCAGCGCCGCCTTGAGCTCGGCGCCGATCTTGTTGAGGAAGCCGCGCACCTCGACCTGGTCGAAGCCGCGGAACGTGGTGGTGAAGTCACGGTGGCCGATCGAATCGGGATCGAGCGCGCTGCGATCGGCAGGGGAATCGGCCATCCGCCGATGCTACGACCGCGACCCCTCGCCCGGGGGGACGCTCGGCAGGGGGTCGCCGCCGATGTCGACCAAGGCCTCGAGTGCTTCGTCGAGCGTGTTCACCTCGATGATCTGCACCTCATCGCCTGCCTGTCGACGTGCTGCGTCGAGCTCGTTGGCCGCGATCGACCCGGGCACGAGGAACACCTTGACGCCGTCGCGCCGCGCCGCTGCCGCCTTCTGCTCGACCCCACCAATGGGTCCCACCACGCCGTCGGCCCCGATCGTGCCGGTGGCCGCCACCTCGATGCCGCCGGTGAGCTCGCCCTCGGTGAGCAGGTCGAGGATGGTGAGGGTGAAGCTGAGCCCCGCCGACGGGCCGCCCACCCCGCCGGTGTCGATCTCGATCTCGAAGGGGAACACGAACCGGCCGTCGCGGGTCTGGGGCACCACCCCGAGGAACGCCGCGTCGGGGTCGTCGTCGCGGGCGCCGAGCACCACCTCGCGCTCGTCCACGTCGTCGCTGTCGAGTGGCTCGACCCCGAGCGCCACCGATGTGCCGGGCTCGAGCGAGCTGATGGCCTCGATGAGGTCGGAGGCCAGATCGACGGGTTCACCATCGACGCTGACGATGGTGTCGCCCCGCACCAACACCCCATCGGCGGGCGTGGCATCGGAGACCTGGCTGATGATCGACCCGGTACCCTCGACACCCACCTCGTAGCCCAACCGGTCGAGGGCGACGTATGTGGCGATCTCTTTCGAGTTGTCCATGAGCTGGAGGTTCACCTGCCGGGTGGCCTCACGGTCGCCACCACCGAGGAGGTCCTCCTCGTCGACGACCGTGACCGTGGGATCGAGCCACCCCCGCAGCGCCGCGAAGAGGGTGAGGCGCTGGCGCGAGATCGACACGGTCATCAACATCACCTCGCCGTCGGGCGGGTGGACGTCGGGTCCCTCGATGGTGATGAGCGATGCGGTCGGCCGCACCGACCCGGGCGAGAACGCGTAGTACGGAACCCGGACGAGGATGCCGGCCGCCACGACGACGCACACCACGAAGGCCACCACCGACACCGCCCAGACCCACCGGCGTGACCACCACGAACGCGGCTCGGGTTCGGGCGGCTCGGTCAGGTTGAGCTGCCCTACAGGCGGCGGCGGTAGCATCGGCGAGTCGGATCCAGAACGGTCAGCACGGGACGGTGGTCGAACATCATGATGCCCACACGGCAGCACGGTGCGTCAGCCTGCCATCACTGCGCACCCACCGTGGCGCGGCACGGCGCCGCATGAACGCCACGGTGCGACGACGTCGCCGGCGTCCGGCTCCGCCCTCGGTGCGGCTCCACCCCGACGTTGCCTGGACCGACCCGTCCGAGGTGGCGCCGTCCATCGGGCGCCGCATCGTCAGCGCCGTCGAGCTGGTGTTGCTGGTCACGGTGCTCGGTGTGCTGCTCACCGCTGGCATCGGCGTGACGCTGCTGATGGCGTTCTTCGCCATCGACTTCCTGGTGGGCTGAGGCCACGAGGCGTCTCAGCGCCCGAACAGGCCTCGGCGCGCTGCCGTGGTGCTCTCGTCGTCGGCCACTGGCTCGGTGGCGCCGTCCCAACGGGGTTCCTCGGTGTGGTCGATGGCCGCCTGCTGGTCGAACAGGTCGGTGGCGGGCACCGCCTCGGTGGGATCGGGAGCCCCGACCACGTCGTCGAGCCCATCGCGGTCGTCGTCCCACGACAGGGCGCTGGAGGCCGACGCCGGGCCGCCGGAGATCGGCTCCTCGGCCAGCTCGACCTTGTAGTGCACCTTGTACTCGAACGCGACCTCTTCCATCCGGAAGATGCGGACGTTCTCGACGCCCTCCTGGTTGCGCAGGTGCTCGACCGCCTCGACGGCCTGCTGCGTCCCCTCGGCCTGCTGGTACCCGGGCTTGCCCTCGGCGGTGCGGAAGATGACCATGTACGACACGGGCGACTCCTTGGGGATCGGTGGGGCCGTGGAACCCGACACCTGACGATGGGATGCGATGAGGTTGGACCGCCCTGGCGATCACCGTAGTGGCGAGCGTCGGCGGGCAGCGGCACTCGCCGGCCACCTCGGCGACGCGGCGACGGCGCGGGCCTTCCTCGACGACCCCGACCCCGCGGTGCGGGCCACGGCGCTCGGGGCCCTCCAGCGGTGCGATGCGCTCGAGGAGGTCGACGTCGCCGCCGGCCTGGCCGATGTCGACCCCGGTGTGCGCCGCCGGGCGCTCGTCGTCGGTTGCACGTTCCCCGGCACGTCCGACCTCGATCTCGTGGCGCTGCTCGCCGACCCCGACGACACCGTGGTCGAGACCGCGGCCTTCGCCCTCGGCGAGCAGGAGCCGCCCGACCCTCGCGCCGCTGCCGCCCTCTGCGAGGTGACGTCGTCGCACACCGACGCCCTCTGCCGTGAGGCCGCCGTCGCCGCGCTGGGTGCCATCGGCGACCCGACGGCGCTCGACACGATCCTGGCCGCCACCACCGACATCGCCACCGTGCGACGTCGAGCCGTCATCGCGCTCGCCCCGTTCGACGGGCCCGAGGTCGACGCTGCGCTCGAACGGGCCCGCTCCGACCGCGACTGGCAGGTGCGCCAGGCCGCCGAGGACCTGCTCGCCGACTAGCGGTGCTGCCACTCCGGTGGCCGCTTCTCGACGAAGCTCGCCATGCCCTCCTGGGCGTCGCGCAGCTGGCTGGCCGACGCCATGACCTCGACCGCGTAGGCGTAGGCCTGGTGCTGGTCCATGCCGAGCTGGGCGTGCAGCGCCCGCTTGCCGATGGCCCGCGACGCATTGCTCCCCCTCGTCGCGCGGGACAGGAGCTCGGCGGTCGCGGCACCCAGCTCGGCATCCGGCACGACCCGGTTGACGAGACCCCACCGCTGCGCGGTGGCCGCGTCGATCGGGTCGCCGGTGAGGGCCAGCTCGAACGCCTGCTTGCGGCCGACGTTGCGCCCGATCGCCACCATCGGCGTGGTGCAGAACCACCCGCCCTTGCCGCCGGGTGCCGCGAAGGTGGCCGACTCGGCGGCCACCGCGAGGTCGGCGGCGGCCACCAGCTGGCAACCGGCTGCGGTGGCCACCCCGTGCACGCGGGCGACCACCACCTGCGGGATCGACTGCATCAGCTCGACCAGCTCGGTGCACGCCCACAGGAGCTCGCGCACCTCGGCGAGCTCTGAACCGGCGACCGCGCCCAGGTCGTGTCCGGCGCTGAAGGCCACGCCGCGGCCGGCGAGGACCACACCCGTAGCGTCGCCGGCACCCGCCGCGGCGAACGCATCGGTGAGGGCGCGGAGGTGCTCGAGGGAGAGGGCGTTGCGCCGCTCGGGCCGATCCATCCAGATGGTGACGGTGGCGTCGTCGCGCTCGACGGTGACCAGCGGATCGCTCATGGTGCCTCCTCGCTGTGCCAGGCGGCACACCTCCCAACCGTAACGACCGGGCGCACCCGGTGGTCGCAGGGACGAACCCGCACACCATCCGGAGGATCCCCCGTGTACGCCGCAACGCCCACCGCAACTCTCGCCGACCTGCTTCCCGCCACCCGATTGCGGACCGCGGCCCTCGTGGTCGGCGCCGCCGCCCTCACCGCGGTGTGCGCACAGATCACCGTGCCCGTGCCCGGGTCCCCGGTGCCGGTCACGTTGCAGACCTTCGCCGTGCTGCTCGCCGGTGCTGGTCTCGGTTGGAGGGCGGGCGGCGCCAGCCAGCTGCTCTACCTGGCCGTCGGGGCCCTCGGCGCGCCGATCTACGCCGGCGGCGACAGCGGCTGGGCGTCGCTCACCAGCGCCACCGGCGGCTACCTCGTGGGCTTCGTGCTCGCGGCGGTCGCGGTGGGACTCCTCGCCGAGCGCGGCCACGATCGCCGGATCGTCACCGCCGTGCCCGCCATGCTCATCGGCTCGGCCGCCGTCTACCTCTGTGGCGTCACCTGGCTCGCCCACAGCATGGACTGGACGGCCACGATGGCCATCGACAAGGGCCTCACCCCGTACCTGGTGGGCGACGCCGTCAAGCTCGTGGTGGCGGGGCTGTTGCTGCCGGCCGCCTGGGCACTCAGCGGGTCGGACGAGACCCCATGAACATGGCCTTCAGCGCGTCGTAGGACTCGATGCAACGACCGGCGCCGAGCACCACACACTCGAGGGGTGCATCGACGAGGTGCACGTCGACCTCGGTCTCGGTGGCCAGGCGCACGTCGAGGCCGGCGAGCATGCCGCCACCGCCGACGAGATGGATGCCCTGGCCGATGAGGTCCTGGGCCAGCTCGGGCGGCGCCGCCCCCAGGCAGGTGACGACCGAGTCGACCACCGCGCTCACCGGTTCGTCGATGGCGTCGCGCACCTCGGCTGGGGTGAGCAGCACCGTCTTCGGCAGGCCGGTGACGAGATCGCGTCCGCGCACCTCGGCGTTGACGTCCTCGTTCACCGGCCACGCCGAGCCGATGGTGACCTTGATCTGCTCGGCGGTCTGCTCGCCGATGGCGATGCCGTACTCGCGGCGGATGTAGGTCTGGATGGCGCCATCGATGTCGAAGCCACCGATCCGTACGGCCTGGATGGCCACGATGCCGCCGAGGGAGATCAGCGCGGTCTCCGAGGTGCCGCCGCCGATGTCGACCACCATCGAGCCCATGGCCTCGTTGATGGGGAGCCCGGCACCGATGGCCGCCGCCATCGGCTGCTCGATGAGCTGCGCGTCGGCGGCACCCGCCCGCCGGGCGGCTTCGGTGACCGCACGACGCTCCACTGCGGTGATGGCCGACGGCACGCAGATGACCACCCGCGGGCGGTTGAACCGACTGACGCCCACCCGCTGCAGCACGAGCCGGATCATCCGCTGGGTGATGTCGAAGT
>JAENWR010000038.1 GCA_016649895.1 Acidimicrobiia bacterium | reverse complement strand
GCAGGCCGTAGAAGCGGCCCTGACTGCCGGTGAGGCCCTGGTAGACGACCTTGGTGTTCTCGTCGACGAAGATGCTCATTGTCGTCCCTCTCAGTTCCCGGCCAGCGCGACGACGCGCTCGGCGGCAGCGACCATGGTGGGTTCCATCACCAGCGTGTCGCTCAGGTGCGGTTGCAGGATGGCGCGCCCCTCGTCGGCGTTGGTGCCGTCGAGGCGCACCACGATCGGGACGGAGATGTCGACGCGCTCGAGCGCGGCGACGATGCCGTTGGCCACCTCCTCGCCCTTGGTGATGCCGCCGAAGATGTTGATGAAGATCGACCGCACGGCGGGATCGTTGGTGATGACCTCGAGCGCCCCGGTCATGACGTCGGCGTTGGCGCCGCCGCCGATGTCGAGGAAGTTGGCGGGCTTGCCGCCCACCTGGTTCACGATGTCGACGGTGGACATGGCGAGCCCGGCACCGTTGGCGATGACGCCGACGTAGCCCTCGAGGCCCACGTACTGGAGACCCTTCTCGAACGCCTCGGTCTCGCGCTCGTCGCGCACCTGGCTCGCCTCGTACTGCTCGTAGTCGGGGTGACGGTAGGTGCTGTTGCCGTCGAGGGTGACCTTGGCGTCGAGGGCGTGCACCCGGCCGTCGGGGGTGAGGATGAGCGGGTTGATCTCGACCAGGTCGGCGTCGCCGTCGACATAGGCGGTGTAGAGCTTCTGGAGGATGTCGACCGCGCCCTCGGTGGCGTCGGGGTTGAGGTTGGCGGCGGCGACCCACTCGCGCGCCTGCGCCTCGGTGAGGCCGTCGACGGGGTCGACCCAGATCTTGGCGATGGCGTCGGGGTTCGACTCGGCAACGGCCTCGATCTCGACGCCACCCTCGGCCGACAGCATGCCGAGGTGCTTCTTCGCCGAGCGGTCGAGCGTGAAGCTCGCGTAGTACTCCTCGGCGATGTCGGACGCCGTCTCGATCCAGACGATCTCGACGGTGTGGCCCTTGATGTCCATGCCGAGGATGTTGCCGGCGTGGGTGCGCACCTCGTCGGAGTTGTCGGCCAGCTTGATACCGCCGGCCTTGCCGCGGCCGCCCACCTGAACCTGGGCCTTGACCACCACGGGGTAGCCGATCCGGTCGGCCACGGCCACCGCCTCGTCGACCGTGCTGACGGCGTCGCCGGCGGACACCGGGATCCCGAACGATGCGAAGAACTGCTTGCCTTGGTATTCGAAGAGATCCACTCGGTGACTGCCTCCGGGGCGTGGTCGATGACCGCCGCGCCGGCCTGCACGCGGCTCGGGGGCGATACTAGAAGCATGGTCGCCCACCCACCCCAATCGCCGCCTGCTCACGCCTCAGGCCTCGGGAGACCGCGGTGAGCCCGGTCGAGCGACGCACGTCGCGGTCCACGACCACCGCAATTCTGGTGGCGCTGGCCGGCGTGGTGGCTGGCCTCGGCCTCGTGCTGTTCGTGGTGAACCTCGCCAGCCGGGGCGGCGAGGACGTGAAGATCAACATCGGCGACGACCGGTTCCACGCGGGAAGTGCCGAGCAGCGAGCGCAGACCATCGACGAGGGCGGCCCGATCCTGTTCGCCGACGTGGCCGGCGGTGACCGCGACATCCTCCTCCAACACCTGGGCGACGACCCTCAGAGCGGGTGGCTGGCGTTCGCGGCCGCCGCGCCCGGCAAGCCTCGCGACTGCTTCCTGCAGTGGCAGGCCGAGACCGGCGACTTCGCCGACTGCGACGGCGACCGCTTTCCGGCCGACGGAGAGGGGCTCACGACCTACCCCGTGGCCATCGAGGACGGCGATCTGGTGGTCGACGTGAACGCCGAGTTCCGAGATGATGAGGAGGCTCCGGCCGACCCGCAGTGATCGACCGATGAGCCCTCACCTTCGGATCCGTCGTACCCCTCGACGACGCCGGAACAGGAGCCGCACATGGTGGACACGATCAGCACGCTCACCGAGGGACCCCGATGGAAGCCACTGGGTGCAGCGATGCCGCGCGACCTCGACGGACCCACCTTGCTGGTGGGCACCCGGAAGGGCGCCTGGCTGCTGCGGTCCGACGCCGAGCGGAGCGCATGGGCCACCAGCGGGTCGATGTTCCTCGGACACATCCTGCAACACCTCGTGCTCGACCCCCGCGATGGCCGCACGCTGCTCACCGTCGCCAAGACCGGGCACCTCGGCCCCACCGTCTTTCGGTCGACCGACCTCGGGTACACCTGGACCGAGGCCAGCCGCCCCCCGGCGTTCCGAGCCGGCGACGCCCACGGCCGCAGCGTGCGCACCGTGTTCTGGCTCACCCCGGGCCACGCCGACGAGCCCGGCTCGTGGTACGCAGGTGGATCGCCACAGGGTCTGTTCCGCACCGACGACGACGGCGACACCTGGGCCCCGGTCGACGGGTGGAACGACCACCCCATGTGGGGCACGTGGGCCGAGTGGCCCGACCAGGAGGGCACCCCTGACGGCTCGATGCTCCACTCGGTCATCGTCGATCCTCGCGACGCGCGGCACCTGTACATCGGGCTGTCGGGCGGCGGCGTGTTCGAGTCGACCGATGGCGGCACCGACTGGGCACCGCTCAACGCGGGCTGCGCCGCCGATTTCTTCCCCGACCCGTTCCCCGAGTTCGGACACGACCCGCACACGGTGCGGATGCACCCGGCGATGCCCGACCGGCTCTACCAGCAGAACCACTGCGGCATCTACCGCATCGACCGGCCCTCCGACACGTGGGAGCGCATCGGCGACAACATGCCCCGCGAGGTGGGCGACATCGGCTTCCCCATCGAGCTGCACCCGCGCGACCCCGACACCGCCTGGGTGTTCCCGATGGACGGCACCGACGTGTGGCCCCGCACCAGCCCCGACGGCCGGCCCGCGGCCTACGTCACCCACGACGCCGGCGCTCGTGGACCCGCCAGGCGGCGGGGTTGCCCAAGCGCGGCTGGTTCACCGTGAAGCGCCAGGCGATGACCGTCGACGACCGCGACCCCGTCGGCATCTACTTCGGCACCACCAGCGGCGAGATCTGGGCCAGCGTCGACCAGGGCGAGAGCTGGAACTGCATCGCCTCGCACCTGCCCGAGATCTACTCGGTCGAGAGCGCCTGAGGCGTGGCGCCGTGAAGGTGCGGATCCCTACCCCGCTGCGCTCATACACGGGCGACGTCGCCAACGTCGTGGCCGAGGGCGCCACGCTCGACGCGCTGTTCGACGACCTCGACCGCCAGTTCCCCGGGCTCCGCTTCCGGGTGATCGACGAGCAGGGGCAACTGCGCCCGCACATGTCGGTGTTCGTCGGCGAGGAGCGCCGCCGCGACCTGTCGATGCCGCTCGACGGGGTCGACGAGGTCGTGGTGATGCAGGCCCTCTCCGGCGGCTGACGGCCGGGGTCGTGGCTCAGCGTCGACGCGCGAGCGCCAGTGCATCGGCCCACGAGACGCGCGATCCGCGGCGCAGGAGGACCTGCTCGAAGATGCGGCCGGCGAGCTTCCACACGAGGAACGTCGAGAGCAGGAGCCCGGCCAGAGCGACGAGCACCTCCACCACCGAGGCGGCGCCCGCGGCCATCCTCATCGGCATCAGCAGCGGGGCGATCGGCGGGATGAGCGACATGACGGTGCTCGCGGTGGAGTCCGGGATGTAGCCGAACACGAACACCAGCATGTACGCGCCGATGAGCACGGTGAGGATCGGAGCGGATGCTGCTTGGGCGTCCTCCTGACGGCTCACGAGCGAACCCGCCAATGCGAACAGCGTGGAGTAGAACGCGTAGCCCGTGAGGAACCACAGGAGCGTCATGGGCACCGCCGACCAGATCTCGCTCGGCACCTCGGCGCCGGAGATGACCAACGAGACGAGCGCCGCCACCACCGCGACGAAGAACTGGATCAGCGCGGCGATGCCGATGCCGAGCACCTTTCCAGCCAGGAGCTGGTCGGGGCGGGCGCGCACAAGGAGGACCTCGATGACGGCTGTGGACTTCTCCTCCACCACGCCCTGCAACACGTAGCTGCCGAACATCTGCAACGAGATGAACAACAAGATCGCGGCGAAGGTGCCGGTGAGCACGACCAGCCCATCGAGCTCGCCGCCATCGTCGCCGTCGAGGCTCACCGGTTCGAGCGGCTCGGGACGGAGCACCGCCTGGGCCTGCTCGGGGGAGATGCCGAGCTGTGCCAACCCGTCGGCGATCGCCGCGGTGGCCCAACCCTGTTGGATGATCGCCAACACCTGGTCGTCGATGGCGCCCGAGGTGAGCACCTGGCGCGGGCCGACCACGACCACGACGTCGAACCCGAAATCCTCGAGCGCCGCGCGCGCGTCGGCGACGCCGGTGACGGTCACGTCCCGGCCGACGCGCGCGGCGGTGGCGGTGATGGCGTTCCGAAGCTCCTCGCTTGCTTGACCCCTGATGCCCACCTCGAGCGCGTCGGGGCCGTCGTCGCCGGTGAAGCGGCTGATGCCGCCGATGGCGAGGATGCCGACGACGAGCAGACCGGTGAGGATGAAGAACGACTTGGACCGCAGCCGCTCGGTGAGCTCGCGGGTGGCGACGAGTCGGATGACGCCCACCGTGCCGGGAAGATCGGTGTCGGACCGGCTCATCGTTCGACCTCTTCGGCCATGACCCGTTCGGGGTCGTCGAGGGTCTCGCGCCCCACGACGCCGAGGAACACCTCGGACAGGTCGGGCGGAGCGAACGAGTAGGCCACGACGTCGCCTCGCGAGTGGGCGTCGGTGATCAGGCCGTTGGGGTCGGTACCCGCGGCGACGCTCACGCGGTGACGGCGGCCGTCGTCGGACACCTCGGATGGGGCGTCGGGCTGCCAGGCAGTGGCCGAGGCGAACTCGACCTGAACGAGGCGCGTGGGGCTGGACGCCCGCAGCTCAGCGACGTCGCCGCGCAGAACCACACGGCCACGATCGACGATGACCACGGCGCTGCACACGTCGGCAACCAGGTCGAGCTGGTGGCTGCTGAGGAGGAGAGCGGCGCCTCGCTCGACCTGCTCGCGCAGCACATCGCTCAGCATGTCGACGGCGATGGGGTCGAGACCGGAGAACGGCTCGTCGAGCACCAGCAGATCGGGCTCGTCGAGCAGGGCGAGGGCCGACTGCACGCGCTGCTGGTTGCCACTCGACAGGGCCTCGATGGGGTCGTCGCCCCGATCGGCGAGGCCGAGGCGTTCGAGCCAGTCGTCGGTGGTGCGGCCGGCGGTGGTCGTGTCGAGGCCCGACAGCTGGGCGTAGTAGACGAGGTGGTCGCGCACCCGCATCTTCGGGTACATCCCGCGCTCGGCCGGCATGTAACCGAAGCGTTGGCGGATGGTGGGGTCGACCGGTGCGCCCGACCAGGTCACCTCACCGGCATCGAGGGCTACCAGGCGCATGATGGCGCGCATCGTCGTGGTCTTCCCCGCCCCGTTGGGGCCGAGGAAGCCGACGATCTGGCCGGGTTCGACACCGAACCCCACATCGTCGAGGGCCAGCAGGTCGCCGTAGCGCTTGGTCAATCCGTTGACGAGCAACACGGAGTTCGACCCTACCGAGCCGAGGTCCTCTACTGACCCGCGCCGTGCCAATCGAGGCACACGACCGTGGCGTCGTCGCGGAGGTCGCCGCCCACCGCGTCGACGACCGCACTCGTCATCCGGTGCACCGCCTCGCGGGCATGTTCCTGCGCGGTGGCTCGGATGATGTCCGGCAGCTCCACCCGTGCCGCGTTGCGCTCGAGCATCCCGTCGGTGACGAACACGAACCGGTCGCCGGGCTCGAGATCGAGGCGCTGCACGCGCTGCGCCGTGGGTGAGATCCCGAACGGCATGTCGGCATCCAGCGCCAGCTCGGTAACTTCCCCGCCGCGCAAGCGAAACGGAAGCGGGTGTCCGGCGTTCACGATGAGCGCGGTCTCCGACGCCAGATCGATCCGCACCAGTTGACCGGTGACGAACTGGTGTGGCTTGGCGTGGAGACGCAGTGCCGTGTTGGCGTTGGCCGCTTGTGCCGCGAGGTCGAGGTCGCGGCGGCGACCGTTGCGCAAGGCGCCGACCAGGAGCGTGGCGAGCATCGCCCCCTCGAGCTCGTGACCGACCGCGTCGGTGATCGACAGGTGCACGGTGTCGAGGTCGACGGAGTAGTCGAAGGTGTCGCCACCGATGTCGTGGGACGGTTCGAGCCAGGCGGCGATGGTGACCGGCCCCGCCTCGCACGAGAAGGCCGATGGCAACAGGCGGCGCTGGATCTCGGCCGGCAACGTGAAGTGGGTGGTCCGCATGCCCCACTCGTAGAGGTCGGTGAACTGTCGGTTGGCGGCCACCACGTAGGCGACGGCGCGTCCGGCGGCCGCGAGGTAGCGGAGCACCTCGTGGGAGGGGACCGCGTCGACGATCAGTTCGAGCACGCCGACCGCATCGCCCCGGTTTGTGACCGGGACGTAGATGTGGTGCTGTCCGGCGTCGGCCACGACCTGGACCGCTTGGCTCTGCAGCGCCGCGCCCCACGGCCCGTCGTCGAGCGGCATGTGCCCACCAGGGTGCTCCGCCGGCGCTCCCGGTCGACGCTCGGCGCGGACCACGGATCGGCCGCTGTAGTCGGCGATCCAGAAGTTCACGTCGACTGCACCCAGCCGCCGTGCCAGCTCGACGGCGACGGCCTCGGCCGCCGCTGCCGGTGGAGCGGACTCGACTGCGGCGAGCAGGTCTCGCAGGTCGAAGGCGGGGTCGTTCGAGGCCATGCGTGATGCTACGGCGCTCGCGTGTGGCTTCGCCCTGTAGGCGGCTACTCGCTACATCTTCTCGAGGGGGGCCCAGGCGAGCAGCAGGCGCTTCTCGCCCACCGTGGGGAAGCGCACGACTGCCTCGGTCTTGTCGCCCTGGCCCTCGATGTCGAGAACCACACCCTCACCCCAGGCGTTGTGGCGGACGTCGTCGCCGACCCGGAGGCCCAGCGCGTCGGCGCCGCTGGGCGTGGGGCCGGTGGGCTTCAGCGCCTGCTCGACGATGCGGTCGCGGCCGGCCGAGATGCCACCACCCCTGGTCTCGCGCGATGACCCCGACCCGAACCAGCCCGACGAGCCGTCGCTGCGACTCTGGCGCCGCTGGCTGCGTGGTCCGCTCTCGTCGGCCTCGATGAGCGACTCGGGGATCTCGTCGAGGAAGCGGCTGGGCGGATTGTACTGGGTGGACCCAAACAGGGTGCGACACCAGGCGTGGGTGAGGTAGAGGCGCTCGCGGGCCCGGGTGATGCCCACGTAGGCGAGCCGGCGCTCCTCTTCGAGCTGGTCGGGCTCGCCGATGGACCGCAGGTGCGGGAACACGCCGTCTTCCATCCCGAGCAGGAACACGGCCGGGAACTCGAGGCCCTTGGCGGCGTGGAGGGTCATCAGCACCACCGACGATGCGTCGTCGCTGTTGAGCGCGTCGGTGTCGGCCACCAGACTTACCTGTTCGAGGAACTCGTCGACCGAGGCGGCCTCGCGGGCCACGCCGATGAGCTCGCCCAGGTTCTCGAGCCGGCCGTCGGCATCGACCGAGTGCTCGGCCTCGAGCTCGGCGGTGTAGCCGGTGCGTTCGAAGATGGCTTCGAGCAGGGTGGCGGGCCCCCGGGGACGCATCTCCTCCAGATCGTCGAGGAGGGCGAGGAACGACTCGATGCCCTTGACCGCACGGCCGGTGACGCCCGCCTCGTCGGACCGCCGGAGGCCGTCGATGAAGGCGATGCCGTGGGCCTGGGCGAACACGTCGAGGCGCCCGATGGTGCTGTCACCGATGCCGCGCTTGGGCACGTTGAGCACCCGCTTGACACTGACCTCGTCGACCGGGTTCACCACAGCCTTCAGGTAGCCGAGGGCGTCCTTCACCTCGCGCCGGTCGTAGAAGCGGGTGCCGCCGATGACGACGTAGGGGATGCCCACCCGCATGAGCCGCTCTTCGAGCACGCGGCTCTGGGCGTTGGTGCGGTAGAAGACGGCGACATCGCCCCAGCGCACCTCGCCGCTGTCGTGCAGACGGGCGATCTCATGGGCTACCCACTGGGCCTCGTCGGACTCGTCGTCGGCGTGGTAGCGGCGAATGCGCGGGCCCTGCCCCTGGTCGGTCCACAGCTCTTTGGGCTTGCGCCCGAAGTTGTTGGCGATGACGGCGTTGGCGGCGTCGAGGATGGTCTGGGTCGACCGGTAGTTCTGCTCGAGCAGGATGACGGTGGCGTCGGGGAAGGCGTCCTCGAACTCGAGGATGTTGCGGATGTCGGCGCCTCGGAAGGCGTAGATGGAGTTGTGCACGAGCACGCCGTTGGCGACGTAGGTGTGCGTGGGGGCGACCTCGAGGTCGTGGACCGGCCCCTCGTGGTGCGCCACCTCGACCGATTCGATCCGTGCCCGCTCGAAGCCGCCCGCGCCGTCGTCGACGAGGAGCTGCATTCCCACGCGCAGGTGGGACAGCGGCACGATGTCCACGATCGAGCCTGCGACGTCGATCCGTCGGCGGATCTCCATGCCAGCCGCCGCGGCGACCTCGTGGGCGAGGGTGAGCGCCTCGACGTAGTCCTCGGTGCGGAGCGGACCGCTTGGGTGGCCGATTGCCCGCATTGCGGCATCAACGCCACCCATGCGAGGTGACGACACCGTGTGGGCGCCCCCGTCGGCGAACATCACCAGCTCGACCGCCGCTCGCACCGCACCCCGGTGGTGCGGGAACTCGGGGTGGAGGTCGAGGTCGGCCATGAGCTGCTTGGCCCTCGTGGCGGTGGAGAGCCGGTCGTACAGCTGCGCGGCCAGCTCACTCGGCACCGATCGGTCGCCGTCGAACCCGACCTGAGGTAGGCCGTTCTCTACCGCCAGCCATGCCGCCCAGTAGGCCGCGTCGGTCGCGTCGTCGCACGTCCGCACGATCCAAGCCGCCTCGGCGGTGGGGTCCAGCTGGCCGATGCGATAGCCGCGGTCGGCTCGGTACATGAGGTAGACGACCCAGCGGTCGGGTCCGAGCGCGGTATCGGCGGGAACCAGGTGGTGCGGTGTACCGGTGATGGTGCGACCGCCGGCAGTCACCGAGTAGAGCGGGCCCGAGTAGTGCCGCACGGGCGCGGCCGACACGCGTCCGGACGTCGCCCGCCCCGAACCCACCACGCCGACGACAGCATCACCCACCGCCACAGCCTCGACCGGCCGTTCGCCCTCGGAGGTGGCGATGAGCGTGCCCGGCGGCAGGCACTGGTCGCTGTCGCCCACGACGCAGATGTTGCGGTGGTCGGAGGCGAGGGCCACCACCAGCTCGTTCTGCACCTTGTTGGTGTCCTGGTACTCGTCGACGAGGATGTGCCGGAAGCGGCGCTGGTAGCTGGCGAGCACGTCGGGGTGCTCGCGGAAGAGCTTTACCGCGTTGAGCAGCAGGTCGTCGAAGTCCATGGCGCCGGCGCGCAGCAGCCGGGCCTGGTACTCGGCGAACACCTCGGCGATGCGCTTCTCGAAGATGACCTGGGCCCGGTCGGCGTAGGCCCGGGCATCGAGGCCGTCGTTCTTCGCCGCCGAGATGCTGGCGTGGACGGTGCGGGGCGGGAACCGCTTGGTGTCGATGTTGAGGTCGCGCAGCACGTAGCTGACCAGGCGCACGGCGTCCGCTTGGTCGTAGATGGTGAACGACGACGGGAATCCGAGCTTGTCGGCGTCGCGCCGCAGGATGCGCACGCATGCCGAGTGGAACGTCGACACCCACATCTTCTGGGCGACCGACCCCACCAGAGCGCCCACGCGGTGCTTCATCTCGGCCGCGGCCTTGTTGGTGAAGGTGATGGCCAGGATCTCGAACGGCGAGATGCCCTCGGAGCGGATGAGGTGTGCGATGCGAGCGGTGAGCACCCGGGTCTTGCCCGACCCGGCGCCGGCCACGACCAGCAGCGGACCCTCGCTGTGGGTGACGGCGTCGAGCTGCGCGGGGTTGAGGCCGGCCAGCAGCTCGCTGCGCTCGGTGTCGAGCGCGGACAGCGCGTCGTCGTCGTAGGCCGCCTCGGCCCCGGCGATGGCGTCGTCGTCGAAGGGCGGAGGAGCCAGCGCGTCGCCCTCGGAGGGAACGTTCGGTTCGGGGGCGGCGTCGAACAGTGACATCGGTCCGATCGTACCGGGGCACTGTGACGGTCCCCGGGGCGCCACTCCCCCAGGCCGCCGCGCCACGCTCGGGCTACGTTCCGGCGATGACCACGCCCCGACCCTTCCGCTTCGGCATCCAGGCGGGCGGACCCGCCGACGCCACGGCGTGGACCGCACTCGCCCGCCGCTGCGAGGACCTCGGCGTGTCGACGCTGACGATGGCCGACCACCTCGACGACCAGCTCGCCCCCATCGCCGGGCTCATGGCCGCGGCGGCGGCTACCACCACGCTGCGGGTCGGCGCCCTGCTGTTCTGCAACGACTACCGCCACCCCGCCGTGCTGGCCAAGGAGGCGGCCACCATCGACGTGCTGTCGGGCGGTCGGTTCGAGCTCGGTCTGGGTGCCGGGTGGATGGTGAACGACTACGAGCAGGCCGGCATCACCCTCGACCGCGCCGGAGTGCGCATCGACCGGCTCGCCGAGGCGCTCCCGATCGTGAAGGGCCTTCTCGCCGGCGAGACCGTCCTCCACGACGGTGAGCACTACCGGATCGACGGGCTCACGGGCACGCCTCGCTCGGTGCAGCGGCCCCATCCGCCGATCCTCATCGGCGGCGGTGGCCGGCGCATCCTCACCCTGGCCGCCGAGCACGCCGACATCATCGGCCTCAACATCGACCTGCGGGCCGGCGTCATCGACGAGCGGGCGGGGCCCAACGCCACCCTCGAGGCCACCGAGGAGAAGCTCGGCTGGATCCGCGACGCCGCCGGCGCACGGTTCGCCCACATCGAGCTGCAGGTACGGGTGCACCTGGCCACGGTGACCGACGATCGCGACGCGGTCGCCGAGGCGGTGGGGCCCACCCTCGGCCTCAGCCCCGCCGCGGCGCTCGCCACGCCCCACGCCCTGGTGGGCACCGTCGACCAGATCGCGGACCAGCTCATCGAGCGGCGCGAGCGCTGGGGCATCTCCTACATCGGGCTCAGCGCATCTGCCCTCGACGAGATGGCCGCCGTGATCGACCGCCTCGCCGGCGCCTGACGGCGCATGCCAGCTCAGCGGGTGACTGGCGATCAACCCTGTTGACCAACCCTTGGCTAACGACGCGACCGACGGTAGTGTGGGCGCCATGACCAGCGTCGGCGTGCATGAGGCGAAGACCCAGCTCTCCGAGCTGTTGCGCCGGGTCGAGGCCGGAGAGGATGTGGTCATCTGCCGCGGTGACGTGCCCGTCGCTCGGCTGGTACCGGCCAACCCGAGAACGGGCGAGCGGCTCGGACTCGACGAGGGCCGCTTCGTCGTACCCGACGACTTCGACGCTCCGCTGCCTGACGAGCTCCTCGACGCGTTCGGCTGAGCGACAGTCTCATGGGTGCAGCGGCGGTGATCGTCGATACCCACGTCTGGCTCTGGATGCTCGTGGAGCCGGGGAGGTTGTCGCCGGCCGCACGTCGAGCGGTCACGTCGTCGGGCACCGACGTCTACGTGTCAGCGGCCTCCACCTGGGAGATCGCCATCAAGCACCAACTCGGACGACTCCAGCTGCCCGAGGCGCCAGCCAGCTACGTCCCCACACGCATCCTCGCCTCTGGTTGCACCGCCCTACCGATCGAGGTCGCACACACTCTGCGGGCCGGGGATCTGCCGCCCTTCCACCGCGATCCGTTCGACCGCCTGCTCGTCGCTCAGGCCCAGATCCTGGGCATCCCCCTCATCACCTCAGATCCCGCACTGCACCGCTACGACATCGAGCGCATCGATACCTAAGGGATGCGACGTGCTACCAGCTGGGCTCGTGGTGGACATGGGCGCGATGGCCGTCGCGGTCGAAGATCATGATCAGCTCGGCCGGCCTGTCGAGGGCTCGGAGCGAGTGCGGGGTCATCGTGGCGAACTCGGCCGCCTCTCCCGTCTCCACCACGATCTCGCGATCGCCGAGGAGCAACCGCACCCGCCCCTCGATGACGACGAACCAGTCGTGTCCCGGGTGAACCCGCTGCTCGCCGGCCCGGTCCGTGGGGTCGAGGCGCATCTTCATGGCGATGGTGGTGCCGGTGGGTCGGCTCAGCATCCACGTGGTGTGCTCGCCGGTCGTGCTCGGCACGGGGCGGATGAGCACGTCGTCGTCGCTGCGCACGTCGAGCAGGGCGTCGAGGTCGACCTGGAGGGCACGAGCGAGCGGGAGGAGGACGTCGAGGCCGATGGTCCGTTTGCCGGTCTCGATCCGGCTGATGGTCGAGGCGCTGAGGTTGGCCCGCGCACCGAGCTCGTCGAGCGACAGGCCCAAGGTGTTGCGGAGGCTGCGCAGGCGGGTGCGCACCACCTGTTCCACGTCGTCGATCTCGCTCATCATGCCTCCGGCCGGCTCTTGCGAATCCTGCAAGACTCCTTGCGCTATGTGACGACCACCGTATCGTCGGATCCATGAGCGAACACACCCCACGCACCATCGAGCGCCACTGCGACGTGGCCATCATCGGCGGATCCGCCGCTGGACTCGCCGCCGCGCTGCAACTCGGCCGCCAGCGCCGGTCGGTCATCGTCATCGACGCCGACGAGCCGCGCAACGCACCAGCCGCCCACATGCACAGCTACCTCGGCCACGAGGGTCTCCCTCCCGCGGAGCTCACCGCCATCGGCCGCGAGGAGGTGCGCAGCTACGGCGTGGAGGTCCTTGCCGCCCGAGCGGTGGCCGTGACCCGCACCGACGACGCCCGCTTCCGGGTCGAGCTGGTCGGAGGCCACGCCATCATCGCCCGACGCGTGCTGGCCGCCACCGGGCTGGTCGACGAGCTGCCCGACATCGACGGCCTCGCCGAGCACTGGGGCGGCGACGTCATCCACTGCCCGTTCTGCCATGGCTACGAGGCGCGCGACCAGCACATCGTGCAGATCATCACCCACCCGATGGGTCTGCACCCCTCCGGCTTGTTCCGCCAGCTGACCGAGCGGTTCACGATCGTGCTGCACGACGGCGTCGAGGCCAACGACCCGCAGCTCGAACCCCTGCGCGCCGCCGGCGTCACCATCGTCGACGCACCAGTGCGCCGCATCGTCACCGGCGACGACGGCCACATCGTTGCCGTCGAGATGATCGACGGAAGCCGGATCGACGCCGACGTCGTGGCCGTGGGCCCCCGCTTCCGAGTCCGCGCCGAGCCGTTCGCATCACTCGACGTCGCGCTGGTGGAGCACCCGAGCGGGCTCGGCCAGGTCGTCGAGGCCGACGCCACCGGCACGACTTCGGTGCCGGGCCTCTATGCCGCTGGCAACGTGGTCGAGCCGGGGCAGCAGGTGCTGCACGCCGCGGCCGACGGCAGCCGGGTGGGCGCCATGATCAGCTTCAGCCTGGCCCACGACGACATCGAGTCCGCGGCCCGCCCCTCGGCCCACGAGTCCGACTGGGACCACCGCTACAGCGGCGACCAGATGTGGAGCGGCAACCCGAACGGCACGCTCGTCGACCAGGCCGGTGGCCTTCCTGCCGGTCGCGCACTCGATGTCGGAGCGGGTGAGGGTGGCGACGCGATCTGGTTGGCCGAGCAGGGCTGGACGGTGACAGCAAGCGACATCTCGCAGCGGGCACTCGCACGAGTCGCCGCCGAGGCGGAGCGACGCAGCTTGCCCATCGACTGCCTCCACGGCGACGCCAACGCGCTGGGAGCCTTCGCGGCGGGAGCCTTCGACCTGGTGTGCGCGCAGTACGCCTCGATCCCCCGCACGCCCGACGGTCGAGGCGCGCAGAACCTGCTCGACGCGGTCTCCCCTGGAGGAACCCTGCTCGTGGTGAGCCACGACCTCGAGGCGATGCGCAGGCCGATCGACACCCACCAGCACAGCCAAGCGTTCGACCCCGATGCGTTCATGCGGGTCGACGACATCGCGGCCCTCCTCGCCGACTCGGATGAGTGGACGATCGAGGCCCACGAGACGCGCCCTCGACCCCCGGGGGCTGCCTCGGCCGAGCACCACGTGGAGGACGTCGTCCTGCGGGCGCGTCGATCAGGCTGAGGTAGCGCCCTCGGGTTCGACGACGACCCGATCGCGGGTGGTGACCGTCCCGGTTCGCAGGACAGATGCGTACCAGCGGCTGCGCCCGGGGTGGCGGTCGTGGTCCATCTGGCCGATGTCGCCGCCGACGAACCATCTGCGGTTCTTCCTGCACGGCTGGGCCGGGGCGCTCAGCTGGCATCGCACGGGCCCGATGTCGAGGATCGTGCCGGCCCGCAGCGTGGTCCAGTCGATGCCCGAGATCGTGACGTTCTCCCCCGCCGCCCCAGGAGCGACGGGATGTCCCTCTGCGGCCAGTGCATCGATCACCTCCGCACTCCACAGGCACAGCGCCTGCCACGGGCGACCGTGGTGGACCCGAGTCGCCTGGGTGTCGCCGACGATCCCACGCCACTCGACCATCACCGAGTGCACCGCCTGCTTCGGCACGCCACCGTTCGAGCGGTTGAGCTGCGTCACCGCGCCCTCGTCGGTGGGTGGTACGTCGCCGGCCACACGCCGGGTGGCGGCGATCGAGACGAGGCCGTGCCAGAGCCGGTGCACCCGCTCGCTGAGTTCGACGGATTCGTCGTGCGTGCCCTCGACGACGGACCGGGCTGTCGGCGCCACCTCGCCGTGGCGTTCCGGCGGGAGCCCGTCGGTCCAACGACCGACGAGTGCGTCGACATGCACCAACGTGCGCAGTGAGTCCTGTCCGTTCCACTCGCCCGCTTCGAACCCACACTCCGGGCACCGGCGCTCGTCGATGAAGTCCACCGGCGCAGCGTAGGAGCCGCAGGGGTGCAGGACGTGTGCGTCCCGGGATGGGACCTTGTGCCCTACTGGCTCCGCCCCCCTGGCGCCACGATGGGTCCGATGCCACCGAAGCCCGCCCGATTCGGCCCCTGGTTCCGCCGCCACCCCCACCTGGCGATCGTCGCTGCGGACGTCCTCTTCGCGCTCGTGACCGTCGTGCAGTTCGCCACCGACGACGCGTCCGACGCGGTCGGCCTGCTGTTCGTGCTGCCGATCGCGCTGCTCGCCCAGGCGTTCGGGCTGCGGTCCGGCCTCGCTTCTGCCCTCGTGGGCGTCGCCCTGCTGAGCACCTGGGTGGCGGTCGAGGGGATCGAGCTGTCGGTCCTCGGGTGGGCGGCCCGTCTGGTCCCGATGTTGCTGCTGGGGGTGCTCATCGGCCATGCGTCCGACGCGGAACGCCATGCCGAGGCGCTCGCCACCGATCTTGCCGTCGCCAGCGAGCGCCAGCGGGAGGCCGCCGAGATCAACGACACGCTGGTGCAGCACCTCGCCGTTGCCAAGTGGAAGCTCGAAGCCGGCGACGTGGACGGCGGCATCGAACTGCTCGACGACACCATCACCGCCGGCGAGGGTCTGGTCGCCAGCCTCCTCGGCGGCCTGAAGGTGACCAGCGACGACCGCCGCCGCAGCCGCCCCCGGCCGCTCCAGCGCCTCCGAGGCCGACGCGAAGCCGTGCGGTCTGGGACGTTCACAGGCCGGAGGTGAGCGCGCGCACAGCCTGTTCGAGGTCCGGCTCGTCGACGGCGATGCGCTCTGGACGGTCGCATCTCTGAGCTCGGCCGGTAGCGAGGACAGCGGACGGTGGTTCGGATGGGTGGCTGCCATCAGCCCATCCTCCCCGACCGGCCTCAGGCCAGGGAGACCGGTGGATCACTCCCACTCGATGGTGCCGGGCGGTTTCGACGTGATGTCGTAGGCGACGCGGTTGATTCCCTGCACCTCGTTGATGATGCGGTTCGACATGCGCTCGAGCAGGTCGTAGGGCAGACGGGCCCAATCGGCGGTCATGGCGTCGTCGCTGGTGACCGCCCGGATGACGATCGGATGCCCATAGGTGCGCTCGTCGCCCATGACCCCCACCGACCGCACGTCGGCGAGCAACACGGCGAACACCTGCCAGATGTCGCGCTCGAGGTCGGCCCGCTTGATCTCCTCGCGCACGATGGCGTCGGCCTTGCGCAACAGGTCGGCCCGCTCGAGGGTGACCTCGCCGATGATGCGCACCCCGAGGCCTGGGCCGGGGAAGGGCTGGCGCCACACGATCTCGGGGGGCAGCCCGAGCTCCTCGCCGACGCGGCGCACCTCGTCCTTGAAGAGGGCACGCAGCGGCTCGATGAGCTCGAAGTCCATGTCGTCGGGGAGGCCACCGACGTTGTGGTGCGACTTGATCTTGGCGGCCTCGGGGGTGCCCGACTCGATGACGTCGGGATAGAGCGTGCCCTGCACCAGGAACTTGGCGTCGTCGATGCCGCCCGACACCTCCTCGAAGATGCGGATGAAGAGCTCGCCGATGACCTTGCGCTTCTCCTCGGGGTCGAGCACCCCGGCGAGGCGGTCGAAGAATCGATCGGCGGCGCGCACGTGCTGGAGTTCGATGCCCTGGTTGCGCTGGAAGGTCTCGACCACCTGGTCGGACTCGCCCTCGCGCATCAGCCCGGTGTCGACGTAGACGCAGGTGAGCTGCGGCCCGATCGCCTTGTGCACCAGTGCCGCGGCCACCGCCGAGTCGACCCCGCCCGACAGTGCGCAGATGACCCGGGCCGAGCCCACCTGGGCCCGCACCTTCTCGACCTCGTGCTCGATGATGCTCGTCATCGTCCAGGTGGGACGGCACTTCGCTGCGTCGTACAGGAACCGCTTCAGCAGGTCCTGGCCGTGCTGGGAGTGGACGACCTCGGGGTGGTACTGCACCCCGAAGATGCCCCGCTCGGCGTTCTCCATGACAGCGGCCGGTGTGGCCGGCGTGCGTCCGGTGACGGCGAACCCCTCCGGCGCCTGGGTGATGGTGTCGAAGTGGCTCATCCACACGGTGAGCTGCTCGGGCTCGTCGTTGGCGAGCAGCACGCCGGAGCCGACCCGGTCGAGCTCAGCGCGGCCGTACTCGCCTCGGTCGGTGCGCGACACCTCGCCGCCGAGGTCGCGGGCCACGAGCTGGGCGCCGTAGCAGATGCCGAGCACGGGAATGCCGAGGTCGTAGACGTCGGTGTCGAGGGCGGGGGCACCGTCGACGTGCACCGACTTGGGCCCGCCGCTCAGGATGATGCCGGCGGGCTGGCGCTCGGCGATCTCGGCCGCGGTGATGGTGTGAGGCACGATCTCGCTGTAGACGTGGGCCTCACGCACCCGGCGGGCGATGAGCTGTGCGTACTGGGCGCCGAAGTCGACGACCAGGACGGTGTCGAACGAGCCGTCGTCGATCTGGGTCATGGGCGGTAGTTCGGCGCTTCCTTGGTGATGACGACGTCGTGGGGGTGGCTCTCGCGCAGGCTGGCGCCGGTGATGCGGATGAAGGTGCCGTTGGCCTTGAGGTCGGCGATGGTGGCCGCCCCGCAGTAGCCCATCGACTGGCGGAGGCCACCGACGAACTGGTGCAGCACGTTGGAGATGGGGCCCTTGTAGGGGACGCGGCCCTCGATGCCCTCGGGCACCACCTTGCCGCTGTCGACGCTGCCCTGGAAGTAGCGGTCCTTGGAGAACGACCGGCCCTGCATGGCGCCCATCGACCCCATGCCGCGGTACTCCTTGAAGCGCTCGCCCTGGGCCATGACGATCTCGCCCGGCGACTCGTCGACCCCGGCGAGGGCGTTGCCGAGCATCACGATGTCGGCGCCGGCGGCGATGGCCTTGGCCAGGTCGCCCGAGTACTGGACGCCGCCGTCGGCGATGACCGGGATGCCCGCCGGGCCCGCCACCTCGGCGCAGTCGAACACGGCGGTGATCTGCGGAACCCCGATGCCGGCCACAACACGAGTTGTGCAGATCGAGTTGTGCACCACCACGTTGTCGGCGATGAAGCTGTGGGTGGGGCAGTCGACCTCGACATCGTAGACCGGCACCGAGAGTCCGACCGCTCGCGCCTCGAGCTTCTTGACCACCTGGTAGTCGGTCGTGCCGGCCTCGGTCGCGGCGTTCGGGAAGCTCCCCTCGATGAGGAGGCAGAGCAGCCCGTACAACTCGGCCAACTGCGTCGAGGTGTTGCGGAAGCAGACCCTGCCATCGCCGGCGATGAACCCGTCGCTGTCGACCAGGCCGTCGAAAAGGCCGTTGAGGTAGAGCGGGCTGGCACAGAGGTACTCAGCCGGGAGGTGCTTGTCGGCGCGCTGACCGAACTGGGCCAACAGCCGAGCCCACTGCAGCGAGTAGAGGTGGATGTGGGTGGCACCACGCTTGGTCTCACCGATGGTCGGACGGACCCCCACGACGTGCTCGACGCAATCGAGCAGCTTCTCGGTGATGACCTGCTCGTGCTCGCCGAAGTACCACGAGACCCGACCGAGCTCGGAGTTCCTCGAGGGTGCGATGAAGGCGTGGCCGTCGCCGAGGAAGGTGCCGAACAGGTACCCGAGCTCGTAGGAGTCCTCGATGTCGACGTTGTACCGGTCGAGCTGGCGCTCGGTGCGGACGGCGAAGTCGCGAAGGTCGATCTGGAGGTGATCGGGCAGCTCGAGGTACACACGCCGAGGCGAGAGCAGCACGGCGCGGTCGGTCTGGCCGATCTCCTGCCAACCCAGCTTGTTCGCACCGGTGCGGGTGGGGCGCTCGAGGGTGGCGACGTAGCCCCTCGATGCCACCGTGGACGCCGCGGTCGTCGACAGGTCGCCGACGTAGAAGCGGTGATCAGGCGTCACCAGGGTCTCGCGGGCCGATGCCGTGTGGCGCAGCGCCATGACCTCGCGCACACCCGTGCACCACGCCTTGAGCACGGTGACCGGTTCGCCGTGCATGTTGATCACCCGGTCGCCCGCGGTGATCTCCTCGATGTTGCGGTAGGTGCCGTTGGCCATGAGAACTCGCGTCCCGGCGGCGAAGCAACCCGGTCCGATGCCGACCTTCACGGCGTCGGCGCCGGCGTCGATGAGCGCCCGGGTGCCGTCGCCGGTGGCGACGTTGCCGGCCACCACCTCGACGTCCCAGTTGGCCTTCACCTTGGCGACGGCGTCGAGCACGCTGCGGGCATGCCCGTGGGCGGTGTCGACGATGAGCACGTCGACGCCACGGTCGATGAGCGCGCCGGCCCGATCGAGCACGTCGGGCCCGGTGCCGACCGCCGCTCCGACCCGGAGCCGCCCGCGGTCGTCCTTGGTGGCGTCGGGGTAGGCGATGCGCTTCTGGATGTCCTTGACGGTGACGAGCCCGGTGAGCACGCCGTCGTCGTCGACGATGGGCAGCTTCTCGATGCGGTGGCGCCCGAGGATCACCTTGGCGTCGTCGAGCGTGATGCCCTGCGGCGCGGTGACCAGCCCCTCCGACGTCATGGCCGTGGTGACCGGGTCGGCCGAGCGCTCGGTGAAGCGCAGGTCGCGGTTGGTGATGATGCCCACCAGGCGGCCCGTGTCGGGATCGGTGACCGGCACGCCCGAGATGTGGAACCGCTCCATGAGGGCCATGGCCTCGTCGATGGTGGCGGTGGGCGCGATGGTGATGGGGTCGGCGATCATCCCCGACTCGGACCGCTTCACCCGGTCGACCTCGGCCGCCTGCTCCTCGATGGACAGGTTGCGGTGGATGATGCCCAGACCGCCGTGGCGGGCCATGGCGATGGCGAGGCGCGCCTCGGTGACGGTGTCCATCGCGGCCGACACCAGCGGCATCGACATGGTGATCGACCGGGTGATGCGGGTGGCGGTGGATGCCTCGGCGGGCATCACCTCCGACGCGGCGGGGACGAGGAGCACGTCGTCGTAGGTGAGACCTTCGCGACCGAACTTCTCGTCGAACGACATGGGGAATTCCGACCGGGGAGCCATGGTGAATCCTACGCGCAGGCGAGCGCCGTCATGCACCCATCCCGACCTGCTGTGACCGCTGCAACGCCTTGCCCTCGGTCAGCAGGGCGGGGGCCACCATCAGCTCGGCCTTCTGGAACTCCTTCAGCGTGTCGTAACCGCAGGTGGCCATCGAGGTGCGCAGCCCGCCGAACAGGTTGACCCGACCGTCGTTCTCCTTGGCGGGGCCGACGAGGATCTCCTCGAGCGTGCCGCGGGTGGGGGTCGACACGCGCGTGCCGCGCGGCAGGGTGGGGTGGAAGGTGGCCATTCCCCAGTGGAAACCCTTGCCCGGGGCCTCGGCAGCAGCGGCCAGCGGCGAACCGACCATCACCGCGTCAGCACCGCAGACGATGGCCTTGGCGATGTCGCCACCGGTGGCCATGCCGCCGTCGGCGATGACGTGCACGTAGACGCCCGTCTCGTCGAGGTGGCGCATGCGGGCGGCGCGCACGTCGGCGATGGCGGTGGCCTGCGGCACCCCGAGGCCGAGGACGGCGCGGGTGGTGCAGGCGTGGCCGGGGCCGACGCCGACGAGCACTCCGGCGGCGCCGGTGCGCATGAGGTGCAGGGCCGCCTGGTAGCTGGCGCACCCACCGACGAGCACCGGGATGTCGAGCTCGCGCACGAAGCGCTTGAGGTTGAGCGGCTCGGACGACTTCGAGACGTGCTCGGCCGACACGACGGTGCCCTGGATCACCAGCAGGTCGAGCTCGGCCTCGCGGATGGCCGGCATGAGTGCCTCGGTGCGCTGCGGGGTGACCGACGCGCACGAGAGCACCCCGGCGTCGTTGATCTCGCGGATTCGGGCCGTGACCAGCTCGGGCCGCACCGGCTCGGCGTAGATCTCCTGCATGCGCCGGGTGGCGGCTGCGGCGTCGAGCGAGGCGATCTCGTCGAAGAGCGGCTCGGGGTCGTCGTAGCGGGTCCAGAGCCCTTCGAGGTTGAGGACGCCGGCGCCGCCGAGACGGCCCATCTCGATGGCGGTGGCCGGGCTGGTGACCCCGTCCATGGCGGCGCCGAGCAACGGCAGTTCGAAGCGGTAGGCGTCGAGCTCCCAGGCGATGTCGACGTCTTCGGGGTCGCGGGTGCGGCGGCTCGGCACGATGGCGACATCGTCGAACCCGTAGGCCCGACGCCCGGACTTGCCCAACCCGATCTCGATCTCCGCCACGGGACCTCCTGGGTGCGGCTGGCGAAGGGGCGATGCTAGCGCGCCGACCGATGGCCTCTAACGACCGGTGACGCTGCGGAAGACCTGCTTCGCGATGGCGACGTTCATCTCGTAGGCGGCCTTCGAGCCGGCGTCGCTCACCTTCTTCACGAGACCGCCGCCAGTGGCCTGCTCGAGGGCGTCGAGCCCGGCGAGCACGGCGTCGCGCGTGGCGTCGGTGGCTTGGTAGCCCATTGCGGTGAGGGCCTTCACCACATCGGAGCTGGCGACGGGTCCGGGGGCGGCAGCAGCGATGACCCGCAGCGCGTCCTTGGTGAGCGCGGCGCCCTGGCTGACGGCCTCGGCGGGCGTGAGCGTCTCGGCCGCACCGGCGTCGTCGGCCGTGGCGAGCCACCGGCGCACCTTCTGCACGATCTCGTCGTGCGTCTCACCGTCGAAGCTCAGGCTGGGCATGTGCCGACGCTATCGGCGGTGGTCGCGACCCGACCGACCGTACGCCGTATGGCTTTCTGACGTAATGTCATTGACGAATTGCCAACAGACCCGGCCGATGGCCGGAACTCGCACAGGGGACCACCACATGCACCACACGACCACCAGGACCCGGCGCGCCCGGGTCCTCGCCACCCTGCTCGCCGCGGGCCTCGTCGCCGGAGCCTGCGGCGGCGGCGACGACACCACCGAGAACGCCGACGGGGACGCGCTCATCACCGACACCACCCTCGCGTCCGACACCGAGGAGGTCACGCGCGGCGGGACCCTCGTCGTCGGTTTGGAGGCCGAGGCGAACACCTTCCTGCCGGGGGATGGTTCGAGCAACACCAACGTGTCGCGCGCCATCTTCGACTCCATCGCAGCGCGCGGCGGCGACGGAGAGATCCATCCTTTCCTCGCGGAGTCGATCGAGGCGAACGACGACCTGACCGAGTGGACGGTGACCCTCCGCGAGGGCATCGAGTTCCACGACGGCACTCCCCTCGATGCTGCGGCCATCAAGGAGAACTACGACACCTACCTCACCCGCGAGACCTCGACCCTCGTCGGCAGCCTGGCCCAGGTGCTCGAGCTGCGCGTCGATGGGCCGCTCACCTACACCTACGTGCTCGCCGAGGGCAACGCGGCGTTCCCCGACGTGCTGACGGGATCCATCGGCTACCCGTTCTCCAACGAGGCGTGCGCCGCGGCAGGCGAGGAGTGTGGCAGCAAGCCCGTGGGGGCTGGTCCGTTCGAGCTCGTGAGCTGGACGCGCGACTCCCAGATCCGCCTGGTGCGCAACGAGAACTACTGGCGCACCGACGAGGCCGGCGAGCCTCTCCCCTACCTCGACGAGCTCATCTTCCGGCCGATCCCCGACGAGGACTCGCGACTGCAGTCGGTCCTCTCGGGCACCATCCACGTGGGCCAGACACTTCGTCAGTCGATCGTGCGCCGCGCCGCCGAGGAAGCGGAGACAGGCGAGATCCAGGCGCTTCCCGCCATCGGCAACAACGGTGGTGGCGCTCTCTTCAACGTCGCCCGGCCTCCGGTCGACGACGTGCGCGTCCGCCGGGGCCTGGTGCACGCCGTGAACCAGGGCGACCTCATCGATGTACTCGGCGGTGCCGGGATCACACCCGAGCAGACGCAGTTCTTCAGCCCCGACTCCCCCTGGTTCTCACAGGACGTCGAGGACGCGTGGCCCGTCCACGATCCGGCGATCGCCCAAGGGCTCCTCGATGAGTACATCAACGATCCCCAGCGCTCCGACGGCAAGGACGTCGGCGAGCCCATCGCAGTGGAGTTCAACTGCCCGCCCGACCCGTCGCTCCTCGAGTTCTCCCAGACGGTCCAGGCGTTCTGGGGCGCCGTCGGGGTGGACACCCACCTCATCCAGGTCGAGCAGCCGGTGCACATCAGCAACGCGATCGGCACCGGTGACAGCAACCCGCCGTACGTCGGGAGCTACATGATCAACTGCTGGCGGACCGGGGCCGACCAGGACCCCTACACGACGCTGCAGCCCACCTTCGGCGACCCGGCGATCGAACCGCTGAACTTCACCAACTACACGAGCGACGCCATCGCCGAGCAGATGGAGACGCTGCGCACCGCGGCGGAGTTCACCGAGCGCTACGCCGCGGTGGAGGAGATCATGATGGAGCTGGCCGAGGAGGTCCCGCTGTTCTGGGCCGGTGGCACCGCCACCTCGCTCTACGCCGTGCCCGAGGTGCGCAACCTCGGCGGCTGGACAGTTCCCGGCGGCGTCCAGGGCGACAGCGTCATCAACAGCACCATCTACTGGAGCGAGGTCTGGCTCGAGGCCTGAGCCGGGGCACGACGCCCGATGTGTGGGAGCGGCCGGCCGTGGGTAGAGCCGGCCGGCCGCGTCACCACCCTCACACCGCGCGGCCCCAGCGATAGCGTCGTCGCGTTCGCCATGCGAGTCGCATCTGCCTGGCGGTGACATGCCCCGAACCCGAGCAGGAGACCCTCCTGACTCGACACCGGAACCTCTGGAGGCTGCTCGCAGCCCTCTTCGCCGTCAGCTTGCTGGCCGCCGCGTGCGGTGGTGACGACGCAGCCGACGACGTCGGCGACACCGACACCGGCGACGGCGACACCAGTGAGCCGGCCGAGGACTTCGAGATCTCCTACGGGATCGTCGAGCCCACCTGGATCGACTCGTTCAACGTGCAGGACTCCGAGGGCTTCGAGGTGGCCCGCCTGCTGTTCGACGGTCTCACCGACCTCAACGAGGACCTCGAGGCCATCCCCGCGGTCGCCACCGAGTGGGAGAGCGACGACAACCTCACGTGGACGTTCACGCTCCGCGACGACGTCACGTTCCACAACGGCGAAGCGGTCACCGCGCAGTCGTTCGTCGATGCGTGGAACCGGGTGGCCGATCCCGAGATGGCGTCCGACGAGGCCATGCTCGACCGCCCCATCGCCCGGGCTCGCCGCGACGCACATGGCCACATCGCCGTTCCTGTCCTCGACTAGCTACTTGCCCCTGAAATAGTCCGCGGCGCCTCGAGCCGCCGCGGGGCGATCGCCTTCCCGTCGGCGACGGCGTCGAGCAACGCCCACAGCGCGTCGACGTTGCCGGCCTCGGTGGTGGTCTGGCCCACCGAGGCGCGGATGACGAACCGGCCGGCCACGCGGGTGTGGCTGAGCAGCGCCCGGCCGGAGTCATTGACCGCGGCCATGATGCGCTCGGTGGCCTCGTCGCCCTTGATGCCCCTGAAGCACACCAGGTTCAGGTCGACCGGCGCCGCCAGCTCGAAGCGCGGATCCGACGACAGCCGATCGGCCAGGCCACGCGCCAGCTCGACGTGGCGCGCCACGTGGTGGCGCAGCCCCTCTGCGCCGTAGTGACGGATCACGAACCAGAGCTTCAGGGCCCGGAACCGGCGGCCGAGCGGCACCTGCCAGTCGCGGTAGTCGATGACCTCACCGGCGTCGGATGCGGCGTTGCGCAGGTACTCCGGGAGGATGGAGAGCGCGCCGACGAGCGCAGCGCGGTCGGCCACGAACAGGCAGTCGCAGTCGAAATTGGTGAAGAGCCACTTGTGCGGATCGAAGCACCAGCTGTCGACCAGCTCGAGCCCGTCGTTCACCCAGCGCAGTTCGGGCACCACGCCGGCGGCACCGGCCATGGCGGCGTCGACGTGCACCCAGATGCCGGAGTCGGCGACCGCCTCGGCCACCGCGCGCACGGGATCGATCGCCATGGTCGAGGTGGTGCCAACCGTGGTGCACACGAAGAACGGCCGGCGGCCGGCGACGAGGTCCTCAGCGACGAGGGACCGCAGGTGATCGGGGCGCATGGCCATGGTGTCGTCGACGTCGACGATGCGAAGCTGGTCGTCGCGCAGGCCGGCGACGGTGAACGCCTTCTGCACCGACGAGTGGGCCTCGGCGGACGCGTAGCCGACGAGGTCGGTGAGGCGTTCAGCACCTCCGGCTCGGTGGCGGGCCGCCAGCACCGCGCAGAGCGTGGCGCTCGACGCGCTGTCTTCGATGACCCCGCCCCCCGCGCCAGTCGAGCGGAAGCGCTCGGGCAGGCCGAGGAGCTCCACCATCCAGTCGAGCACATGGGTCTCGAGCTCGGTGCAGGCGGGGCTGGTCGCCCACATCATCCCCTGCACGCCGAGGCCGGCGGAAAGGAGCTCGCCGAGGATGGAGGGGCCCGACGAGTTGGCCGGGAAGTAGGCGAAGAAGTCGGGGGACTGCCAGTGCGTGATCCCCGGCAGAATGATCGACTCGACGTCGGCCATGACGTCGTCGAAGGGCTCGGGGTGCGCCGGTGGATGCGGCGGGAGAGCCGCTCGCACCTCCCCCGGCGCCACGGTCGACCGAACCGGCATCTCGCCCACCCGCGCGAGATAGTCGGCCACCCAGTCCACGACCGCGTGGCCATGGCGACGGAGCTCGTCGGGGGTCATGTGAAAGCCCGCATGGGGGCCGGTGGGAGGGCTCGGTTCGGGCACGGCGACGAGCCTAGAGGGCGCCTCACACGGCCGGTCCCCGGCTTGTTGACACGATGGCGATGCGGCTACCGTTGTCCTCGGCGCTTGTGGCAACGGTCACAACCCGGCCAGGTGCCGGGTTGCTTCGTCGTTCCCCCGCGTCGTCCTGTCCCACAGAACCGTCCACGACCACCAACCCGTCCGGGGGATACACCATCGTGAGAGAACCAACCGCTCCTGCCCGCCATCCGCGGGCATGGAGGATCCTGGCCACCCTGCTGGCGGCGAGCCTCGTCGCCGCGGCATGCGGGGGCGACGACACCGACTCCGCCGATCCGGGCGAGGGGATCACCGACACCACCCTCACCTCCGACACCGACGAGGTCGTCCCCGGCGGCACCCTCGAGGTGGGCCTCGAGGCCGAGGCCACCAGCTGGCTGCCCGGCGAGGGTGTCTTCGCCAGCGCCCAGACGAACGTGGCCCGCGCCATCTACGACTCGATCGCCGCCCACGGCGCCGACGGCGAGATCTACCCCCTCCTCGCCGAGACCATCGAGGCGAACGACGACGCCACCGAGTGGACCATCACCCTCCGCGAGGGCATCGAGTTCCACGACGGCACGCCGCTCGACGCCGCGGCCATCAAGGAGAACTTCGAGACCTACCTCACCCGTGACACGTCCAACCTGTCGGCCAGCCTGGCGCAGGTCACCGAGCTGCGCGTCGACGGGCCGCTCACCTACACCTACGTGCTCGCCACCGGCAACGTGGCGTTCCCCGACGTGCTCACCGGCGCCATCGGCTGGCCGTTCTCGAACCAGGCGTGCGCTGAGGCCGCCGAGGAGTGCGGCAGCAACCCAGTGGGCGCCGGGCCGTTCGAGATGGAGTCGTGGCAGCGCGACGCCCAGACCGTGCTCGTGCGCAACGAGAACTACTGGCGCACCGACGAGGCGGGCAACCAACTGCCCTACCTCGACTCCCTCATCTTCCGGCCCATCACCGACGAGGACTCGCGCTTCAACTCGGTGCTCGCCGGCGACATCCACGTCGGCCAGACCCTGCGCCAGTCGATCGTCCGTCGGGCCATGGAAGAGGCCGATGCCGGCACCATGCAGTCCCTGACGGCCATCGGCAACAGCGGCGGCGGCGCCATCTTCAACACCATGCGTGCCCCCGTCGACGACGTTCGCGTGCGCCTCGGCCTGGCCCACGCCCTGGTGCAGGAGGACCTCATCGAGATCCTCGGAGGAACCGGGATCACCCCGCCGCAGACGCAGTACTTCAGCCCCGACTCGCCCTGGTTCTCCGCCGCGGTCGAGGAGGCCTGGCCGAAGTACGATCCCGAGCTCGCACAGCAGCTCCTCGACGAGTACACGAACGATCCAGACCGCTCCGACGGCAAGGACGTAGGCGCCCCGATCTCCATCGAGTTCAACTGCCCGCCCGATCCGTCGCTCCTGGAGGTGTCGCAGGGCTACCAGGCGATGTGGGACGCGATGGGTGTCGAGGTGCGGCTCAACTCGGTCGAGCAGCCGGTGCACATCAACAACGCCATCGGCGCCGACTCGAACCCGCCCCTCAGCGGCAACTACATGGCGAACTGCTGGCGGATGGGCGCCAACGAGGACCCCTACACCACCCTGCGGCCGGCGTTCAGCGACCCCGCGGTCGAGGCGCTCAACTTCACCAACTACACGAGCCCGTCGGTGCAGGAGAACCTCGAGACCATGCGAACGGCTCAGTCGTTCGAGGACCGCTACGACGCGGTCGAGGCGATCATGATGGAGTTCACCGAGCAGGTTCCGAACACCTGGACCGGCGGTACCGCCACCGCTCTGTACGCCCTGCCCGAGGTCCGCAACCTCGGCGGCTGGACGGTCCCGGGGGGCCACCAGGGCGATGGCGCCATGGAAGCTCAGGTGTACTGGGCCGAGGTCTGGCTGGAGCAGTAGTCGCCAAGCTGTAGGTTGTTCCCCGGCGGGTGGCATCGGGCACACCGATCCGCCCTCCGGGGGACGCATCCCACACCGACGGCGCCCATCAGCGCCCATCCGTTCCCGGGGGGAACACGACATGCTGACACTGATCGGGAGGAAGGCGATCGGGCTCGTCCCGGTGATCCTCGCCGCCTCCTTCCTCACCTTCATGCTGATGTCGCTGCTGCCGGGCGATCCGGCGCTGGTCATCCTCGGGAGCGAGAACGCCGATCCCGACACCATCGCGGCGATACGCGAGGAGATGGGCCTCAACGACCCACTGCCCGTGCGCTACTTCGAATGGATCACGTCGGCTGCCACCGGCGACCTCGGCCGGTCGTTCCGGACCAACCAGACCGTCACCGACGCCATCACCGAGCGCATGCCCGTCACCTTCCAGATCATGGTGATGGCGCTGTCGTTCGCCCTCCTCGTCAGCATCCCCCTCGGGGTGCTCGTGGCCTACAAGTCCGGGTCGATGCTCGACCGCATCGTCACCGCTCTCACCTTCGGGTTGCTCTCCATCCCGAACTTCGTGCTGGCGCTGTTCTTGATGATCATCTTCGCGGTCGAGCTCGGGTGGCTCCCGGCCACCGGCTGGACGCGCTTCGGCACCGATCCGGTCGGCAGCATCAAGAGCGGCATCCTGCCGGCGCTCAGCCTCTCCATCGGCAACGTCGCGGTGCTCACCCGCCTCCTGCGCACCGACATGATCTCCACGCTGCAGGAGGATCACGTCGTGATGGCCAAGTCGAAGGGCCTGCCCACGAGCCGCATCCTGTTCCGTCACGCGCTGCGACCGTCGTCGTTCTCGCTGATGACGGTCATCGGCCTGCAGGTGGCCGCGCTGCTGTCGGGTGCCCTCATCGTCGAGCAGATCTTCGCCCTGCCCGGCATCGGTCGCCTGCTCATCGACTCGATCACCAACCGCGACCTCGTGATGGTGCAGGGCCTCGTGCTCTTCATCGCTGTGGTCTACGTGTTCGTGAACTTCGCGATCGACATCCTGTACTCGTTCCTGGACCCGAGGATCCGCCATGGAAACACCACAGCAACCGCCTAACGCCGACGCCGAGGCCAACACCGACCAAGCGACACGGATGGGCTCGCAGCCGAGCCCCGCCGGGTCGCTCATCCTCGAAGACATGGGCACGCCGGGCTTCGAGTCGGAGATCGCCCACAAGAAGAAGGGCAAGGTGGGCCTCCTCTTCTACGTCAGCGTCTTCTGGGTGGTGCTGATCGTGTTCTGCGCGATCTTTGCCGACCTGCTGCCCGTCGCCGACCCGCTCAAGCAGGACATCGCGAATCGTCGTAGTAGCCCGTTCACGAACGGCTTCATCCTGGGCGCCGACGGCCTCGGCCGCGACATCCTGGCCCGGCTCGTCCACGGTGCCCGCACGTCGGTGGTCATCAGCGTCACCGCCGTGGTCGTCGGCTCCACCGTAGGTGGTGTCCTCGGCCTGTCGGCCGGCTACATCCGGGGCCGCTACGAGGGACTGGTGATGGGCGGGGTCAACACGCTCCTCGCCTTCCCCGGCCTCATCTTGTTGCTCACCCTGGTGGCGTTCGTCGGCCAGAACCTCCCCGCCATCACGGTGGCGGTCGCCTTCTTGTCGATCCCCACCTACACCCGGGTGTCGAGGGCCACCACCCTCGCCGTGTCCCAGCGAGAGTTCGTGCTGGCCGCCAAGGCCATGGGCGCCAAGCGCAACCGCATCCTGTTCCGCGAGATCGCCCCCAACGTGGCCATGCCGGTGATGGCCTTCGGGCTCATCGCCCTCGGCACCGTCATCATCCTCGAGGGCTCACTGGCCTTCCTCGGCTTGTCGGTGCAGCCTCCGACGCCCACTTGGGGCACGATGATCAACGAGGGTCGACGCACCATCAGCGACGGCATCTACCACCTCACGGTGACGCCGGCCTTGGTGCTGTTCTTCACCGTGTTCTCGCTCAACTACGTGGGCGATTCGCTGCGCAACGTGTTCGACGTGCGCGAGGGCCAGCTCTAGCGGCACAGATCCCTGTGGGGGGACGGTAGAGGGGGTGGTCCCGGTGGGACCACCCCCTCTGCGCGTCAGTGCCCGGGGCTCGGCGCCGCCTGCACGCCGGTGATGCGACACAGGAGCTGGCGCAACATGCTGGCGGTGGCACCCCACACGGTGTCGCCCTCGAGCTCGAAGAACCAGATCGCCCGCTCCGTCCCTTCACGACGCCAGATCTCCTCGCGGTAGACGCCGTCGGCGAGCAGCTCGGCGATGGGCACGTCGCGGATCTCGGCCACCTCCCGCGGATCGGGCCGCAGCAGCGGCCGATGGGGCAGGACACCGATGAAGGGCACGATGAGCGATCCGCTGCTCATGGTGGCGAGCGGATCGAGCCGCCCGACGATCTCCACCAGCTCGGGAGCCAGGCCGACCTCCTCGTGGGCCTCGCGCAGCGCCGCCGCCCGCATGTCGGCATCGAACGGCTCCACCCGGCCCCCGGGGAAGCTCACCTCACCACGGTGGGTGCGTAGATCCCACGAGCGCCGGGTGAGGAGGATCTGTGGCTCGCCCCGGTCCTCGTAGATGGCGGCGAGCACGGCCGATGACCTCTCGTGGGCGGGGTTCCCAGGGAGTACGAGATCTGTGCCGGTGCCGACGACCGTAGCCCGGATCGCCGCGAGCGACGGGTGGCGGGCGCTGTCTGGCAGGTGGGCCCACGGTGCCGGCGCTCCCTCGCTCCAGTCCGACGGGCGAGGGATCACCTGCGGCCCGCCGCGGACGACGTCGGGCGGGCCGAGGGGCTCGCCCGGCGCCGGCGGAGCGACCGGATGGTCGATGGGGCGCTCCCCCACCTCGCTCAGCGGCCCGAGGAGGGCGTCGAGGAGATCGGGGTGGTGGTGACCGACGCGGGGTTGGCGAGGTGCTCGAGGACCTCGCGCATCCCGCCCTTCTTCAGGTCGGCCATGACCCGGCCCGGCGTGCTGTCACCCTTCTCCCACTCCATCCAGGTGGCGAGGAGCTTGGCGGCGTCGGGCGGTGGTCGATCCATGGGGCGGAGCGTACCGAGCAGGCACGCGAAGCGGCCGGCCCCAGAAGGGCCGGCCGCACGGTGTTGCGTCACTCGGTGTTACGTCACTCTCGCACGGGGCGAGGTGATTACATCATGCCGCCCATGCCGCCCATGTCGGGCATGCCACCGCCGCCGGAGCCCTCGTCGGGCTCGTCGGCCACGAGGGCCTCGGTGGTGAGGAGCAGGGCCGCGATCGATGCTGCGTTCTGCAGCGCCGCACGGGTGACCTTGGCCGGGTCGATGACGCCGTCCTTGAGCAGGTCGGTGAACTCACCGGTGGCCGCGTTGTAGCCGATGGGGCCGGTCTCGGCCTCGACCCGCTGCACGATGACCGCACCTTCGAGCCCGGCGTTGTCGGCGATGAGCCGGGTGGGGGCCTCGAGGGCCTTCCACACCGCACGGGCACCGGTGGCCTCGTCGCCCTCGAGCGAGTCGGCGACCGCGGCGACCGCGGCGCGGGAACGCAGGAGGGCGGTGCCGCCACCGGCGACGATGCCTTCCTCGATGGCGGCACGGGTGGCCGACAGCGCGTCCTCGATGCGGTGCTTCTTCTCCTTGAGCTCGGTCTCGGTGGCAGCGCCGACCTTGACCACGGCAACGCCGCCCGACAGCTTGGCGAGGCGCTCCTGGAGCTTCTCACGGTCCCAGTCGGAATCGGTGTCGTCGATCTCGCGCTTGATCTGCGCGACGCGACCCTTGACCTCGTCCTCGGTGCCAGCACCCTCGATGATGGTGGTGTCGTCCTTGGTGATGACGACCTTGCGGGCCCGACCGAGGAGGTCGAGCGTGGCGTTGTCGAGCTTGAGGCCGACCTCTTCGGAGATGACCTGTCCACCGGTGAGGATGGCCATGTCCTGCAGCATCGCCTTGCGACGCTCGCCGAAGCCAGGAGCCTTGACGGCCACCGACGAGAAGGTGCCACGGATCTTGTTGACCACCAGGGTGGCGAGGGCCTCGCCCTCGACGTCCTCGGAGATGATGAGCAGCGGGCGGGCCGACTGCATGACCTTCTCGAGCACGGGGAGGAGGTCCTGGACCGAGCTGATCTTGCCGCTGTTGAGCAGGATGTAGGGGTCCTCGAGGACCGATTCCTGACGCTCGGGATCGGTGACGAAGTACGGCGACAGGTAGCCCTTGTCGAACTGCATGCCCTCGGAGAACTCGAGCTCCATGGCGGTACTGGAGGACTCCTCGACGGTGATCACACCGTCCTTGCCGACCTTGTCGAACGCCTCGGCGATCAGGTCACCGACCACCTGGTCCTGCGCGGAGATGGTCGCGACGTGGGCGATCTCGCCCTTGCCGTCGATCTCGCGGGCGGTCTCCAGCAGACGG
>JAENWR010000101.1 GCA_016649895.1 Acidimicrobiia bacterium | reverse complement strand
CGGGCTCACCGTCCTGGCCGAGCTCGACGCCGAGGCCTACGCCCGGCTGGAGACGATCGCCACGTCGTTGGCGACCGGCCTGTCGTCAGCGTTCGCCGATGCGGGCGTGGCGGTGCAGGTGCCGCGGGTGGGGCCGCTGGTGGGGCTGTTCTTCTCCGGGACGCCCATCGTCGACTTCCCCACCGCCAAGGTCAGCGCCGACACCGGCCTCTACCGCCGGTTCTTCCGGGGCATGCTCGACCGAGGCGTGGCGCTGGCGCCCGGTGCCTACGAGGCGATGTTCCCCAGCCTGGCCCACGCAGCGGCCGACATCGACGCCACCGTGGCCGCCGCGGCTGAGGTGGCCGCCAGCCTCAGCTGAGCGGGCGGCTACTCGCCGGCTCCCAATTTCGGGTGCGTTGACGAACGACCCCCGTTCCTCACCGCGCCCAAAATACGGAGGGGGTGGTGGGGTCGTATGTGCGTGTGGCCCGGGTGCTACTCGCCGGCGGCGACGCCCGCGAGCTCGAGCTCGGGGAGCGGGCCCTCGGCGGGGAGCTCCTCGCCGCTGGCCTCGAGTGCCTCGATGTAGGCCAGCAGCTCGGACTCCTCGAGCACCTCGCCGCCGTGCTCGACCCGCTCGTAGAGCACGACCTCGAGGATCTCGAGACGGCTGAGCCCACCACCGTTGACAGTGCTCTGCGGCGGCATGTTGCCGAAGTCGCCGCCGATGTGCGCGCCGCCGGGACGCTCGGGGTCGCCGTAGGGGACGCCGATGAAGCCGGCCGAGCCCTGCTCGACGAAGGCCACCTGGTCGCGCCAGTCGGGGAACGTGACGAGCACCTCTCCGCCGTTGAGCTGACGACCGGCGCCGCCACCACCGGTTGCACCGTGGCAACCGGCGCACGTGGCGCCGTAGATCTCTTCGCCGGCGGCGAGGGGGCCACCTTCGACGGGAGGTAGCTCGAGGGTACCGAGGTAGACCGGCGCCCAGAAGAACATGCCGGCGATGACGGGCATGGCCCACACCGGCACGCGCTTGCGGCGGCGGGCGGCCTCGACGTAGTAGGGGACCGGCTCGGGGGTCGGCGGCTCGACCGCGGCGGGCGTGGCCCTCGCGACCGGAGTGGACGCAGCAGCGGCCGGCTCGACGGCGGAGGAGGTGGAGGCCGCCGGCGCGGCCGACACGGCTTCACCCGCGTCGCCACCACCGAGGCCGAGGGCCGCACGGCGGTCGCGTGAGCGCTTCAGCAGGTGCTCGGGAATCTCGGTCAACAGGTCCTCCGCAGGCGAATGGTTCCTGGCGTGGGTGCCCGTGCACGAGCGCCAGTCGGCGTCACTCTACGCGGATGCATCCGGTGCCGGCCAAGCCGGCGCGATCGGCTCGCGTTCGAACTGGCGAGGATGTGCTTCCCGCGAACACGTCGTGCTAGACCGTCCGGTGCCCAGATGGATGACCCAGCCCCCCGGCTAGGGTTGTGAGAGGTTTCACGAGGAGGTGTCCGCCACATGGTTGCATTCGTGACCTCGATCCTTGTTGCCCTGTTGATGACGGCGGTGATCTTCGCCTACATGAAGCGGCGGCCCGTCGGCACGCCCCTCACATGGGGTGAGGCCATGTTCGCCTCGGTCTACGTGTTCTTCCTGCTCTTCTGGGCCTACGGCGTCGTGCCCCACCAGTGGCTGTCCCTGGCCGACAACGAGTGGAACTGGCGTGCCGACCGGCTCGTCTCCGGGCCCGGTGGCATCGTCGAGAAGCTCCCCATCGACATCTCCTACCTCATCATCCGCGACCTCATCGCCGTGGGCATCTACGGCGTCCTGCTGGCGGCCAACGTCGCCATCTGGATGATGTGGCAGAACCGTGGACAGAAGAAGACCCCCGAGATCGAGACCTCTCGATTCGGCCGTCCGCTGGTGAGGGGAGCCTGAGATGGCCCGTACCGACGCCAACCCGCCGATGCCGGAGTTCCGCGACGACTACGTCCTCCAGGAGGTCGACGCGGCGTGGCTCTCGAAGGCGGTCAAGCCCAAGCAGTTCATCCACATCGACCAGTCCGAGTGCATCATGTGCGAGGGCTGCGTCGACATCTGCCCGTGGAAGTGCATCCACATGGTGCATCCGTCGGCCATCGATGAGGCCATCGGCACCGAGCTTCCCGGCACCGACCCGAGCGACCGCGTGATCTTCACCATCGACGACGACGTGTGCACCCGCTGCGCCCTCTGCGTCGACCGGTGCCCAACTGGCGTCATCATCATGGGGCGCATCGGCGACCCGGACCCCAACGGCGACCCCCACCAGCGCACCAACGCCCATGGCTACGGCTATGGGATGCGGTTGGGCTGAGTGCCATGGAACGAGTGAGGGAGTAGGCGCCAGGTGGCGACGTCGATGCACGACAAGATGAGTCAGCTGGGCGACAGGGTCCAGGGCTCCCAGGCATGGAGCTCGATCTTCCGACCGGGTTCCATCTTCCGGAAGGGCTACTCCGACAGCCCTCGAAACCGGTCGTACGTGATCATGAACAGCGTGCTGTACCACCTCCACCCGGTGAAGGTGAAGCGCCACGCGGTGAAGGTCAGCTACACCCTCTGCCTGGGTGGGCTCAGCTTCTTCCTGTTCATCCTGCTCACCGTCACCGGCATCTTCCTCATGTTCTTCTACCGGCCCGAGGCGGCGCAGGCGTGGAACGACATGTACGCGCTGCAGACCTCGATCACCTTCGGCTTGCTCGTGCGCAACATGCACAGGTGGGGCGCGCACCTCATGGTGCTGTCGGTGTTCCTCCACATGGCGCGGGTCTTCTACCACGGGGCCTACAAGCCGCCCCGCGAGTTCAACTGGGTCATCGGCGTCATCCTGCTCACGCTCACCCTGCTGCTGTCGTTCACCGGCTACCTGCTCCCGTGGGACCAGTTGGCGCTGTGGGCGGTCACGGTGGGAACCAACATGATGGGGTACACGCCCGTCTTCGGCGACGACGTGCGGTTCGTGCTGCTCGGCGGGGCCGAGATCGGGTCCGACACGCTCATCCGCTGGTACGTGCTCCACGTGCTGCTGCTGCCGTTCGTGATCGTGATCTTCATGGCCATCCACTTCTGGCGAGTGCGAAAGGACGGAGGCATCTCGGGCCCGCTGTAGGCCGACCCGAGGAAGCGGACTCATGACAGAGATCCCCGAGCACCTTCGCAAGCGGGCAGAAGAAGCCCGCCAGAAGGCCGAAGCGAAGAAGGCCGGCGGCGCCGCCGCTGCCGAGCCCACCGCGGCCGCCGCCGCGCCTGCGGCCGATGCAACGGCCGCCGGCGACAGCCGCATCCCCGCGCACCTCCTCGAGCGCAGCCGCGCCGCCAAGGAGAAGGCCGCCGGTGGCGGCACAGGTGGTGGTGGCGTGGCCACCGCCCCCGCTCCCGGGCCGACAGCGGCCGGTGGTGGCGTGGCCACCGCGGCACCGCCTGTGGCCACCGGGCCCGGCGGACACACCCAGCGCCTCCTCACCGTGGTCAAGTCCGGCTCCATCCAGGACGTGAAGGCCACCCCACAGGACAAGGTCCACACGTGGCCCCACCTGCTCGCCGTCGAGTTCGTGGCCGCCCTGGCCATGACCGCCTTCTTGTTCATCTTCTCGGTGTTCGTGAACGCCCCGCTGCTCACGCTCGCCAACCTCAACCAGACGCCGAACCCGTCGAAGGCGCCGTGGTACTTCCTGGGCCTCCAGGAGCTGCTCACGATGTTCCACCCGATGGTGGCCGGCGTCACCATCCCGGGCATCGGCATCTTCATGCTGATCCTGGCGCCCTACATCGACCGCAACCCGAGCAACAAGCCGGAAGATCGCAAGTTCGCCATCTCGCTGATGACGGTGCACCTCATGTTCTGGGCCGTGCTCACCCTCATCGGCTCGTTCTTCCGAGGGCCCGGGTTCAACTTCGTGTTCCCGTGGAACGACGGCCTCTTCTTCGAGCTGTGACCGGAGGCATCCGATGAACCCCCCCATCATCATCGCCATCGTGGCCCTCGTCGTCCTGGCTGGCGTCGGCGTCATCGCCGCCGCCCGCCGGCGCGACACCGACCTCGCCGTGGGCGAGCTCTCCCGCGAGACCCGCCAGCGCGACCGCGACCGGGTCACGGCTGTGCCCCGCGACGACGACCCCGCCCCGGGTGGCCGCGCCTACGAGCGCTCGGCCACCGCGCCGTCCACCGAGATCGAGACGGTCTCAGTGGCGCCGCCGGCCCAGTGGGTGCCGCCCGACCCCGAGCTGGTCGGCGTCACCCGCCGGCAGTTCTTCAACCGCAGCATCGTGGGCTTCATGGGGCTGGGCATCGGCGGCTTCGGCACCGCCGTCATCGCCTTCCTCTGGCCCACCGGCTCCGGTGGCTTCGGCTCCACCCTCAACCTGGGCTCGATCGACGAGGTCCACGCATCGATCACCGAGGGCAACGGCTTCTTCTACGTGCCCGAGGGTCGCATGTGGGTCACCGCCTACCCCGAGTCCGCGCTCGACAAGGCGCAGTCCGCCTACTCCGCACCCGAGCTCGCCGGCATGGAGGCTGGACTCATCGCCCTCTGGCAGACCTGCCCGCACCTGGGTTGCCGGGTGCCCGCGTGCCTGACGTCGCAGTGGTTCGAGTGCCCATGCCACGGCTCGCAGTACAACCGCGTGGGTGAGAAGAAGGGCGGCCCCGCCCCTCGCGGCATGGACCGCTTCGCCATGTCGGTCGAGGGCGGCAACTTCCTCGTCGACACCGGCACCCTCATCACCGGGCCCCCGATCGGCACGAACACCACCGGCCAAGAGGCCGAAGGCCCCAACTGCATCAGCGGCGCGGGCGGTCACTGACCCATGGAGAACCTGAACGTGCTGCAACCCGTCGCGGGTGCGGTGCTCGCCGCGAGCACCCAGAGGTCGGTCGGCATCGTCCTCGTCGTCCTACTCGCCCTGGCCGGCGTAGCGCTGCTGTGGTTCAACAGCCGTGCCGCCCGCCCCGAGCTCGGCGCCGAGCTCGAGCTGGCCCCGAACCGCAAGCCCTACTACCCCGACGAGGATCTCGAGGGCCGGGTCCTCGACCGCGTGCTCCTGCTCGCCCTCATCCTCATCGCCCTCATCGCCGTCGGCCTCCCCGCCTACTGGCTGGCCGAACCCGGGCGGCAGTCGGGCGCCGAGGAGAACTACGAGTCCGACACCGGCCAGTTCGCCAACCAGGGCGCCGGGCTGTTCGCGGCATCCGCGGCCGGCGGCCTCGGATGTGCCGACTGCCACGGCTCGGCCGGGCAGGGCGGCGTCCGCCAGCACATCCTCCTCAACCCCGAGGGCGAGTTCGTCGCCCAGGTCAACTGGAACGCGCCGGCGGTCAACGCCGCCACGCTGCGCTACGACGACGACGAGCTGCGCTACATCCTCAACTACGGTCGCCCCGGCACCCCCATGGCGGCGTGGGGCGCCCCCGGCGGCGGCCCCCTCACCACCCAGCAGATCGATCACCTCATCCGCTACCTGCACACCATCGAGCGCGATCCCGACGAGGTCAAGGCCGACGTCACCGCCGAGGTCGGGCGTTCGCTCGAGGCCGGCGAGTTCGAGTCCCTCGGCGAAGCGGTCTTCAACTACGGACGCTTCAGCGGCGCCGACTCCGGCACCTACTCGTGCGCCCGCTGCCACACCATGGGCTTCTCCTACGGCGACCCGCAGGCCGAGGGCGGCGGCGGCACCATCGGCCCACCGCTCCGGGACGGCTACACCCTCCGTCGGTTCCCAGCGCCGCAGGATCACATCGACTTCGTCACCGAAGGCTCCGAGCAAGGTGCCGGCTACGGCGTCAACGGGCAAGGCACCGGCCGCATGCCGGGATTCGGCCAGATGCTCACCGAAGATCAGATCGCAGCAGTCGTCGAGTACGAGCGGGGGCTCTAGGTGTCCGAGATGTTCGATCTGACCCTCGCAGCCATTGCGTGGGAACCGCAGATCCGTGGCGCGCTGGCCGTGCTCATCGGGTTCGTGGTGCTCTGCGGCTCGGTCTACCTTTTGCTCGCCACCAACAGCGGTGCGCGCACCGGTCTCCTCCTCGCCATCGCCGGCCTCTTCGGCTGGATGTCGATCATGGGCGCCGTCTGGTGGGTCTACGGCATTGGTTGGTCCGGGCAAGATCCGTCGTGGCACGCGGTCGAGCTCGACTTCGACGGAGGTGCGGGTGCGGTCACCGAGGTGGTCGCCGACGACCCCGACTTCAGCGACTGGGAGACCATCTCCGAGGACAACCCCTCGTTTGGCGAGCTCGAGGCCGCGGCCACCGACGCACTCACCACCCAGCTCACCCCGCCGCCGTACGAGACGGCGTCCGACTTCGAGATCCTGGGGATGGCCGAGACGGGCGGGAAGCCCGACCGCGCCAGCGACTCCATGATCGATCGTGTCGCCAACAAGGTCACCAACTCGCTGCGCCTCACCCACCCGCCGCACTACGCGGTGGTCATGGTGCAGCACACCATCGACCAGGGTCCGGTCGAGCCGGGCCAGCCCCCGCACATCGCCGAGGCCGATCCCTCGGCACCCGAGGCCGCCCTCATCCTCGAGCGCGACCTCGGCAACCTGCGGCTCACGCCCGCGGTGTTCACGTTCTTCTGCATGGTCGTCTTCGGCGTCACGGCCAACGTGTTGCACCGACGTGACAAGCGCGAGGCCGAGAACCGGGCTCGAACAGAGCCCCTGGCGGTCTGACGGGCGTGGGTCAGTACCTGCCGCTCGTCGTCATCGGGGTCCTCGCGGCCGTCTTCGGCTTCATCAACGTCACCATGTCGCGCCTGGTGAACCCACCGCGCTCGAACCCGGTGCAGGAGTCGCCGTACGAGAGCGGCATCGTGCCCCAGAAGGACACGCCCGAGCGGTTCCCGGTGCGCTTCTACCTCATCGCCATGATCTTCATCGTCTTCGACATCGAGATCATCTTCTTGTACCCGTTCGCCACGGTGTACCGCGAGCTGTCGATGTTCGGCCTCGTGGCCATCGGCCTGTTCGCGGCCGCGGTGTTCGAGTCGTTCGTCTACCTGCTCAGCAAGGGAGCCCTTGATTGGGGGCCCCTCAAGGTCGAGCGCCGGGTCGATGTCGTCGACCCCAGCCGCACATCCACCAGCACCATCCGTAGGGTGGGCCACGACGGACGCGACACCGACCTGCGTCACACGACAGGGGAGGTGGTCTGATGCCGCGCGACGGAGGGTTCCTGGAGGAGGGCATCGGCGGGCTGTCGCACAACTTCCTCACCGGGAAGCTCGAAGACATCGTGCGCTGGTCGCGGGCCCGCAGTTCGTGGCCCGCCCAGTTCGGCCTGGCCTGCTGCGCCATCGAGATGATGGCCGCAGGTGGTCCGCACTACGACCTCGCCCGCTACGGCATGGAGGTCTTCCGGGCCTCGCCGCGGCAGGCCGACGTGATGATCGTGGCGGGCCGGGTGTCGCAGAAGATGGCGCCGGTGCTCCGCCAGATCTACGACCAGATGCTCGACCCCAAGTGGGTCATCTCGATGGGCGTCTGCGCGTCCAGCGGCGGCATGTTCAACAACTACGCCATCGTCCAGGGCGTCGACCAGATCGTCCCGGTCGACGTCTACGCCCCGGGCTGCCCACCCGGGCCCGAGACGCTGATGCACGCCATCCTCACCATGCACCACCAGATCGAGACCGGTGAGCTGCTGCGCCGCCGCGAGACCACCGGCGCCGGGGCGGGCATCACCGTCGAGCAGCTCGACGGACAGGCCGACACGTCGGTCGCCCTCGGGAGACGCTGACGTGTCGGACGAGACCGAGCTCGTGCACGGCGTCGCGGTCACCCGCCCCCGCGGCGAGACCGTGCTGCACCCGAGCCGCGAGCAGTACGTCGTGCTCATCTCCACCCTCGTCGACGAGGGCTACCTGATGTGCGTCGACCTCACCGCCGCCGACTACCTGCGCCACCCGGGCCGCACCGACCTCCCCGAGGGCATCGAGCCCGAGCGCTTCGAACTGGTGGTGGGCCTCCTCAACCACGGCACTCGGCACCGCATCCGCCTCCGCATCCAGGTGCCCGAGGACGACCCCACCGTGGCGACGCTCTTCGAGCTCCACCCCGGCACCGAGGCGCTCGAGCGCGAGGTGTTCGACATGTTCGGCATCGGATTCGACGGGCACCCCGACCTCACCCGCATCCTCATGCCCGAGGACTGGCAGGGACACCCGCTGCGACGCGACTACGCCGTCGGGAGCATCCCCGTGCAGTTCAAGGGCGCACCCTCCCACCGCTGAAGACGGACCTCATGAGCACCACCGACACCACGCGAGGAACCGACCAGGGCGCACAGGAGCTGCTCGCGCGCGGGCGCACCAGTGCCATCGAAGAGCTGCGCGAGCGCGGTGCGGTGCTGCGCATGTCCGAGGCGGCGGCCCGGTCCTACCAGGACGAGGGCGGCGCCGCCTCCGACACCATGATCCTCAACATGGGGCCCCAGCACCCCAGCACCCACGGTGTGCTGCGCCTCATGGTCGAGCTCAAGGGCGAGACCGTCCTGCGCACGAAGCCGGTCATCGGCTACCTGCACACGGGGATGGAGAAGACGGGCGAGGACCTCACCTACCTGCAGGGCCCCACCAACGTCACCCGCATGGACTACGCGTCGCCGCTCTTCAACGAGCTGGTGTTCAGCCTGGCCACCGAGAAGCTCCTCGGCATCGAGGCACCCGAGCGGGCCACCTGGATCCGCATGCTGATGTGCGAGCTCAACCGCATGGCGTCGCACCTGCTCTTCATGGCCACCAACGGTATGGACCTCGGGGCCGTGTCGATGATGATCTACGGCTGGCGCGAGCGCGAGGAGGTGCTCCGGTTCTTCGAGAAGGTCACCGGCCTGCGGATGAACCACAACTACATCCGTCCCGGCGGGGTCGCGGCCGACCTGCCCGACGGCTGGCGCGACGACGTCATCCGCCTGCTCGACACGCTCCCGTCCCGACTCGACGAGTACGACACGCTCCTCACCGGTCAGCCCATCTGGCGCAACCGCCTGCAGGGCGTCGGCGTGCTCACCACCGAAGAGGCGCTGGCCCTCGGCACCACCGGTCCGCTCCTGCGGTCCACCGGCTACGCCTGGGACCTGCGTCGCGACGAGCCATACCTCGCCTACGACCAGGTCGAATTCGACATCATCGTCGGCACCTACGGCGACTGCTTCGACCGCTACGCCATCCGCCTCGCCGAGATCCGCGAGTCGATGCGCATCGTCGGCCAGATCCTCGAGAAGATCCCGAACGGCGACTACCGCCTGCAGGACAAGAAGGTGACGCCGCCACCGCGTGCGCGCATCGACGAGTCGATGGAAGCGCTCATCCACCACTTCAAGATCTTCACCGAGGGCTTCAAGGTGCCCGAGGGCGAGGCCTACGCCGCCGTCGAATCGCCACGGGGCGAGCTCGGCTGCTACATCGTGTCCGACGGGTCCGCCAAGCCCATGCGCATGCACATCCGTGGGCCGTCGTTCGTCAACCTCCAGACACTCGCTCCACTCATGCAGAATGGCTTCATCGCCGACGCCGTCGCCATCATCTCCTCGGTCGACCCGATCCTCGGGGAGGTCGATCGCTGATGGCGCGCCTCACCGAGACCAACGTGGCCCTCGCTCGCGAGATCATCGCCCGCTACCCGCGCAAGAAGTCGGCGCTCATCCCGTTGCTCCACCTCGCCCAGGAACAGGACGGCTACGTCACCGACGAGGCGATGCAGCACCTCGCCGAGCTCGTCGACGTCACCCCGGCCCAGGTGCTCGGCACCGCCAGCTTCTACGAGATGTTCAAGTTCCACCCGGTGGGCCGTTACGTCGTCAACATCTGCGGCACCATGTCGTGCGCGCTGCTCGGCGCCCACGAGCTCATCGAGCGGGCCGAGGCCAAGCTCGGCGTGCGGTCCGGTGGCACCACGCCCGATGGCGCCATCACCATCGAGCGCGCCGAGTGCCAGGCCGCGTGCACCGAGGCCCCGTGCCTCCAGGTGAACTACCGGTACCGCTATCGCGTCACCCCCGACCAGCTCGACACCCTCCTCGACGACCTCGCCGCCGGTCGTCTGGCCGACGAGATCCCGCCCCACGGCACGCTGCAGGCCAACCGCCAGCGCATCCCCGCCGACCGGTGGGTGGGTCCCCGCGCCCCCGAGGACGTGTCCGTTCCGCCTGTCTGGATGGTCGACAGGACCGACTCTCCCGACAGCACCGACTCTCCCGACAGCAGCGAGGAGACGACGCCATGACCGGGTTCGTCGGCACGTACCCCCACGCCGCAGGGTTCTACGCGGGCGACCGCCCCCGCATCGTCACCGGACGCTTCGAGCACGCCGACTCGTTCACCCTCGAGCGCTACCTCGCCACCGACGGCTACGCCGGGCTGCGCGCTGCGCTCGAGATGACCCCGCAGCAGGTGCACGACGAGGTACGGGGCGGCACCATCCTCGGCCGTGGTGGTGCTGGCTTCCCCGCCGGCGTCAAGTGGGGTCTCATGCCCGAGGGCGTCTACCCGCGCTACCTCGTCGTCAACGGCGACGAGTCCGAGCCGGGCACCTACAAGGACCGCCTCCTCATGGAGCGCGACCCCCACCAGCTCATCGAGGGCTGCCTCATCGCCGCCTACGCGGTCGGCCTGTCGCAGGTGTTCCTCTACGTCCGCGGCGAGATGGCCCTCGCCCAGGAGCGCGTCGCTGCCGCCCTCAACGAGGCCTACGCCGCCGGATACATCGGCAAGAGCATCCTCGGCACCGACTTCTCGGTCGACATCGTCCTGCACTGGGGTGCCGGCGCCTACGTGGTGGGCGAGGAGACCGCGCTCATCGAGAGCCTCGAGGGCAACCGTGGCGAACCCCGGCTCAAGCCGCCGTTCTTCCCGGCCGCCATCGGCCTCTACGGCAAGCCCACCATCGTCAACAACGTCGAGACGCTGTCGAACCTGCCGTGGCTGCTGCGCAACGGCGCCACCGAGTTCGTGAAGATCGGCACCGAGACCTCTCCCGGAACCCGCATGGTGGCGATCTCGGGTCACGTGAAGCGCCCCGGGGTGTTCGAGATCATCAACGGCACCACCACGTTCCGCGACATCATCTACGGCGACGACTTCTGCCAGGGCATCCGCGACGACAACGAGTTGAAGTCGTTCGTGCCCGGCGGCGGCTCCGCCCCGTGGTTCCTGCCCGATCAGCTCGACCTGCCGTTCGAGTCGAAGCCGGTCGGGGCCGCCGGCTCGATGCTCGGCTCCGGCGCGGTGATGGTGATGGACGCCACCACCGACATCCCCGCGGCGTCGCTCACGCTCGTGCGCTTCTACGCCCACGAGTCCTGTGGCCAGTGCACCCCGTGCCGCGAGGGCGCCACCTGGCTCGAGCAGATCCTCCAGCGCGTCGTCGATGGCCTCGGCACCCGCCGCGACCTCGAGATGCTCTTCGAGGCCGGTGGCACCATCTGCCCGGGCGACTTCCCCCACGCCGCGTCCGAGCGGTTGGGCATCGAGGCGCAGCCGTTCCCGTTCAAGATGACCACGATCTGCTTCGTCGGCCCGTCGGCCTACACCGCGATCCACTCCGCCCTCACCCTGTTCCCCGACGAGTTCGAGGCCAAGGTGGCGGCCAACGGCAACGGGCCCACACCGATCCCCGTCATCGTCTCCACCAGCGCAGGAGGTGGCGCGTGACCGACCTCACCCGTCCAGAGATCGCCCGCACCGACACGGTCACCGTCACCCTCAACGGCAAGGAGATCCTCGCCAGCAAGGGCGAGCAGCTCATCGACGCCTGCGAGCGCAACGGCGTCTACATCCCGCGGTTCTGCTACCACCAGCGCATGACGCCGGTGGGCAAGTGCCGCCAGTGCATCGTCGAGGTCGACACCGGCCGCGGCATGGCGCTGCAGCCGTCGTGCATGATCACCGTCTCCGACGGCATGGCGATCGACACCGAGTCCGAGCTCACCAAGCAGGTGCAGGAGGGCGTGCTCGAGCACCTCCTCATCAACCACCCGCTCGACTGCCCGGTGTGCGACCAGGGCGGCGAGTGTCCCCTGCAGGACCAGGCGTACTCCCACGGACCGGGCGAGAGCCGGTTCGTCGAGGAGAAGCGCCACTTCGAGAAGCCCATCCCGGTGAACGCGCTCGTCGACCTCGACCGCGAGCGGTGCGTGCTCTGCGACCGCTGCACCCGTTTCGCCGACGAGGTGGCCGGCGACCCGCTCATCCACTTCATCGATCGCGGCAACGGCACCCAGATCAACACCTTCCCCGACGAGCCGTTCTCGTCCTACTTCTCGGGCAACACCGTGCAGATCTGCCCGGTCGGTGCCCTCACGGCCCGGCCGTACCGGTTCAAGGCCCGCCCCTGGGACCTCGAGAAGGAAGAGTCCACCTGCCAGACCTGCTCGGTCGGCTGTCGCATCACCGTGCAGACCTCGCGCAACCGGGTGCTGCGCTACGAAGGCGTCGACGCCGACCCGGTCAACTGGGGCTGGCTGTGCGACAAGGGTCGCTTCAACTTCGAGAACGTCCACCACGACGACCGTCTCGGCCGTCCGCTCGTGCGCAACGCCGCCGGTGACCTGGTCGAGGCCCGCTGGGCCGACGCCCTCACCGCCGCGGCCGACGCGCTGCGCCGCTCGATCGACGGATCGGGCCCCGCCAGCGTGGCGGTGCTCGGCGGTAGCCGGCTCACCAACGAGGACGCCTACGCCTGGGCCAAGCTCGCCAAGGGCATCATCGGCACCGACAACGTCGATGCGCAGATGGGCGACGGCCTCCCGGCCGACGTCGTGCTCGGCCTGCCCCGGGCCACCATCGACGAAGCGTGCGTGAAGGGCGGCACCATCTTGTTGTTGGGGCCCGACCCCAAGGAGACCCTGCCGGTCCTGCACCTGCGGCTGCGCCACGCCGTCAACTTCGACGGGGCCCGCCTCGTCGAGATCACCCCTACCGGCACCGGCCTCTCCCGCCTGGCGGCCGCGTCGCTGCACCCCACCCCGGGCCACACCGCCGAGGTCGTGCGAGCCATCCTCGACGGCGACACCGCCAAGGCCGTCGGCGGCGTCGAGCCCGCCGCCCTCGCCGCGGCGGCCGAGCTGCTGCGCACCGACGGGCCTCTCACCGTCATCGTCGGTCGCGGCTCCACCGCCGAGGCGGCGTCGGTCACCGTCGAGGCCGCTGGCGTCCTGCACGACGCCTGCCCCGACGCCAAGTTCCTGCCGGCGCTCTCGCGGGGCAACGTCTTCGGAGCCCTCGACATGGGCCTCGCCCCCGGGCTGCTGCCCGGTCGCGTCCGCCTCGACGACGGCCGCGACTTCATCGGCGGCACCTGGCCCACGGTGCCCGCCGAGGCCGGCCTCGACGCCGCCGGCATCCT
>JAENWR010000048.1 GCA_016649895.1 Acidimicrobiia bacterium | reverse complement strand
GGTGCAGCGATCGCCGCGTGGTCCCGCCGCAACGAAGACCCCGACGACATCGACCGCCGCCACCACCACGAGCGGGCCGTGTCGTGGCGCACCGACCCCGACGGGATGGTCACCATCACCGCCCGACTCCCACCACAGCACGCCGCCGCCATCATCGCGGTGGTCGACCAACGGGTGATGGCCCACCGCGCGCCTGCGGGCGCGTCGCTACGCCAACAACGAGCCGACGCCCTCACCGCCACCACCACCAACGGCAACGGATCGGTCGTCGCCGAGATCGTGATCCACGTCCGCGGCGACGACCCCGCCACCCTCGCCGACGGCACGCCACTGTCGGACCACGCCGTGGGGTCGCTGCTCGACGACGGGTTCGTGTCGCTGCTCCTGTGCGACACCGCCGGCCACCCCATCGACGCCAGCCCCCGACGCCGCACCCCCACACGCCGCCAACAACGCGTCATCGACGAACAGCACCCCGAATGCGCCCAACCCGGCTGCCGCGCCCGCACCTTCCTCCAATACGACCACATCCGCCCCTACGCGAACGGCGGCACCACCACCCTCCCCAACCTCCGCCGCCTCTGCGGCCCCCACAACCGCGCCCGCGGGCGCGGCACCCAACAGTGAGCCCGGACCCGCCGAACTCAGCCTCGATGCTGGCGCCGAGGCACTGCCGGCGGGTTGGCAGCTCGCGCCAGGCGCTTCATCTCGTACATGCGGCGATCGGCCCGGGCGAGGAGGCTCGAGCGGTCGTCCCCCGGGGCCGAGTGGGCCACGCCAACGCTGGCGCCGACCTTGCGAGGAGCTCCCCGCACCAGGCCTTCGGGGCGGGCGACCGCGGCGCGCACCTGCGACGCGAAGTCCTCGGCATCGTCGGGGCTCGACGTCACCGCCACGAACTCGTCGCCCCCGGCCCGCCCGACGGTGATCGACGGGCCCTGCAGCGCTCTCAGCTGGTCGGCCACGCCCACCAACAGGTCATCGCCGGCCAGGTGGCCGAGCTCGTCGTTGATGGCCTTGAACCCGTCGAGGTCAACGAACACCACCGACATCGGACGCCCGAGGCCCAGCTCCTCGTCGAGCCGCCCGAGCACGATCCGGCGAGCGGTGAGCCCGGTGAGGTCGTCATGGTCGGCCCGATAGGTGAGCTGCTCCTCGATCACGGCGGCCAAGCGGCGAGCCTCCTGCTGCGCCTCCACCGGCTCGGTGACGTCGCGGAGCGACGTGCGAACCGGCAAGGCCTCGCGTTCCACAGCTCCGGCGACCACCGTGAGCCACACCGTCGAGCCGTCGCCGGATCGGACGCCCAGCGTCGACGACACCTCGGTGCCCTCGCGGATGGCGCCGAGGGCGGGATCGTCCTCGGCACCGGCCGCCGACCCGTCGGCGCGCACCGGTTGCAGCTCGGGATCGGTGAGCAGCCGACCGATCATCCATCCCTCCGGGCGGCCGAGCAGCGTGTCGAGGCTCGGCGACGCGAACGCCACCCGTCCTTCCGAGTCGTGGATGCAGGCGGCGTCGCCCGCCGGCTGGAAGTGCTGCCGGGTGATCAGTTCGTCGTCGAGGTCGATCTCGACCGCCTCGGGCGCGTGGTCGAGGACCTGCACGATCAGCATGTCGTCGGCGCCGCCGGCCGGGTTGGGCGGCAGGGAGGTGGCCACCAGGATCGGGATCCACGATCCATCGGCGCGCTTGTGGCGCCGGTGCTGGCGCACCGCCCGTGCCCCGCGCATCAGCTGGTCGAGGCCGGAGATCACCGCCGGGAGGTCGTCGGCGTGGATCAGCTCGATGGTGGACGAGCCGATCATCTCGCCACGTGTGCGGCCCGACATCTCCAGGTAGGCCGCGTTCACGTCGATGACGCGGCCGGCGCTGTCGAGGATGGCCGATGGCACGACCGACCGCTCGAACGCTGCCTCGTGAACCGATCGGACTCCCGCCGACCCCGCCGACGAGGTGTGCTGGCTCACCGATCCTTCCGGGTGACGGCGCGCCCCGCCGCGCCGATGCCGCTCTTCGCCGCCGACCCCGCCTTGCCGGCGGCACCCTTCGCCATTCGTCCGGCGCTCTCGGCCATCCGCTTGCTGCGAACGAGGGCGGTGGCCGCCCATGCGTACTCGGTGCCGAGGATGGCGAAACCGATGACCAGGACGATGAGGCCGGGCCCGGGCAGCACCAGCATGGCGATGCCGGCGAGCACGAACGCTGCGCCCACCACCGACACGGCGATGCGCTTGGCGCTGCGGCCGATGAACCTGATGACGTCGAGTGGCTTGGGTGCCATCGACGGATGCTACGTCGACACCGGCGGCCCGTGCGCCACCACGCACTGCGGTCGGCGGTGCCGCCGATCAGCCCGCCAGGAGGTCGGCGTCGTCGGGGTTCTCCTCGATGAACTGGGCGACGTACCAACACCCGGCACCACGGTGCGGCCCGAGCGCCGCACGTCGTCGAGCGCACCCTTCACCAAGACCGCGCCGAGGCCCTTGCCGCGCTTCAATGGATCGATCACGGTGTGGGAGAAGACCAGTGCGTCGCCCCGGTCGTCGTAGTCGGCGATGCCGACCACCTGACCATCGACCACTGCCTCGTAGCGGTGCTCGTCGGCGTTGTGCTGCACCTCGGCGTCCATGGTGCTCCCCTCGTCGATCGGTTGGCGGTCATCTCGCGCCACCCGTCCCCTTCCCCGCTGTTCAACCCACCACTCCCCCGGGCCGGTTCAGGTCGAGCCGACCGCGGCCGCCGCAGCGTCGATCGACTCGGCGAGGACGGCCACCATGGTGTCGAGCTCGTCGTCGGTCACCGTGAACGCCGGCCCGAACATCACCGCATCGGGAGCCGCGTCGCCGGAGCCGGCCGGGTAGATCCACACGTCGCGTGCCAGCGCCTCGGCGACGACCCGTCGGTAGAAGGCCACGTCGCGTGGGAAACGGACGTCGCCGTCGCGGTCGGCCACCAGATCGACGCCGACCATGAGCCCGAGGCCCCGGACTTCTCGCACGTGTGGATGGCCGGCGAGCGCCGAGTCGAGCCGCTGGCGCAGCGCCGTCCCCTGCGTAGCGGCCCGCTCGACCAACTGCTCGTCGTCGATGATGCGCAGCACCTCGCCCGCCACGGCGCAGGCCATGTCCTGGGCGCCGTAGGTGAAGAACATGAGCGAGTCGCCGTTGGCGGCGATGGGCGCCACCACGGCGTCGGTGGCGTAGACGCCGCCGATGGGTACGTAGCCGCCCGACAACCCCTTCCCGCCGACGACGATGTCGGGCTCGATGCCCCAGCGGTCGACGCCCATCCGGGTGCCGAGCCGGCCGAAACCGGTCATCACCTCGTCGATGATGAGCAGCACGCCGTGCTCGCGGCAGATGTCGGCGACCCGATGCCAGTAGGCGTGGTCGGCGATGAGGACCCCCGCCGAGGATCCCACGACCGGTTCGGCGATGAACGCCGACACCGAGTCGACGCCGATCTCGCGGATGGTGGCATCGAGCGCCTCGGCGTCGTCCCATGGCACCTGGGCGAAGTCGGGCATCAGCGGCTCGAAGCCAGCGCGACGGTCGTCGTGGCCGCCCACCGCCAGGGTGGCGAGGGTGACGCCGTGGTACGACGGACGACGGCCGATGACGCGCCACCGGCCGGCGCGGCCAGCGCTCAGGTGGTGCTGGCGGGCGAGCCGAAGGGCGGTGTCGACCGATTCGGAGCCGCCGCTGGTGAAACCGCCCCGGGTGATGCCGGCCGGCATCCACTCGTCGATGACACGGTGGAGGAGGTCGACCCGCGCCTCGGTGGGCCACGGCGGCAGCACGTAGGTGACCCGCTCCATGGCGGCTGCCGCTACGGCCGCCACCTCGCGCCGGCCGTAGCCGATGTTGGCGACGACGGCGCCACCGCCGGCGTCGAGGATCCGCCGACCGTCGGAGGTGAGGAGGTGGCGCCCCTCGGTGCGTTCGATGTGCGGTCCCGGCCGCCCCGGGATGAACGGGTAGCGATCGTCGGGGTGGTTCGACGACGTCATGGGGCACTCCTCCTGGCCGGCCGGTGCCCCCATGGTGGCAGAGGCCCCCGCCAGTCGAGCTATACAGCGTTAGGTCATCGTTGAGCCACCGGGAGGACGGGTCTACGCTCTCACCATTCACGTGCAGTGAACGTCCCATCCAGAAACGGAAAGCGACCATTCCATGCGCAACTCCAGGCTGTGGCGCGTTCTCGCGTTGCTGATGGCCTTCTCGCTCGTCGCCGCTGCCTGCGGTGACGACGACGGTGACACCGCCGACGGCTCCGATACCACCGAGGCCACCGACGAGACCACCGAGGGCGAGGAGCTCGAACCGGAGTTCGACACCTCCACCCTGAAGATCGGCACGGTGCTCCCCGAGACCGGGACGCTGGCGTTCCTCGGCCCACCGATGGTGAACGGCGTCGAGATGGCGATCCGCGACATCAACGAGGCTGGCGGCGTCCTCGAGGGCGACGTCACCCTGGTCGCCGGCGACGGCGGCACCGACCCCGACGTGGCCAACGCCACCGTCGACCGCCTCATCGGGTCGGAGAACGTCAACGCCATCATCGGTGCCGCGGCGTCGGGCATCACCCGCCAGATCGTCGACAAGGTCACGGGCGCGGGCGTTCTCCAGTGCTCGGCCTCGAACACCGCGGCCGACCTCCGCAACGCCGGCAACGACGGCTTCTACTTCCGCACGGCTCCGTCCGACGACCTCCAGGGCCCCACCCTGGCCGAGTACGTCATCGACGACGGTCACGCCAACGTGGCTGTGCTGGTCCGGGCCGACGAGTACGGCGTCGGCTTCGCCGACTACGTCACCCAGGCCCTCGAGGACGGCGGCGCCACGGTCGTCTACAACGAGCAGTACGACCCCAACGCCACGAACTTCGACGCCGAGGTCCAGGCCATCGCGGCCGAGAGCCCCGACGCCATCGTGCTCATCTCGTTCGAGGAGGGCGTCCAGATCATCCAGGGGATGATCGAGGCTGGCATCGGCCCCGCCGACGTGCCGCTCTACATCGCCGACGGCCTCGCCACCGGCGACCTCGGCGAGCTGATCGACCCGGCCAACCCGGGCGTCGCCGAGGGCATCAAGGGCACCCTTCCCTCGGCCGCGCCGGAGAGCGGGGCCGCGTTCTTCCCCGACGCCTTCGCCGAGTTCGCGCCCGGCGTCGACGCCATCTACTCCTCGCAGGCCTACGACTGCGCCATCCTGATCGCCCTCGCGGCGCACCAGGCAGGCTCTTCCGATCCGGCCGAGATCCGCGACAACATGGCGCCGGTCTCGAGCGAAGGCACCAAGTGCACCACCTTCGCCGAGTGCAAGCAGCTCATCGACGACGGTGAGGACATCGACTACGACGGCGCGTCGGGTCCCATCGAGTTCGACGAGAGCGACCCCGGAGTGGGCGCATACGACCTCGTCGAGTACGACGCCGACGGCACCCAGCAGGTGGTCGAGCAGGTCGTGGCCGAGTAGCGCCACCTCCACGCTGACGTGAGATGAGGGGTCCGGCTCGGCCGGGCCCCTCGTCGCGTTCGGGGGCGGGTCGCTCAGGCCTGCTGCGCGAGGGTGCCGAGGTAGAGCTCGACCACCCTCGGGTCGTGCAGGAGGCTCTCACCCGACCCCTCGTGGGCGTTGCGACCCTGGTCGAGGACGTAGGCCCGGTGGGCGATCTGGAGGCATCGCCGGGCGTTCTGCTCCACCATCACCACCGACACACCGCTGAGGTTGATGACGGCGACCTGCCGGAAGACCTCGTCCTGGTTGGCCGGCGACAGACCAGCCGAGGGTTCGTCGAGGAGCAGCACCGACGGCTGCATCATGAGCGCACGGCCCATGGCGAGCATCTGGCGCTCGCCGCCGGAGAGGAACCCGGCACGTTGCGCGCGCCGCTCGGCGAGAAGCGGGAACAGCGCCACGACCGCATCGAAGCGCTCGGCGAACAGCTTCGGCTGCTGGTAGAGCCCCATCTCGAGGTTCTCTTCGATGGTGAGGTTCGGGAACACGTTGTTGGTCTGGGGCACGTAACCCACACCCTTGGCCACCAGCGAGTGGGCCCGCAGGTTGGTGATGTCCTCACCCCGGAGCCGAACCGCGCCCGAACGGACCTCGACGAGACCGAACATCGACTTGAGCAGCGTCGACTTGCCGGCACCGTTGGGACCGATGATGCCCACCAGCTCGCCATCGGCCAACGTGAAGTTGCAGCCGGTGAGGATGTCGAGGCCTGGCAGGTAGCCGGCCACCACGTCGGTGGCCGCGAGCACCGGCTCGGTGCCGGCGAACAGCGGGGGCGCACTGGGGTCGGACGGCTCGGTCATGGGGTGCCTCCGAAGTCGTCGGCGGCGTGCGAGCCCAGGTACGCATCGATCACCTTGGGGTCAGAGCCCACCGCTTGGGGAAGCCCCTCGGCGATCACTGCACCCTGGGCGAGGCACACGACCCAGTCGCTGATGCCCATGACGACATCCATGTCGTGCTCGATGAAGATGACGGTCATGCCCTCGTCACGTAGCGCGGTGACGTGACCGAGCAGCGACTGCACGAGGGCAGGGTTCACGCCGGCCATCGGCTCGTCGAGCAGGATGACCCGCGGCTCGACCATCAGGGCTCGTGCCATCTCGAGCAGCTTGCGCTGCCCACCCGAGAGGGTGCCGGCGTACTCGTTGCGCATGTGGCCGAGCCGGAACCGGTCGAGCAACTTGTCGGCCCGCTCGACGACCTCGCGCTCCTGGTCGCGCCACAGGAACGGGAGGAGAGCCGAGATCATCCCTTCGCCCTTCTGGTTGGCCGCGCCGAGGAGGAGGTTGTCGATGACGGTCATCTTCGACAGCGCCTTGGTGAGCTGGAAGGTGCGCACCATTCCCGCACGGGCCACCGAGTGGGGGTGCTTGCCGTGCAGGGCGACCCCGTCGAGCGTCCAGGTGCCGGAGTCGGCGGTGTCGAACCCCGTCAGCAGGTTGAACAGCGTGGTCTTGCCTGCGCCATTGGGGCCGATGACCGAGGTGATGAGACCGCGCGCGACCTCGAGGTGTGCCACGTCGACCGCCTTCAGGCCGCCGAAGGTGCGCGTGACGCCGTCGACGACCAGGATCGGGTCGGGCTTGGCGACGCCCGGCTGAGCGGGCACCGACGCCAACCGCCTCGACGATGCGGTCGGGGCGACGGGCGCGACGTCGGGAGCCAGAGGATCAACGGGCACCGATCAGCACCTCCTCGCGCTTGCCGAACAAACCTTGAGGTCGCCAGACCATGAGGGCCATCAGGATCGCGCCGACGAGCATGAACCGCACGGCGGCGACCTCCTGGCTGGAGAGGAGCCAATCGGGGATCCATCCATGGGTGATGCCCGCGCGGAGGAGGCCCTCGGTGGATGCGACGACGAACCAGAAGATGATCGCCCCGGCGATGGGCCCCTTGATGGACCCGGTGCCGCCGAGGATCATCGCCGTCCAGATGAAGAAGGTGGTCTGCGGTAGGTACCGGTCGGGCACGACGGCTTGCGCTTCGAACGCCAGCAGGATGCCGGCCAGGGCGCCGATGGCACCACCCAGGCACAGACTCCGGATCTTGAACGCGAACACGTTCTTGCCCAGTGCCCGGGCCGCGTCCTCGTCCTCGCGGATGGCCTTCAACACCCGCCCGAACGGTGCCCGCATGAGGGCATGGACCAACAGGGCAGTCAGCACCACGAGGGCCCATCCCACCGTCATCACCCACATCGAGCGCTCGTTGAACGTGATGTCCCACACGCCGTAGTTGCCGCGCGAGAACGGGTTGACGTCGAAGAACTCGTCGGCGAAGCCTTGGAGGCCGAAGACGCCGCCAGTGAGGCCCTCCATCGCCGAGGACCGCACCATGACCCGGATGATCTCGCCGACGGCGATGGTGGTGATGGCCAGGTAGTCGGCCCGGAGCCGCAGCGTGGGGATCCCGAGCAGCATCCCGAGGATCACCGCGCCGAGGAGGCCGGCAGGGATGGCCAGCCACAGCGAGAAGCCGAGGTCGACGACGATGGCGGTGGTGTAGGCGCCGACGGCCAGGAAGGCGATGTGGCCGAAGTTGATGAGCCCGGTGAAGCCGAAGTGCACGTTGAGCCCGATGGCGGCGAGTGCGTATGCGGCGGCCTGCACGCCGATGGCGGCTCGCGCCGAGTCGGCGAAGACCTTGAGGAGGACGTCGATCAACCGAACCGCTCCTTCACACCGAGGATCCCCTGGGGCCGAGCGATGAGGATCACCACGAGCACGACCAGGGCGAACATCAGCTTCAGCTCGGGCGGGAACCAGTAGGTCGAGAGCTGGGTGACGAGCCCCACGACGAGGCCGCCGAGCATTGCGCCGTACGCAGTACCGAGGCCGCCGAGGACGACGGCAGCGAAGATGAGGAGCAGGACGTCGTTGCCCATGTCCCACCGGACCGACTCCGACAGACCGAAGAGGACGCCGCTGAGGCCCGCCAGGACGGCCCCGGCCACCCAGGTCACGGTGATCACGCGCTTCACGTCGATGCCACTCGATTCGGCCAGGTCCTTGTTGACCGAGACGGCGCGCATGGCGGTGCCGATGCGCGTGTTGCGCAACGCCCAGCCGACGGCGATCAGGATCACGCCGCCCAGCACGATGGTGGCCCACGACTTCGGCGTGAGCGACACCGGGCCGAGCTGGTAGTTCGTCTGGAGCCGGAAGTCGAGGTAGAAGTCGGGGCGGCTGCCGAAGAGGATCAGGTAGACGTAGCGCACGACGAGCGCGAGCCCGATCGAGATCACCATGGCGGCGATGTCGCCGGAGCGTCGATGTCGCACCGGGGCGAAGATCCCCTTTTCGAACGCGGCGCCGAGGAGCCCGGCGAGCAGCATGGCCAGCACACCGGCGAGCAACAGCGGCATCGGCGGCAGGGGCCCGAGACCGCGCTCGAGCCACCAGGCCAGCATGGCCCCGAAGGCCAGCAGCTCCCCGTGTGCGAAGTTCACCAGTCCGGTGACACCGAAGACCATCGACAGCCCCAGCGCGGCGAGGGCGATCATCACCCCGAACTTGACGCCCTCGGCCGCCAGGTTGCTGAGGCGTTCGAGCCGAGACACGGTGGATTGGCGGATCCCGCCACCCTCGCCATCGCCCAGCGGGAACAGGACGTTCTTGTCTTGCCCGACGCGGACACCGGGGCTGAGCGAGGGCCGGTCGGGGTCGCGGAGGCTCACACCCTCGGGCAGGGTCTCCACGTCGAGCGTGACGACGTAGGTGCCAGCCTCGTCGAGGTCGAGCCGCCACTCGCCGGCCTCGTCGGTGGTGGCGGTTCCCACCTCGGAGCCGTCCTCGGTGGCAACCGTGATCGTGACACCGGCGACCGGCTCATCGTCGAGGTCCTGGAGGCTGCTGCCGATCGATTGCGCGGGCTGCTCGTCGGCCTCCTGCGCGACCGCGAGCCCGGGGCACCACACGACGGCGAGGACGCCCAGAGCGGCCGTGGCCAGGATGAGTCGCCGCACCATGTGGGACACGGGCGACGTGGACTGCTCGACGTGGTCGAGACGGCTGGTTGGCGCCACGAGCTCCCTCGTCGGACCGGCGGAATCGGCACAGAGTAGCGGCCCGGCGCCGGCGGCTCCTTTACAGCGTCAGGCGACTCAGGATCCAGCCGGGCTGAAGTCACCGAGATCGAGCTCGAATGCCCGCGACGAGACCGTCGACGCCTCCATCGACAACGGCCTGGAGAGCGGGCGCGTGGGTGAGGCCCTCGGGAGAGGATGCGACCACGTGCGGATCGACCGGACCCAGCGGTAGAATCGAAAGGAATGGACACCACGTTCACGGTTGGCGAACTCGCCGAGATCACCGGGGCCACCCCACCGACCATCCGCCGCGTGCTGGGGGACCGTGCTGCCCGAACCTCAGGCGGACATCGTCGAACGACCATCGACGAAGCCCAGCGGGTCGTGGACGAGGTCGGGATCACTCCTCGCATCGAGGGTCTCACGCCGAGCGAAGTACGGGTGCTCGCCGCGCTCGCCCGAAGCCCGCAAGGGCTGCGGTCCGGTCGGGCAGCAGCCCGCGCATCCGGGGTAGCGCCCACGACCGCATCCCAAGCACTCCGGTCACTGGCCGCCAAGAAGTTCACGACTTCATCGGTCGAGCAGGTGGCGGCCGGCCGGGTCACGGAGTTCACCATCTGGCGACTCCAGGTCGACGACCGTTGGTTCGATGTCGCCCCCGACGTCCTCCGGACCCGACCCCCCGCGCATACCCGTAGCGTCCGCAATCCAACACGTGTCCCCCGGCGCTTCTGGCACCTGTTCTGGACCGGAGACCCAGCTGAACTGAGACTGCCTGACGATGCCGTGTTCGTGGCACGACGGTTGATCGAGTCCGACGACCTCACCGCGGCCGGTTGGGCTGTCAGCAACCTCCCACCCCAAGCCCTCCACGACGCCGCGCATGCCCGCGGTTGGACCCCGGAGACCCGCGCACTCGCGCTCAACGCCGCCGAACATGGATGAGTTGAACGACCTCGCTGAGGTGGTCCCGCCCGACACAGCAGCCGCATGGCTCCACGTGGCTGACTGCCGCCCAGACGGCAGCGTGCTGATGGGGGGCACCGCACTCGCGGTGCATCTCCGACACCGGGTCAGCCGCGACCTCGACCTGTTCTGCCACCAAGGTCTCGACGTGGCCCAGGTGGTCGCAGCCCTGAAGTCACGTGGACCGTTCGTCCGCACGCCACCGATCGACCTCGGTACCCTGAACGGACTCTTCAACGAGACGAAGGTGCAGTTCCTGGTCGTGGAGCAAGCGACGCTACGAGACCCGGTGGTCGTGGCCAACATGCCGGTCGGCGCAAACCACCCCAGCATCAACCACATCGTCCAGGCGCTCGGCTACCTCGACGATGTCGCAGACGATCCGCTGCTCGCCCAGTCCGCCGGTCCGAACGTCCGGTCCGAGGTTGCCTCCTACTGGCAGACCCGCCAACCTCAGATCCTCAGCCGCTTCGGAGCCGATCCGTGGTGACCCGCCGAGGTGGTCATGGCTGGAGCCGACTCGATCAACGCCGGATCCGAGTGGCGACTGGATCTGGCCCAGTTCAGCCCGAGGTGACGCCGATGCGGTCGAGCACCTCGCCGAGCGGCGCCACCATGCCCGTGTAGAACGTTCCGAACTCGCCGTAGAGGGCCGACGCTGTGTCGTAGCGCATCGTGTAGACGGCCGCCTTCAGGTCGTCGGGGTTCACCCCGAACAGCGTGACGCCCCACTCGAAGTCGTCGATGCCGGTCGAGCCGGTGATGAGCTGCAAGATGCGTCCGGCGAACTTTCGGCCCGACGCGCCGTGCTCGTACATCAGCTCGAGGCGCTTGTCGTGGTCGAGCGTGTACCAGTTGGCGCCCACCTCACGTCGCTTCGACATCGGGTAGAAGCACCACGCCGACTTCCCCTCGGGCGGCAGCTGCGGGTAGAGCCGGGCCTGGCGCATCTCCTCGGGCACACCCTGGGCGTACTCCGACAGCTCGGTGAGCGACAGGTAGGAGTCGACGAGCTCGAGGCCGGTGGCCACCAGCGCCGTCTGGGCTCGCCGGAGCCGCCACAGGTCGTCGGAGAGAACCATGACGGCGAGGTCGGCCTTGTGGCCGAGCATGGCGACGGTGACGACCTGGTCGCCGCCCGCCTCGGCCTCCTTCACCGCCGCGTCGATGGCGGCTCGATCGACCTCGTCGTTCGTGAGGAAGAACAGGTGCAGGACACCGAGGCCGATGGAGGGTGAGAGGGGGTCGGTCATGGCTCCACCGTACCGAGCGGTTCGACGGTGACGACAGCGTTGTAGTCGGGCACCTGTGAGGCGTCGTCGCGCTGGCTGGGTGTGTGGGCGATGAGCACGTTGCCCTCGGGCCACATCACCTGGAGGGAACGCTGCGGCAGCCGTGTGAGCCACACCGTGGCGTCCATCGAGCCGGCGTCGCTGCGCAGCCGCACCCGATCGCCGGCGGCGAGCCCCAGAGCTCGGGCGTCGGCCTCGTCGATGAACACGGCATCGCGCCCGGCGCCGGTGAGCGGGTCGACCTCCTTGAAGATCATCGAGTTGAACTGCTTGCCGCGACGGGTGGCCACCGTGAACGTGCCCGGTGGAAGCTCGACCGCCGTAGGGACGAGCGGGGTGAAGCGGCCGCGGCCCGACGGGGTGGGGAAGTCGCCGTCGGCGCAGAGGTGCCGCCCACCCCACTGCACGGCATCGCCGGTTTCGGCCAGGTCCTCGATGCCGGCGTAGGCCGGCACGACCTGGGCGATCTCGGCCCGCAGCGCCCGGTTGGTGGGCCACGAGAAGGCGGGGCGCAGGTCGGGGCGCACCCGCATGGCGACATCGGCGAAGAGGCGCCACTCGCTGCGCGCCTCGCCGACCCGGCGTGGGATCTCGGGCGAGAAGGCCACCCGCCGCTCGGTGGTGGTGGACGTGCCGCCACCCTCCTGCTCGTAGCGGGTGGCCACCGGGAGCAGGATGACATCGTCACCGTCGACCAGCATCTGCGACGACACGACCACGTCCTGGTGGATCCGCAACGGGAGCCGGTCGAGCGCCCGCTCGACGCGCGCCGGATCGGGCAGCACGTCGAGGAAGTTGCCACCGCTGGCCCACAGCACATCGAGCTCGCCCCGCTCGGCCGCCTCGATCATCTCGGGTGCGGTGAGCCCCGGCGCGTCGGGCACCTCGAAACCCCACTGCTCACCGAGGCGAGCGGCGTTGGCGGCGTCGACGGTGAGCCCTCCCGGGAAGGCCGTGGCGTAGGCGCCCATCTCGGCGCCGCCCTGCACCCCCGAGTGGCCGCGGATGGGCATGAGCCCGGCGCCGTCGCGGCCCACGTTGCCGCGGGCAAGCGCCAGGTTCACGATGGCGCGCACGCCGTCGACGCTGTCGCGGTGCTGCGTGATGCCCATCGACCACAGGAGGATGGCCGAGCCGGCGGCGGCGTACTCATCGACGAACGCCTCGACCTGGTCGAGGGTGAGCCCGGCCTGGTCGAGCAGGTCGTCGAGCGGCTGGGCATCGAGTGCGGCGACCATCTCGTCCCACCCCTCGGTGTGGGCATCGATGAACGAGCGGTCGATGGCGCCCCGCAGGACGAGGAGCTTCATGGCCGCGGTGGCGAAGGCGACGTCGCCGCCCGGGCGCACCGGCACGTGCAGGTCGCACATCTTGGTGCCGAACACCGCCGACTCGAGGTTCGACGGCACCCAGTAGCGCTCGAGGCCGGGCTCGAGGTACGGGTTCACGACCACCACCCGGCAGCCGCGCTGGCGGGCCAGGTACAGGTACTTCATGAACACCGGCTGGTTGTTGGCCGGGTTCGAGCCCCACAGCACGATCAGGTCGCTCTCGATCACGTCCTGGAGCGAACAGGTCGAGGCGGCGACGCCGATGGTCTGCTTCAGCCCCACCGTCGACGGTGCGTGGCACACGCGAGCCGCCGAATCGACCGAGGCGATTCCGAGCGCTCGCGCCGCCTTGCCGGCCACGTAGTAGGTCTCGTTGGTGAGGCCGCGGCTCGTGAGGTAGACGGCCGCCCGGTCGGGAGCGGTTGCTCCGATGGCGCCGGCGACGGCCTCGAGCGCCTCCTCCCAGCCGATGCGGTGGAACCCGATGTCACCCCGACGACGGCGCATCGGATGGGCGAGGCGCCCCATCGAGCGCAGCTCGGCACCCGAGCGGTTCCGCAGCACCGCAACCTCGGAGAGCAGGACCGATTCGACCGGGTCGGCGGTGTTCACCTCGAGCAACCGCAGCCGGGTGGTGCACAGGTGGATGCCGTCGATGGTCCAGTCGTGGAACCCGGCCACGCCCAGAGCGCACCCGTCGCAGACGCCCTTGCGGAGCACGTCGAGCGCGTACTTGGGGTGGTGGAGGTTGTCGAGGGCGACCTCCAACATCTCCTTGTAGTGGTTGGGCTTCTGCTGGCCGATGCCGTTGGGCGCCCAGCCGGCCCACAGCTCGGGGCGCACCTTGAGACGAGCCGGCCGCTTCACCGCTCGACCCCATCGCCGGCGTAGATGCGCATGGCGCCGTCGCGCGCGAAGCCGGCCAGCGTCATGCCCGCCCTCCGTGCCGCCTCCACCGCCAGCGCCGAGGGCGCGCTCACCGCCACCAGGGCGGCGAAGCCGGCCCCCCACGCCTTCTGCACCATCTCGAACGAGGCGCGGCCGCTGACGGCGAGGGCCATCTCCCCCGCCGGCAGGTGTCCGTCGAGCAACAGCCGACCGACCACCTTGTCGACGGCGTTGTGCCGGCCGATGTCTTCGCGCACCACCACGACCTGGCCGTCGTGGTCGAACGCCGCCGCAGCGTGGACCGCCCCTGTCGCTGCGAACAGGGGTTGCTGAGCTCGCATCGCTGCGGGCAGGGCGGCGAGCACGTGCGGAGCGAACGTCGTCGTCGATGCCGACGGGGCGATGCGGTCGATGAGCTCGTCGATGGCATCGGACCCGCACAGGCCACACGACGACGATGCGGTGCCGAGTCGCTCCCGTGGCACCGGTGCCCGACCGCCGGTGGACACGCTCACCACGTTGAACTGCGTGTCGACCGCCGACCCCGTGGCGCAGTAGCGAACCGTCTCGACCGAGGCGCCGGAGAGCAGCCCCTCGGAGTGGCACCAGCCCGCCGCCAGCTCGAAGTCGTGCCCCGGGGTGCGCATCGTGGTGGCCACCAGGGCGTCGTCGAGGCGGATCTGGAGGGGCTCCTCCACCACGAGCTCGTCGGGCGAGCGTCCACCCACCTCACCGTCGAACGACCGGGTGAGGAACGTCATCGTTCGTCCACGTGCCACACGGCGAGGCTAACGGGTGCCGATCGGGCACCGGCGGCCCAGCACCTACCCTCGGACGACATGCCCTTCCTGCGCGCGCGGTTCCTGTCCGTCCTCCTCGCACTCTGCCTGATCGCGGCCGCATGCGGCGGTGGAGGAGACGATGCCGAGGCCACCGAGGCCGCCGATCCCGACCGGGAGGCGACTGGCGTCGATGATCCGGGATCGACACCCTCGCCCGGCGATGACGGCCCGACTGCTTCCTGGGAGACCGACGCTGCCCACGTCGTGCCTGACGGCGACACCACCTGGGATGTGGAGCTGGCGGACGACGCCATCGTGCTCGACCCTTCGGTGTCGGCCGCTCTCATCGAGTCGGACCCGGCCACTGGCACCTACGTGCTTCCCTCCGACGCGCTCGACGGCACCGGCCTCACCGAAGGCGACGCGGTGATCTTCAGCGGTGTCGGCATCGGACGGGTCACCGAGTTCGCCGAGAGCGGTGGACTCACCACGGTGCACACCGAGCCCGCCTCGCTCGCCGACGTGATCGAGGACGGCACCGTCGCCTGGGATGCTCCGCTCGACTTCAGCCAGGGGTTCATCCCCGATGCCGGAAGCGGCGGGCTCGAACCAGCGGCCGTGCGGCGCGGCGCCCCACCTGCGGGAAGTGCGCCCGTCGCCCAGCTGGTCAGCGTCGGCATCGTGTCGTCCGACGGATCTGAACGCGATGTCCGGTGCAGCTCTCCGAAGGGAAGCTGAGCTGGAAGTACAGCGCCGACGGGAACGACTACTCCTTCCGGCTCGCCCCCACCCCCTCGAAGATCGAGCTCGAGGTGCAGGTGACCCGGCCGCTGGGCGGGCGCATCGGACTGTCCTACACGGGAAAGGGGACGTTCGAGACCGTGCGGGCCACCGGGCGAGCCGACTTCGCCGACGGCGAGCTCGCCTCGCTCGAGATCAGCCAGGACGAGCTTGCCGGCACCATGGAGCTGTCGATCGCCGCCGCAGGCGCCGGCGACAGCTCGATCGACTTCGAGCTACCGGGCCTGATGTTCAAGTACCTCATCCCGGTGGGGCCGGTGCCGGTCACCGTCGGCATCACCACCAAGATCATCGGCAACATCCAGGTTCCGGCTCAGGGCTCGGCCACGGCGTCGTCGAGGTTCAGCTACTCGGGTAGCACCGGCTTCACCTACGACGGCACCGATGTCGAGGCCAGCGCCAACATGGCTGGCGCCACCATGAACCCCGAGCCCGCCGACGCCGCCGCGCTCATCGGCAACGCGGTCGACGCCCAGTTCGGGGTGGCCTTCCCTCGCTTCAGCATCAGCCTCTTCGACCAGTTCCTCGTGCCGTACATCCACACCGGCTTCATCGCCGGAGCCCGGCTCAACTGGGGTCCGGTCTGCAAGAGCGCCTACGTCACCACGGTGGTCCAGGGCGGATACGACTTCGACATCCTCGGCATCCCCATCGCCTCCGACCAGGTCACCTTCTACGAGGACACCGAGACCGCCGACCAGGACGGGTGCAGCCAGTAGCCGCGCGGCGCGCGAGGCCGGAGCCGTTCGGCGACCGGCCCTCCAGAATGGACAGGTGACGCCGCCGGCCGCACGGCCCCGACCCTCGATCACGGCCCGGGTCCGACGACGCGGAGCCGACGTGCCGATCGTGGTGTGGCTGGGCTTCGCCGCGTTCATCGGACTCGGCCTGCCCGAGGCCACGCTCGGCGTCACCTGGCCGTCGATCCGCACCGAGATGGGCCGACCCCTGTCATCGCTCGGCATCGTCCTCGGCGCCCTCACCGTGGGCTACTTGCCCTCGAGCGCGCTGTCGGGACGTGTGGCGGCGCGGGTCGGCGGTGGTCGGGCGCTGGCCGGGGCCTCCGCCGTCTACGCCGCCGGTCTCAGCCTGCTCGTGCTCGGTCCGACGTTCGAGTTCGTGGTGGCCGGGTCGCTCCTGAACGGGATCGCGGCCGGACAGATCGACCCGGGACTCAACGCCCACTTCGCTCTCCGGCACGGGTCCCGAGCGATGAACCTGCTGCACGCCAGCTTCGGCATCGGGGCGACGGTCGGCCCGTTCGTCGCCACCATGACCCTCAGGGCCGACGGCTCCTGGCGCGTGGCCTACCTCCTCTACATGGTCGTCCAGCTCGTGCTGCTGGTGGGGTTCGTCGCCACCCGCGACCGCTGGGCCGCACCTCCCGCCGACCCGGCATCCCCAACGCCACGCCACGAGCCTCCGGTGCACGCACCGGCTCGGGCGCGCCTCACGGTCGTGCTGTCGCTGGTCAACTTCTTCCTCTACACCGGACTCGAGGTGGGCGCAGGCGTGCTCGCCTTCACCTTGCTCACCGAATCGCGGGGCTTCTCCGACACCGCCGGCGGCATGTGGGCGGCGGCGTTCTGGGCGGGCCTCACCGTCGGACGGGTCGCGCTGGGGGTGGCGGGCCACCGACTCGCCGCCGAGACCACGCTGCGCGTCAGCGTCGTCGGCGCGATCGGCACCAGTGCACTCATCTGGCTCGACCCGGCTGGCCTCGGCGCCGCCGGGTTCCCGCTCCTCGGGGTGGTGCTCGCCGGCATCTTCCCGAGCTTGGTCCTTCTCACCCCGAGGCGGGTGGGCACCGAGCGCACCGCCGACGTCGTTGGCGTGCAGTTCGCCCTGGCCGGCATCGGTGCGTCGGCCGTCCCGGCCGCCATCGGCGTGCTCGCCGACGGCGCCCTCGAACGCATCGGACCTTCGCTGTTCGGCCTTGCCGTCAGCATCGCCGTGCTCGACGTGATCCTCGCCCGCCTCCACGCCGGCGGCGTCGACGCGAGCTGACTCGGGTGGCGGCCGCAGCTCAGTCGAGCAGCTCGGTGACCTGTTCCGGCGGCCGCCCGAGGATGACCCGGTCGCCCTTGATGGCGATGGGCCGCTCCATCAGGCGGGGATGCTCGAGCAACAGGTCGATGACGGCGTCGCGTTCTGTGTAGTCGGCCGGGTCGAGCCCGAGCTCCTTGAAGTAGCTGTCCTTGCGGACGAGCACGGCGGGCTCGGCGTCGAGGTGGTCGACGATGTGCTCGAGCTCGGCGCGGGTCGGCGGTGTGACGAGGTAGCGGACCACCTCGGGATCGGCCCCGCCGGCCTGCAGCAGGTCGAGGGCGCTGCGCGACTTGGAGCACTGGGGGTTGTGGAGGAGGCGGATGTCGGTCACGCACCCGATGCTAGGTTCCGCGGACGCCCGCTGGCGTTTCGCGCCAGCCCACCGAAGGTAGACCCGCCGCCGTGAAGTTCCGTCGCAACGCCAGGCTGGACGCATCTCAGGTCAGCGACCGCCGAGGCATGAGGGCGGGAGGGGTGGCAGCCATCGGCGGTGGCGGCATCGGTGGCCTCATCCTCGTGGCCATCCTCCTCTTCAGCGGCACTGGCGGAGGTGGGGGCGGCGGTGCGGCCATCGACCAGGCGTTGCGATCGCTCAACGGCGTCAGCGTCGACCAGGGCGAACCGAACGACCTGTCCGACGAGTGCCAGACCGGCGCCGACGCCAACGAGCGCGAGGACTGTCGCATCGTGGCCGTGGTCAACAGCGTGCAGGAGCACTGGACCGGGGGGCTCGACGGCTACCGACCCGCCACCACGGTGTTCTTCACCGATTCGGTGAGCACCGGCTGTGGCAGCGCCACCTCGGCGGTGGGGCCGTTCTACTGCCCGGCCGACACCACCATCTACATCGACCTCGGCTTCTACGACGACCTGCGCAACCGCTTCGGCGCGCAGGGTGGTCCCTTCGCCGAGGCCTACGTCATCGCCCACGAGTACGGGCACCACGTCTCGAACCTCACCGGCGACCTCGACCGGTCGCGCGACGGCACCACCGGCCCCAACTCTGGAGCCGTGCGAGCCGAGCTGCAGGCCGACTGCTACGCCGGGGCCTGGGCCGCGGGCGCGGTCAACACCGGGCTCATCGAGTCGCTCACCGACGCCGACATCGCCGACGGGCTCGATGCCGCCGCGGTCATCGGCGACGACCGCATCCAGGAGCAGTCGACCGGCGAGGTGAACCCCGAGTCGTGGACCCACGGCTCGTCGGAGATGCGGCAGCGCTGGTTCCGCACCGGCTACGAAGCCGGCGACCCCGCCGCCTGCGACACCTTCAGCGCCAGCGAGCTCTGACCCTGGCGCGTTCGGCATCACGCTGTGCCGACAGGCATGAGCATGCGAACGTGTGGGGGTGCTCACCCGTCGTCTGCAGGTCCTCATCGACGACGACCGCCTCCACCGGCTCGAGCGTGAGGCGGCCCGCCGGCAGGTTGCGGGGTCGGTGCTGGTCCGCGACGCCATCGATGCCGCCTTCCCGGCCACGTCGGCGGCACGCCGGGCCGCCGGCGACCGCGTCCTCGAGCCGGCGGCCATGCCGGTGCCCGAGCCCGACGACCTGCGGGTGGAGCTCGAGGAGCTGCGCGGCCGGCGCGCATGATCATCCTCGACACCGCGATGCCGTGGACGCCGTCGGTGCCGAGAACCGCTGACGCGAGAGGGGCGCCCCCGGAGGGACGCCCCTGACGCATCGACTGGTGGCCATCGCGCCCACCGGCCGGAGTGGACTAGTAGTCCTCCATCCCCATCCCCGGCATGCCGCCGCCACCCGACTTCTCGGGTGCGTCGGTGATGACGGCCTGGGTGGTGAGGAAGAGGGCGGCGATGGATGCCGCGTTCTCGAGCGCCGAGCGGGTGACCTTGGCGGCGTCGATGATGCCGGCCTTCTGGAGGTCCTCGTAGTCGCCGGTTGCGGCGTTGAGACCCTCGTGGCCGGTCAGCTTGCGCACGTTCTCGACGATGACCCCACCCTCGAGACCGGCGTTGACGGCGATCTGCTTGAGGGGGGCTTCGAGCGCGTGGGCCACGATGCGGGCACCGGTGGCCTCGTCGGCGCTGAGGGTGCTGGCCAGTTCGAGGACGGCGGCCTGCGAGCGCAGCAGGGTGACCCCACCGCCGGCGACCACGCCCTCCTCGATGGCGGCCTTGGTGGTGCTCACCGCGTCTTCGATGCGGTGCTTCTTCTCCTTGAGCTCCACCTCGGTGGCCGCGCCCACCTTCAGCACGGCGACGCCACCCGACAGCTTGGCGAGGCGCTCCTGGAGCTTCTCGCGGTCGTAGTCCGAGTCGGTCTTGTCGATCTCGGCCTTGATCTGCGCGACCCTGCCGGCCAGCTCGTCCTCGCTACCAGCGCCTTCGATGATGGTGGTCTCGTCCTTGGTGACGACCACCTTCCGCGCCGAACCGAGCAGGTCGAGCGTGGTGTTCTCGATCTTGAGGCCGACCTCCTCGGAGATGACCTGGCCGCCGGTCATGATGGCGAGGTCCTGCAGCATGGCCTTGCGGCGGTCGCCGAAGCCGGGGGCCTTGATGGCCACCGAGCTGAACGTGCCACGGATCTTGTTCACCACGAGCGTGGCCAGGGCCTCGCCGTCGACGTCCTCGGCGATGATGAGCAACGGCCGACTGGCCTGCATCACCTTCTCCAGGGTGGGCACCAGGTCGCGGATGGCGCTGATCTTGCCGCCGACGAGGAGGATGTAGGGGTTGTCGAGGACAGCCTCCATACGCTCGGGGTCGGAGACGAAGTAGGGCGAGATGTAGCCCTTGTCGAGCCGCATACCCTCGACGAAGTCGAGGTCCATGCCGAAGGTCTGGGACTCCTCGACGGTGATGACGCCGTCCTTGCCCACCTTGTCGATGGCGTCGGAGATGAGGTTGCCGATCTCGGTATCGGCTGAGGAGATGCCGGCGACCTGGGCGACCTGGCTCTTGTCGTCGATCTCGACGGCGAGCTCGCGGATCGACGCAACTGCGGCGACCACGCCGGCCTCGATGCCCTTCTTCAACGACATGGGGTTGGCGCCGGCGGCCACGTTGCGGAGCCCCTCGTGCACCATCGACCACGCCAGCACCGTGGCGGTCGTGGTCCCGTCGCCCGCGACGTCGTCGGTCTTCTTGGCGACTTCCTTCACGAGGTTGGCGCCGATGGCCTCGTAGGGGTCCTTGAGCTCGATGTCCTTCGCGATGGAGACGCCATCGTTGGTGATGGTGGGTGCGCCCCACTTCTTGTCGAGCACCACGTTGCGGCCCTTGGGGCCGAGCGTGACCCGGACGGCGTCGGCGAGCTGGTTCATCCCGCTCTCGAGCCTGCGGCGTGCGTCCTCATCGAACGCGATCTGCTTCGCCATCGCTGTATGTGTCCTCCGTTGGAGAGGCCCCTCTCGGGGCAGGTCGCTCAGCGACCGGTTAGCACTCTACTACTGCGAGTGCTAATCACATCACGACGGGGTCGGCGGTGCAAGGAGCAGCACCGCGCTGCGCTCAACCCCCAGCGACGGCGGGGATGATCGAGACGGTCTCGCCGGCCGGCACCAACGTGCCGAGCCCGTCGAGGAAGCGCACGTCGTCGTCGGAGACGAACACGTTGACGAAGCGGCGGAGCTGCCCCTCGTCGTCGAGGAGACGGTCGCGGAAACCCGGATGCGCCGCCTCGAGGTTCTCGATGACCTCGGCGAGGGTGTCGCCCTCGACTGCGACCTCGGACGTGCCGGCGGTGAGGGTGCGCAGCGTGGTGGGGACACGGACGGTGACGCTCATGAGGTTCCTCGTGTGGTGGAAGCGGCCGGAGCCGCCGGTTCAGTTCCGGACGATGTCGGCCGGGAGGGCCACCATGAGCGCCCCGACCGACGGGTCGATGGTATCGGTGCCCCCCACCCCCGGCACCAGACCAGCGACTCGTGTGCCCACAGCGGCGCCGGTGAGGACGGCGACCACCCGCTCGTCGGTCCCCACGGTGCCGTCGGCCACCAGCCGCGCCAGCGCAGCGATCACCACTCCACCGGCCGGCTCGACCGCGATCTTCTCGATGCGCTCCAGGAGCTCCGCTGCCGGCAGGATCTCACCCTCGGCGGCGGCCACGACCTGTCCGCCGCTGGCACGCGCCGCCGCCAGCACCGCCTCGCCGTCCGGCGGATCGCCCATGGCGAGCGACCCTGCGACGGTGTCGGGCCGCACCGGACGCACCCGCGATGCGCCCTCCTCGTAGGCGGCGACCACAGGGGCGCACCCGGCCGGCTCGACAACCGTGAGCCGCGGCATCGTGCCGCTGACGAGTCCCCATTCGATGAGGTGACCGAACCCGTCGAACAGCGCCCGGGCCAGCGCTCCCGATGCCATCGGCACCACGACCCGGTCGGGCAACGTCCACCCCGCCTGCTCGGAGATCTCCCACGCCAGGGTGCGGGCGCCGAGCTCGTACCAGGGACGCAGGGTCACGTTGACCCACGCCCAATGGCCCAGATCGGCCGCCGCCTCGGCCGTGAGCCGACTGACGCTGTCGTAGCCGCCACGCACCACGACGACGTGGGCACCGAAGCCCACCAACTCGTCGCGCTGATCGTCGGAAAGCTCGTCGGGCACGAACACGATCGCCCGCAACCCGCGGGCCGCCGCACCGTGCGCGACCGCTCGCGCCAGGTTCCCCGTCGACGAACACGCCACCACCCGCGCCCCCTGTGCGAGGCCGCGGGCAATGGCCGCGTCGACCACGCGATCCTTGAACGATCCGGTGGGGTTGGCCGTCTCGTCCTTCAGCCAGAGGTCGGCGAGACCGATCTCGGCGGAGAGACCCGGTGCCGCTCGCAACGGCGTCCAGCCGGCCCCGGATCCCCCGATGGCCATACCCGGGGGGAGGAGCGGCGAGTAGCGGGCGATCGATGCCGGACCATTGGAGATGGCGGAGCGCACCTCTGCTGCCCCCTCGGTTGGCGGGGCGAGGATCACCTCGACCGGACCGAAGCAGCGCGCGCAGTACTGCGGCCCGCCGGCCGACGCGTTGGTGCCACACTCACGGCAGCGCAGGGTCGGATCGGGTGCGGCATCGGTCACTGCGCCATGCTCGCAGACGGCGCCATCTTGCCCGGCGTCACGGCGTGGATGACCATGAGCGGGTGCCTGCGCCGATGATCCGGACCTTCCACCATCGCGATGCCCGTGCGTCGAGCCTCGTCGAGCGCAAGGGCACCCGACGCATCTCGGTGTGCCTGCCCGCACGCAACGAGGCCGCCACCATCGGCCCGATCGTCGCGGCGATCCACGCCGAGCTCGTCCGTTCGACCGGCCTGGTCGACGAGCTCGTCGTCATCGACGACCACTCGGAGGACGACACGGCCGCGGTGGCTGGCGCGGCGGGCGCTCGGGTGGTCAGGGCCGCCGACATCCTCCCCGACCTCGGGCTCGGGCCCGGCAAGGGGCAGGCCCTCTGGAAGTCGCTCCACGTCACCGACGGCGACATCGTCACCTGGTGCGACGCCGACATCCGTCAGTTCGATGTGCGATTCGTGGTCGGGGTGCTGGCCCCGCTTCTCGAACACGACGACCTCGGGTTCGTGAAGGGGTTCTACGACCGGCCGATCGACCACCACGACTCGGGTGGCGGACGGGTCACCGAGCTCGTGGCCCGGCCACTCGTCAGCATGCTCTTTCCCCACCTGTCTCCCATCGTGCAGCCCCTGGCCGGCGAGTACGGAGGGCGGCGCGACGTGCTCGAGCAGGTGCCGTTCGCCGGTGGCTACGGCGTCGAGCTCGGGCTCCTCATCGACATCGCCGCTCGCTTCGGCACCCTGGCGATCGGGCAGGTCGACCTCGGACGTCGGATCCATCGGAACCGACCGCTCGACGAGCTGGGTCCGCAGGCCGCCGCCATCATGTTCACGGCGCTCCAGCGAGCCGATCCGGGACTCGCGGTTGAGCCCGCGGTCCTGACCCGTCCGGGAGTCGAACCAGCGGTGATCGACCACAGCCAGATGCCACCCGTCGCCCAGCTCGACGAGCGCCGCGCCCATACGACATATGGGATTGCATAGTGTCGAGACGGCGGGGGTACATCCGGGAATCGCTCAAGCCGAGGGCGTTTCGTGACGAAGACCTAGAGACCCAGGTCAATTCGAACTGACCCATTCGATCCAGAGGAGGGGAACGTCGTGGATGAGTCGGCACTGATGGACATCGCCGGCAACACCGACCGACCCGATTGGCAGGCCTCGCGGCTGGCCGAGCTGGTGTTGCACCTCACGGGGTGCTCGGCCGATGAAGCCCTCGTGGCCGTGGGAGCAGCGGCCGAGCCGCCGGTCCTCACCAACGAGGACGCCCTCGAGCGGGTGGCCCGAGCGATCGTTCGCCTGCGTCACTGAACCTGAGCCTCCTACACTGAGACCGCGCTCGAAGAGCGTCCGACCGTGGGAGGTCCACGTGGACAAACCCGTCCGCACATCGAACGACTCCAAGATGCCCGTGGCGGCCACCGTGGCCATCGGTGGCCTGGCCGTCTTCGGCGCGCTCACCCTGGTGATGTGGCTTGTCGGGGTGATCGCCGGCCTCGCCAAGTTCGTGATCGCGGTGGTGGTCATCCTGGCTCTCGTCAGCTGGGCCGCTGGCCGTCGCTTCGACCGCAACTGACCGCTCACCAACTCGACAGGTGGTCGGCCACCACCTCAGCCACGCACGCCAGCGGCTCGGCGCGGGCCCGGTCGACGCCGAAGCGCTGCACCAGCGACACCGCGTCGATCCGTTCTTCGGCACCGTCGTAGACCTCGCCGGCGATGGCCAGAACCGGTACGTCGAGGGTCGCGGCCATCTCGGCCACCCCACCCACCACCTTCCCGTCGAACGATTGGGCGTCGAGGAACCCCTCGCCGGTGATCACCAGGTCGGCACCCTCGATCATGTCCTCGAGCTCGAGCTGCTCGGCCACCGCAGCGAAACCCGAGGTGAGCGAGGCGCCGATGGCGGCAAGACCTCCGGCCAGGCCACCCGCCGCGCCTCCTCCGACCAGTTGGGTCACGTCGACCCCGTGCTCGTCGAGGTAGATCTGGGCCAGCCGTTCGAGCCGGCGCTGGAGGAGAGCCACCTGGCTGGCCGACGCCCCCTTCTGCGGAGCGAAGACCTCGGCCGCGTCGAGGAAGCGGGTGGTCACGTCGCAGGCCACGACGAGCTCGACGCCACGCAGGCGCGGGAACGGCGACAGCGCCCGGAGCGCACCGAGTCCTCCGTCGGTGGTGGCCGAGCCACCCATGCCGATGAGCACGTGGCGTGCCCCGGCGTCGAGAGCAGCGGAGATGAGCTCTCCCGTGCCCGAGGTGGACGCGCCCATCGGATCGTTCTCGTCGGCCCCTCCGATCCGGTCGAGGCCGGAGGCTGCCGCCATCTCGATGACGGCGTGCCCCTTCACCAGCCGCCACCCGGCCCGCACCGGGTCGCCGAGCGGCCCCGAGACCAACGTGGCGCGGTTGGCCCCGCCCAGCGCGTCGAGGGTGCCCTCGCCGCCGTCGGCCATCGGCACGGCATCGCACCGCCACGAGGCCGTACGCGCCGCCTCGCAGATCGCAGAGGCCACCTCGGCGGCGGTCGCGGTTCCTTTGAACTTGTCGGGCGCGGCGACCACTCGCATCCGACCATGGTGGCCCACCGGCACCCTGGGGCGACGACTCCGGGACTGACCAGTTCGGCAAGTGCGTGTGATCGGGGTGGGCGAGCCGGACCTCCGATACCTGTCACACCCATTGCGCACAACGGGATGCATGTCTGAGGACGGGTTCGTGACGCGAGCGGTGGTGTTCCCTCTCGATGTGTCCCCCTCGGAGGAACGGCTCCTCATGTCGTACTGCGGGGCTCGTCGGTTCGCGTACAACTGGGTGCTCGCCAGCGTGAAGGGGAACCTCGAGACGCGCCGAGCCGAACGGGAGGCCGGCGTCCCCGAGGCCGAGCTGACGCCGTCGGTGCCGTGGAACGCGAAGCGCCTGGGCACGTTGTGGAACAGCGTGAAGGGCGAGGTGGCGCCGTGGTGGCGGGAGGTGTCGATGCATGCCTTCCGGTCCGGCATCGTCGACGCCTCCCAGGCGTTGGAGAACTGGTCCAAGTCCCGCAGCGGTGAGCGCAAGGGGCGCCGGGTCGGGTTCCCCCGGTTCAAGAAGCGCAACAAGTCCGTGCCGTCGGTGAGCTTCGTGGAGCTCAACCACCAGCTGTCGTGGCTGCACGAGAACCGCCACGCCATCCGACTCATGCTCCCCCGGTCGACCGCAGACCCGGTGGTGAAGCGGCGACGAGGCGAGCTCGCCTGGTTGCACACGACCACCTCAACCCGGCGGCTGTACCGCCTCATCGAGCAGGGTCGGGCCAGCATCCAGAAGGTCACGGTCGCGAAGCGCGGCGGTCGCTGGCAGGCGAGCATGCTCGTCCGCTACCAGTTCGACGCCAGGCCGGTCCCCAAGCCGCGTCAGCGCTACGGCGGGACGATCGGCGTGGACGCCGGAGTGAAGCACCTCGCCACCTTGTCCCGGCCGGTGCCCGGGCTCACCGACTACGACGGGTGTGTGACCAACCCGAGGGCGCTCGAGAGCCACCTGCGCCGACTGACCCGTCTCGACCGGGCGATCGCGCGCTGCGAGAAGGGCTCGCGCAACCGGCGGCGGCTCCTCGACCGCCGGGCCCGTCTCCACGGCCGGATCGCCAAGACCCGAGCCCTGCACCTGCACCACCTGACGAACGCTCTGGCCGGGGGCTTCGATGTGGTCGCCGTCGAGGACCTCAACCTGGCAGGCATGAGCAACCGCAAACGCCGCCTCGGCCGTGCGCTCGCTGACGCATCCCTCGGCGAGCTGCGCCGCCAGCTCGACTACAAGACCCTCGACCACGGCAGCATCCTTCAACCCGTCGATCGCTTCTACCCGTCGTCGAAGACGTGCTCCGCATGTGGGCTGGTGAAAGCCAAGCTGGCCCTGCATGTGCGCACCTTCATCTGTGACGACTCCCGCTGCGCCATGTCCCTGGACCGGGACGTGAACGCGGCACGCAACATCGCCCGGGAAGCCACACGGATCCTCGAGCAGCCAGCAGAACAGCAAGATGTCGCCGGGCTACGACCGGAGACAGGAAACGCCGAGCCGAGACCGCGCAAGACCATGCCAGCTCACGCTGGGATGGCAGCAGTTGCTTGAGGCCGGAACCAAACAGCCCCCGCCCTTGCGGACGGGGACGTCAGATTTGGACGGGACGCTGGCAACGGCGTCCAGTTCGCCAGAGAGGCAACCGATCCGGCCCACCCCGGATCTCACCTATTTGCCGAACTTAGGGGCTGATGACCCCGTCGGTGCCGAGCACTACGATGATGCCGACATCGCCGGTGTCGGGCAGTTCGAAGGGCGCCGGCAGCGGAGCGGCGAGCTCGGGCCCGACCCCGAGATCGGCGGCCACCTTCTCGGCCTCGGCCTGCCAGCCCTCGACGTAGAAGATCTGACTCGTCTCCACTGACAGGCCGACGTCGCCGGGATCGGCGCCCACGTAGTTGAGGGCGGCCAGCTCGGTGCTCACCGAGGCGGCCGCACCGTCGACACTAGAGCCGTTGAGCACGATGTAGCGGGTCTCCTCGGGAGGACGCACGACCGGTGCCGCCTCGGTGCTCGGGATGACCGTCTCGTCGGGGTCGGTGTCGTCGATGCCGGCCTCGGGATCGGTGGGCTCGGTGGTGCCGTCGTCGGTGGCGGTGTCGTCGGTGTCGGGGGTCGCGGCGATGAGGCCGCCATCGTCGGAGAAACCTTGAGCGAGCAGCAGCGCACCGATGGCGATGGCCGCCACGATGAGGGCGGCGCCGCGTACCGCGGCGTTGGCGGGGGCGGGGCCCGCGGCTCGTGCAGCGCTCATGGGGTGGTCCTCTCGGCGGCCGTGCGGCCTTCGGTGCGCTCTCGGCGCCGGCGATCGCGCAAGCGGCGAAGCCGGCGGACCACCAGCGGATCGTGGGCGAGCGCCTCGGGTGAGTCGAGCAGCTCGCCGAGGATCTCGTAGTAGCGGTTGGTCGACAGTTCGAACCGGTCGTGGATCGCCAGTTCCTTCGGCCCGGATTCGGACCACCAGGACCGCTCGAAGTCGAGGATCGCGCGATCCCGTTCGGTGAGTGCCATTGCGAGCAGACTGCCGGTTCCGGCCCCGGGATGCAAGCACCCCCACGCTGGGGGACGGGTTCCCGCACGGCCGATACGCTGCGCACCGCACCTCGTGCACGCCCGGGTAGCTCAGTTGGTCAGAGCAGGCGCCTTGTAAGCGTCAGGTCGTGGGTTCGACTCCCACCTCGGGCTCTCCGCCCCCATCGTGGTGCTAGCGGTTGCCACGGTGGCCAGTGCGACCCGTGCTCGGGGGCACGAAGTTGCGGGCACGATCGGGGACGGGTGGTGCCCCTGCCGCCGGAGCGGCAGGTGGGGCGTCGGGCCGGGGATCTCGATGGGCCCTCGGGGCCTCGGGGCGGGTGCCCTTGGGAGTGACCCGTCCGCTCGTGGCTCCGGGGCGACCGGAGCGCTTCTTTCCAGGCATGTGGTTCCTTCCGTGGTGGACGGCGACGGGGCCCCTCGGACCTCGACATTCGCCGGTGGCGGGGGAAAGATCTCACAAGTCTATGGGGGCACCATCGCACCCATCGAGCTGCTGCACAACCCACTTCGAGCTGCGGAGTGGCGGATGCACCACCCTTCCCCCGTACGATCTGCGGACCACTCGCGGCCCGGCGGTCGTCGCGAACCACTCACCAGGGGGAACCGCTCCACATGCAGATCGATGTCGCCGGCAAGTACCACGGGCCGCCGAGCATGGGCCACGGCGGCTACGTCGCGGGCCTCTTCACCGGCAATCAAATACAGTATTCCAGACCTATGCCC
>JAENWR010000095.1 GCA_016649895.1 Acidimicrobiia bacterium | reverse complement strand
GACGAGCTGATCTTCGCGCCGCGGCTCGACAACCTCCTCTCGTGCCACGCCGGCGCCACCGCGCTCGAACGGGCCGCCACCGTCGACCGGTCCGACGTCGTGTCGGTGCTGTGCCTCTTCGACCACGAGGAGGTCGGGAGCACCACGGCGACGGGCGCGGCCAGCACGCTCCTCCCCCGGCTCCTCGAGCAGTCGGTCATCGTCCGCGGCGGTCATCGCGCCGACTACCTGCGCGCCCTGGCCAGCTCGGTGCTCCTCTCCTCCGACATGGCCCACGCCACGCACCCGAACTACGCCGAGCGCCACGAGCCCGACCACCACATCGCGCTCAACGCGGGGCCTGTCATCAAGCTGAACGCCAACCAGCGCTTCGCGACCGACGCCGAGAGCATCGCCGTCTTCCAGCTCGCCTGCGACCAGGCAGGGGTGCCCACCCAGCGCTACATCCACCGCACCGACATGGCCTGCGGGTCCACCATCGGGCCCATCACCGCGGCCGGGCTTGCCGTATCCACCGTCGATGTCGGCGTCGCCCAGCTCTCCATGCACTCGGCGCGTGAGATGGCGGGCTCCACCGACCCCGCCCGGTTCATCGACGCGATCGCTGCGTTCTTCACCCCGGCCTGATCGGCCCCTCGGGCGTGCTTGACCCCGCCACCGCCCCGGACCTAGTTTCACGACGCTGAAACCCCGAGTTGGCTCCCCCGCGAGTCGAGGAACGCCGGTGCCCGAGAACCTCGGCAAGTCCGACCGAGAGATGCTGAAGGCGATCTACCGCCAGACCATCGGCCGACCCTCCGCCGATGGCCAGGTGGCCCACACCGGCAGCCTCGCCGAGGCCATGGGCACCTCCCCGGCCACGGCAACGGCGCACGTCAAGCGCCTGGCCGACCGAGGCATCCTCGTCCACACGCCCTACGTGGGAGTCAGCCTCACCGATGCGGGCCGGGGCGCCGCCGTGGCCGCCATCCGCCGCCACCGCATCGTCGAGCGGTTCCTCGCCGACGTCCTCGGCTACGAGTGGACCGACGCCGACCGCCTCGCCACCACCTTCGAGCACGACCTCCCCGACGAGGTCGAGCAACGGATCTTCACCGTGCTCGGCCTGCCGTCGTCGTGCCCGCACGGGTTCCCCATCCCGGCCGCCACCGACATCGAGCTGGCGCCGCTCCCCCCGCTGTACGACCTCGAGCCCGGCGACACCGCCGAGGTCGCGGTCCCCGGGTCGACCGACCCGGCCATGGTCGAGTACCTCGCCAGCATCGGGCTCCGGCCCGGCGTGCGGGTCGAGGTGCGCGAGAGAGAACCGTTCGACGGGCCCATCTTGGTGCGCGTCGACGGCAACGACCGATCACTGGGGCGCACCGTCGCCAACCAGGTGTTCGTCCAGAAGCAACCGGCTACCCAACCACAACCAACGGAGTGAGATAGTGGATTACATCCCCCTGCTCGCGCTGTTGAGCGCCCTCGCGGCCATCGGCCTCGCGGCGTTCTACTTCAGCGCAGTGAAGAAGGAGAGCCCGGGCGATCCCCGGATGGTCGAGATCATGGTCGCCATCCAGGACGGGGCCAAGGCGTTCCTCCGCCAGGAGTACACCTACGTCGCCGTCTTCGTGGTGATCATGGCCGTGCTCGTGGCCGTCTTCGTGGCCCCGTTGGGCGCGGCGACCTATGTGTTCGGTGCGGTGCTGTCCGCAAGTGCTGGCTACGTCGGCATGACGGTGGCCACCCTGGCCAACGCCCGCACCACCGAGGCCGCCAAGCAGGGACCGGGCAAGGCATTGCCGCTGGCCTTCAAGGGCGGCGCCGTCATGGGCTTCACCGTGGCCGGCTTCGCCCTCGCCGGCCTGGCGCTCGTCTACATCTTGGTCGTCGACGTGCTCGAAGCCGAGGACGCCTTCGAGATCATCACCGCATACAGCCTCGGCGCATCCACCATCGCGCTGTTCTCGCGCGTCGGCGGCGGCATCTACACCAAGGCGGCCGACGTCGGTGCCGACCTGGTCGGCAAGGTCGAAGCGGGCATCCCCGAGGACGATCCTCGCAATCCCGCCACCATCGCCGACAACGTGGGCGACAACGTCGGCGACGTCGCCGGCATGGGCGCCGACCTGTTCGAGTCCTATGCCGGCTCGCTCGTCGCCCCCATCGCCCTCACCGCCTTCACCGGCGCTGGCATCACCGCGGCCGAGGCGGGCAACGTCGGCACCATCAACCTCATCATGTTCCCGCTGCTCATCGCCACCATCGGCATGGTGGCGTCGATCATCGGCTCGTTCACGGTGAAGGGCGGCGCCAGCACCGACGCCCACGCGCTGTCGAAGGCGCTCCACATGAGCACCAACGTCGCCATGGCCATCACCGTCGTCGGCACGGTGCTCGCCGGTCTCTGGATCTTCGGCGACACCGACCTGTTCGAGAACTGGTGGGGCATCCCCGTCTCGGTCCTCGGTGGGCTCGTCGTCGGCTTCGGCATCGGCAAGGTCGCCGAGATCTGGACGTCCGACCAGTACGCGCCGGTGAAGAAGATCGCTGCGCAGTCCGAGACCGGCCCCGCCACCACCATCCTCGGTGGCATCTCGGCCGGGATGATGTCGGTCACCGCATCGGTGCTCCTCATCGCGGTGGGCGTGCTCATCGCCTACTGGGGTGGCGAGCAGGCGGCCGAAGGTCTCGGCGTGTACGGCATCGCCGTCGCCGCGGTGGGCATGCTCGCCACGACCGGGGTCGTCGTCTCGGTCGACGCCTACGGCCCGATCGCCGACAACGCCGGTGGCATCGCCGAGATGGCCGGGCTCGACCCGTCGGTCCGCGAAGTCACCGACGCCCTCGACTCCCTCGGCAACACCACCGCTGCGGTGGCCAAGGGGTTCGCCGTCGGTTCGGCGGCACTCACCGCGCTGGCGCTGTTCAAGACGTTCGAGGAGGCCCTCACCAAGGCCGACCCCACGTTCGTCCTGTCGCTCAACGTGGGTGAGGTCGACGTGTTCGTCGGTCTCTTCCTCGGCGCCATGCTTCCGTTCCTGTTCGCGTCGCTCACCATCGACGCGGTGGGCCGGGCCGCCAACGCCATGATCGAAGAGGTGCGTCGTCAGTTCCGGGAGATCCCCGGCCTGCGCGAGGGTCTCCCGGGCGTCAAGCCCGACTCCGCCCGCTGCGTCGCCATCTCCACCAAGGCATCGCTGCGCGAGATGATCATCCCCGGTGCGCTCGCCGTGGTGGTCCCGCTCGTCATCGGCTTCATCGACGTCGACACCCTCGGCGGCTTCCTGGCCGGCGCTCTGGTCACCGGCTTCTGCCTCGCCATCTTCATGGCCAACGCCGGTGGCGCGTGGGACAACGCCAAGAAGTACATCGAGGCCGGCGCCCACGGTGGCAAGGGCTCCGAGCCCCACAAGGCCGCCGTGGTGGGCGACACCGTGGGTGATCCGTTCAAGGACACCTCCGGGCCGTCCATGAACATCCTCATCAAGGTCATGACCATCGTGTCGCTGGTGTTCGCCTCGGCGTTCGTCTGATCCACAGGTGGTGCCCGACAGGCCCCGCACCGACGCCGCCGAGGTGTCGGAGCGGGGTCCGTCCCGCGCCCGATCGAACGTTGTTGCGATCCGACGAATAGTTCGGGCAAACTAACTATGTGCCTGTCGAAGCAATCTCCCGCGACGCCGCCCGTGCCGCCGCCGTCCTCGCCAAGAGCGTCGAGGTCGCCCTTCACGACGCCGAGCTCTCGCCCTCCCAGTATCGCCTCCTCGTCTACCTCTCCGAGGCACCGGCCGCCGCCACTGCCCTCGCCGACAAGCTGGCGGTCACCCGTCCGAGCCTCACCGCGCTCGTCGACGGGTTGGCCACACGCGGCTTCGTGGTGCGCGAGACCGACCCCTGCGACCGACGCCGGGTCACCCACCAGATCTCCGAGCCCGGCATCCAGGCGGTGGCCCGCGCCGACGCCGCCATCCAGGAGCGCCTGGCCGGTTGGATGGTGGGCGAGCTCACCGACGACGAAGTGGTCACAGTGAACCAGGGGCTCGAGCTCTGGGGACAGGCGCTGAAGGCCGGGCGCCAGAGGAAGGTGGCCTCGTGACCAACACCATCGAGCGCGACATCGAACGCCTGGCCACCCGCGACGGCGAGGTCGCCCACTCCCCCTACGAGCCGTTCGCCGTCGAGGAACGCCACCCCGCTCCCAAGGCGCAGATCGACCCCGATCCGTCCAAGGGCTGGATCCGGCGCATGCAGCCGATCCTCATGGCCCGGCGCGGTGTGTTCATCACCGCGATGGTGCTGTCGGCGGTGGCGATGGTGGCCCAGGTGGCCGTCCCGCGCATCGTCGGGGTCGCCATCAACGAGGTGCTCTACGACAAGACGTCGGAGCTCATGCCCTTCATCTGGGTGCTCTTCGCCCTGGCGGCCCTCCGCGGAGTGGCCCAGGTGTGCTCGCGGCTCTTTTTGTTCCAGGTCGCCTACGGCCTCGAGTACGACCTGCGCGTCACCATGTACGAGCACCTCGCTCGCATGTCGTTCTCGTTCTTCGACCGGGTGCAATCGGGCCAGCTGATCTCCCGGGCCAACTCCGACATCCGCTCGGTGCAGATGTTCCTCACGTTCGCACCCATGATCGGCCTCCAGGTGATCTCGTTCGTGATGGCGTTCGGGCTCATGCTCACCGTGCACGTCCCCCTCACCCTCGTGGCCCTCCTGCCGCTGCCGTTCGTGTTCCTGGTGGGGCTCCGCATGCGGTCGTTCATGTTCCCCATCTCCTGGGTCGTCCAGGCCCGCACCGCCGATGTCGCCACCGTGGTCGAGGAGAACGTCAGCGGGGCCCGGGTGATCAAGTCGTTCGCCGCCGAGCAGCAGCAGGTCAACGTGCTCGCTCGTGCCGCCGACCGGCTCCGCTGGGCGACCACCAAGCAGATCGACCTGCGGGCCCAGTTCGCCCCGATCATGGAGAACCTCCCCCGGGTCGGCACCGCCATCGTGTTGCTGTACGGCGGCTTCCTCGCCATCGACGGTGCGATCCAGCCGGGCGACATCATCACGTTCACCATCTACGTGGTGATGCTCCAGGCGCCCTTCCGCATGGTGGGCATGTTGATGATGATGAGCCAGCGCTCGGCCGCGTCCGCCGCACGCATCTACGAGATCCTCGACGAGCAGGCCGACATCGTCGATCGGCCCGACGCCGTCGACCTGGTCGAGCCCGAGGGTCGGGTGTCGTACCGCGACGTCGCCTTCGGCTACGCCAAGGGCCCGAACGTGCTCGAGGGGTTCGACCTCGAGATCGAGCCGGGCGAGACCGTGGCGCTCGTCGGGCGCACCGGCAGCGGCAAGTCCACCGTCGCCCGCCTGCTCACCCGCTTCTACGACGTGCGCTCCGGAGAGGTGCGCATCGATGGCATCGACATCCGCGACCTCACCCTCGCCAGCCTCCGTGCGCATGTGGGCATGGTCCTCGACGAGCCGTTCCTGTTCTCCAGCTCGATCCGCGACAACATCGCCTACGGACGGCCCGACGCCACCCACGACGAGATCGTCGCCGCCGCCACCGCCGCCAACGCGGCCGAGTTCATCGACCGGTTGCCTGCCGGGTACGACACCCTCGTCGGCGAGCGGGGCTACACCCTCTCCGGAGGCCAACGCCAACGCCTGGCCATCGCCCGAACGCTCCTGGTCAACCCCAAGATCCTCATCCTCGATGATGCCACCAGCGCCATCGATGTCGGCATCGAGGAGCGGATCCACCGCGCCCTCAGCACCCTCATGGAGGACCGCACCACGCTCGTCATCGCCCACCGGTTGTCGACGATCAGCCTGGCCACCCGGGTTGCGCTCCTCGAAGACGGCCGGGTCGTCGCCAGCGGCACCCACGCCGACCTGATGCGTGACGAGCCCCGCTACTCGGCGGTCCTCGCCCACCTTGAGGAAGATCAGGCGGCGCGTGCCGCTGCGCAGGAGGCGAGGGCCAAGGTCCAGGCCGAGCGCGCCGCCGCCATGGAGAAGGTGCAACGCCGCATGGGAGCTGGCGCCGGAGCGGGGCCGGATGCGCCCGGCACCATGCCCGGCGGCCTCGGAGGGGGGAACTGATGGGGATGATGGGAGGCGCAGGCGCAGGCGGCGGCGGTGCGTTCGCCGCAGCACGTGGCGGGGCGGCCGCGTCGGGCCTGCCGTTCGCCGGCATCCCGCCGGAGCTGCAGGCAAAGGTCGACGATCTGCTCGCGACCGAGCCCGACACCGAGACGCCGGAGGTGCCGTTCAGCCACTCCGACTACGACCGCCGGCGCCTGCGGCTGCGCACGCTCCTGGCCCCGCACTGGCTGGCACTCGTGGGCGCGCTCGGCCTCGTCGCCGTCGAGACCGTGGCCATGCAGGCCGGCCCGGCACTCACCCAGATCGGCATCGACGACGGCATCGGATTCGGTGGCGCCGAGGGCGACAAGCGCGTCCTGGTGGTGGTGTCGGCCATCTACCTGCTCAGCATCGTGGTCAACATCGGCGCCGGACGCGCCCGGGTGGCGTGGTCGGGTCGCGTCGGCGAGCGCCTCATGTACTCGCTGCGCGTCCGGGTGTTCTCGCACCTGCAGCGCCTCGACGTGGGCTTCTTCACCGAGGAGAAGGCCGGCCGCCTGATGAGCCGGATGACCAGCGACATCGAGAGCCTCACCCAGCTGTTCCACGAGGGCCTCATCCAGATGGTGGTGCAGGGCCTCACCCTCATCGTCGTCGTCACCTTCCTCTTCACCTACGACGTGCGACTCGCCGTCATCACGCTGCTCATCATCGTGCCGTTCATGTTGGTGATGACCCTCTGGTTCCGCAGCGCGTCCGACCGCGGCTACGCCGCGGTGCGCGACCGCATCGCCGACGTGCTCGCCCACCTCCAGGAGAGCCTCTCGGGCGTGCGCATCGTCACCGCTCACAACCGCCAGCGCCAGAACATCGCCGAGCACCGCAACATCGCCGGTACCTATCGGGAGGCCAACGACTACACGGCCAAGGTCGGGGCGGTCTACGGCGGCGGCACCGAGGTCGTCGGCATCGCGGGCCAGGCCATGATCCTGCTCATCGGCGGGCGGATGGTCCTCGACGGCGACCTCGACCCGGGCGAGCTCACCGCCTTCATCTTGTACCTCAGCGCCTTCTTCGCCCCGATCCAGCAGCTGGTGAACCTCTACAACACGTACCAGAAGGGCCAGGCGGCCATGGACAAGCTGGCCGACCTGCTCGAGAGCGAACCGGCCACCGCCGAGCAGCGCAACGCCGTCGTGTTGCCCCCGATCCAGGGCGAGATCCGCTTCGACGACGTCGAGTTCGCCTACGTGCCCGGCTCGCCCGTCCTCACCGACGTCGATCTCACCATCCGCCAGGGCGAGATCTTCGCCCTGGTCGGCCCCACCGGCGCCGGCAAGTCCACCATCGCCAGCCTGGTCACCCGCTTCTACGACCCCACCCGCGGGTCGGTCAGCATGGACGGCCACGACCTGCGCGACGTCACGCTCGAGTCGCTGCGCGGCCAGCTGGGCATCGTGCCCCAGGAGCCGTTCCTCTTCGGAGGGTCCATCCGCGACAACATCGCCTTCGCCCGCCCCGCGGCCACCGACGACGAGGTGCTCGAAGCGTGCCGGGCGGTCGGCATCGAGGATCTGGTCGAGCGGCTGCCCCAGGGCATCCACACGCCATGCCACGAGCGCGGCGTCTCGCTGTCGTCCGGCGAGCGCCAGCTCCTGGCGCTGGCCCGAGCCTTCCTGGCCCGGCCTCGAGTGCTCGTGCTCGACGAGGCCACGTCCAACCTCGACCTGCGGTCCGAATCGAAGATCGAACGGGCGCTCGACACCCTGCTCGAGGGCCGCACGGCCATCATTATCGCCCACCGGCTCTCCACCGCCATGCGCGCCGACCGCATCGCCGTGGTCGACCGCGGCCGCATCGTCGAGCTCGGCAGCCACGACGAGCTCGTCGCGCAGGGCGGCCAGTACGCCGAGATGTACGCCACCTGGGAGCGCCACACCTCGGGCGAGCACGCCGGCGAGCACCAGCCCACCAGCGCCTGAGCACCAACCCACTCAGGTTTCGGGTGCGTCCACGAACGGCCCCCGTACCCCACCGCGCCCAGAGCAACAGTGCCCAACCCACTCAGGTTTCGGGTGCGTCCAGAAACGGCCCCCGTACCCCACCGCGCCCAGAACAACAGTGCCAACCGGCGCCCGGGCCCGGACGCGACGGAGGTGGCCGACCAGTGGTCAGCCCCCTCCGGGGCATTGGGTGGTGCGGCCAGAGCCGCCGGCGCTAGCCCTCGCGACTGGTGCGGGGCGGGTACCGCGGCGGGATGTCGCTCTCGGGGCGCTCGGTGAACCAGATCACCGTGCCCTCCTCGTTGAAGAACTCGCCGATGTCGCCCATCTCGCCCGGCAGGTACCGCTTGCCGCCGTCGACGTAGCGGTAGACGCCGAGGGGCGGATCGGTCTCGACGGTGGGATCAGCCGTCTCGGGGTCGTACCAGATCACCTTGATGTCGTCGGCTCCGGTGTAGTCGTCGAAGTCCCAGATGTCCTGGCCGTAGGAGACCCCGTACTCGGTGGGGTGCCCCCACACTGGCTTGAAGCTGAACATGCCGTCGCGGAAGGTCTCGGGCGTGAGCTCGGGCCCTGCCAGGTGGATGCCGGTGAACAGCCGCCCTACGTCGTAGATGCTCGGGTAGCTCGACAGTTCCTCGCCGTGGAACCACGAGACGAGGTTGCCCTCCTGCTGGAGCATCTCAGGATCCAGGGTCGGCAGCAGGAGCGAGATGCCGAAGGCGTTGGCCCACTGCTCCTGGTCGTAGCGGCGGGCCAGGGCCGACGAGTCGGTGCCGGTGGAGCCGGTGATGATCCACTCCGGCCAGTAGTCCTGCGCCGTCGCCTGGTTGGTGAGCGACGTCGGCATGAAGGGGTCACCCGCGAAGATGACCGACGTGACGCCTGCGTCCTTCATGCGGACGATGATCGTCTGGGCGTCCTCGTCGAGTGTGGCGCCGGTACCGTAGATGTACGCCATGTCGAGCTCCAGCTCGATGCCGTCCTCGGCCAGTTGCTCCTTGAAGAACCGAACGCCGTCGGCATAGGCGCCGTCGGCGGTCTCGTACCACACCAGCCCGAACTTCCGCTCCTGGGTCTGGAGGGCCTCGTCGCCGGCGAACTCGGCCGGCTTGCCCGCCAACTGGTCGACGATGAAGTCGGCCCGGTGAACGTAGGCCTGGGTGGACGACATGAGTCCCGGCCACACGTGAGGTGCCCACTCCTCGTAGCGCTCCTGGGGAAGGCTCGCCGTGCAGAAGCAGAGCACGCCGCGGCTCGCCAGCTCGGAGGCGAAGGCCGTGGTGCCGGCTGGACCGCCGATGACGGCGAAGGCGCCCAGCTCGTCGGCGGCCCGTATGGCGTCGGCCCGAGCCCCTACCTCGTCGTCGCTCTCGGCCGCGGTCTCCATCACGATGGGAACCACGGTGCGACCGTAGGTCTCGTAGAGGGCCTGGTACGCCTCGACCACCCGTTCCCGGTTGCTGGTCACCTCCTCCGGCGTGATCGTGTCGGTGCCCCCCGCTTCGCGGACGATCTGGGTCTCGTCGGTGTCGGGTCCGTCGTAGATCACCAGGGTGATCTCGTCGGCCGTGACGCCCGTGTGGGTGGCGCCGCCGTTGTCGGCGGTCTCATCCCACAGCGGCACGCAGTTGGGCGCCAGCAGCGTGGGCACCATGATGCGACCGGTCTCGGGATCGCAGTCGGGTGCGCTCATCGCGTCGTCGGTGGCGGGATCGTCGCCGTCGTCGCCCGCATCGTCGTCGCCGCCGGTGGCTTCGGTGGTGACCGGTTCGGCCGTGTCACCGTCGTCGTCGTCGCCGCCGCTCAAGATGCCGAACGCTGCCACCGCCAGGATGACCACCCCGACGACCAGCACCGGCCAGTAGCGCGCTATCGCTGACCTCTGATTGGGTCGTTCTTCCACTGCATTCCCCCCGTGGTGATGTTGGTGTCGCCGCCGTGCTGCGTGGCCGGCTGCGCGCAGACTATCGTGTGGCGAACGTCACGACCGGACAGATCGATCTCGTTGATCCCAGATGTCGACGGATGACGCAGCAACAGAGCCCAGGGGGGAACATGAACGCGAGGCGCGAGCGCCCAGAAGTGGCGTACCCGAGCGCGAGGCGGTGGCGCAGAGGCGTGGTGGCGATCATGCTGCCGGCGCTGCTCGGCGTCACCGCGTGCGGGGCCTTCAGCCAGACCGCCGACCCCACCTCCACCATCGAGGTCGATCGCGACAACCGCGAGGAAGGCGACATCGAGGGCCAGCTCGGCGACACCCACAAGGTGTACGACCTGGAGGTCACCGTGGTCTCGGTGAAGCGCGTGGCCGAGTACAGCGAGATCGACAGCCGCGGCTACATCGAGGCCGTGGTGCGGATGGAGAACACCACCAGCAAGGACATCGATTACGACCGCTCGGACTGGCGCATCGAGAAGCCCGACGGCACCATCTCCAACACCACCAACGTCGCCGACATCAGCCAGCTCACCGACGACGCCGTCCCCGCCGGCGGCACCGTCGAGGGCACGGTCGTGTTCGCGGTGGGTGAGGAATCCGGTCAGTTCGCCGTCTTGTTCGTGTCGGCGTCGATGCGCCCCGACGATGAGCTGTCCAGGGAACGCGGCGTGTGGGTGTTCGAGAGCCACGCCGAGGACGCCGAGTGACATCGGCGGTGCCCACACGGGGCGCATCGCTGGCGTTGCGGAGCTCCGATCGCACCCGCAGCGCCGCCACCATCATCGCCGGCGCCGCCGCCATCTACGCGGTGCAGCTGGTCATGTTCCCGACCCCCACCGGGCAGCTGCTCAAGGGCGTCATCGTCGGTGGACTCACCGCGCTCATCGCCATCGGCATCGCCCTCGTCTACCGGGCCAACCGCATCATCAACTTCGCCCAGGCCGACCTGGGGGTCGTGCCAACGGCGTTCACCATCATCCTCATCACCGGGCCGGGCATCCCGCTGCTGCTGGCACTGCCCATCGGCATCGCCGGCGCCATCGTGGTCGGGGCGCTGCTCGAGTTCCTCATCATCCGGCGCTTCACCAACGCGCCCCGCCTCATCCTCACCGTGGCCACCATCGGCATGGCCCAAGCCCTCGCCGGCCTCGGACTGGTCATCCCCCGCCTGCTCAACAACTACTGGCCGGGCGTCTTCGCTCTCGAGGACATCAACGCCCGTCTTCCGCAGCCCTTCGACCTCAAGTTCTCCATCGGCAGCACCACCTTCCACGCCTTCGATGTCGTCGCCATCGTCGCCATCGTCGCCTCGGTGGCCAGCCTCGCCGCCTTCTTCCGCTACACCCGCATCGGCATCGCTGTGCGTGCCAGCGCCGAGAGTGCCGACCGGGCGATGTTGCTCGGCATCCCCGTGAAGCGCATCCAGACGATCGTGTGGGTGATCGCCAGCATCCTCGGCTTCGCCGCTCTCTTCCTTCGGGCCGGGGTGATCGGGCTGTCGCTGGGTTCGGCCCTCGGTCCCACGATCCTCATCCGGGCCCTGGCGGCATGCGTCATCGGCCGCATGGAGAACCTCACGATGATCTTCTTCGGGGCCGTCGGCATCGGCGTCCTCGAACAGGCGATCTTCTGGGACACCGGCCAGCGAGTGCTCGTCGCCCCGATCATCTTCCTCATCATCCTCGGCGTCCTGCTCGTGCAGCGGCGCGGCAAGCTCGCCCGCACCGACGAGCAGTCGCACTGGCAGGCCGTCGCCGACGTCCGGCCCATCCCGCCCGAGCTCTCGAAGCTGCCCGAGGTGCTCCTGCTCACCCGCGGGCTCGCCGCGGTCGGCGTGGTCCTCGCCCTCGCCCTCCCGTTCCTCGTCTCGGTCAGCAACATCAACCTGGCCGGCAGCATCCTCATCTACGCCATGGTCGCCATCTCGCTCGTGATCCTCACCGGGTGGGCCGGGCAGGTGAGCCTCGGCCAGATCGCCTTCATGGGGTTCGGTGCCGCGGTCGGCGGGGCCATCACGACGCGCCTCGGGTGGGACATCTCGATCGCCATCCTGATCTCGGGCCTGGTCGGTGCGGTTCTCGCCGTCATCATCGGCCTGCCCGCGCTGCGGCTGCGAGGGCTGTTCCTGGCCGTCACCACCCTGGCCTTCGCCCAGGCATCGGCCGAGTACTTCTTGTCGGCGCGGTTCGATTGGTGGCTCCCCCAGGGGCGCATCGACCGCAACGACCTGTTCGGCGCCATCCCCATCGCCACCGAGCGGCAGTACTACTACTTCGTTCTCGCCGTCTTCGCGCTCGTCGCGCTCATGGCCCGACAGGTCCGCAGGTCGCGAACGGGCCGCGTGCTCATCGGGGTGCGCGAGAACGAGAGAGGCGCCCAGTCCTACGGCATCAACCTGGTCCGGGCGAAGCTCACGGCCTTCGCCATGTCGGGGTTCATCGCCGCAGTCGCCGGCTCGGTGTTCGTGCACCACCAGCGCTCGCTCGGCACCCAGCCATACGCCGCCACCGAGAGCCTCGCCGCGTTCACGATGGTGGTCATCGGCGGTCTCGGCTCGTTGCCCGGTGCCTTGGTCGGTGCCCTCTACGTCAAGGGCTCAGCGGCCTACCTGCCCAGCCAGCTGGTGTTCTTCGCCAGCGGCCTCGGCCTCCTCGCCGTGCTCATCGCACTGCCCGGCGGGCTGGCGTCGCTCGTCTACAAGGGCCGCGACGGCTACCTCAAGTGGGTGGCGAAGCGTCACAACATCATGGTGCCGAGCCTCTTCGCCGACGCCGCCGACCTCGACAACATCACCACCGGTGCGGAGAAGGGCATGGAGTTCGTCCGCCAGATGGCCGACCTGATGGATGCCCAGCGCGCCGCCAGCGCCGCGGCTCGGGCCTCGCGCAAGCCTGGCGATGCCGCCGAGGCGATGACCGAGGTGTCCGAACAGCTGCTCCCGCCCGATGACGAACCTGCCGATGCCGCCGGCCGAGGAGGTCGAGCCCGATGACCGTGCAGACCCCCACCGCGCCCGCCGCCGACGACGCTCAGGGTGTGGCAACGCCGAAGCGGCCCTTCAAGGAACGCCTCGCCGACTGGAAGCCGTCGAACGTCACCCAAGGCGGCCCGGTCTTCCCACTGTTCGTGCTGTTCGGCCTCAACCTGGTCGACGAGCTCGACCGCGAGGCGTTCAACCTCCTCATCCCCGAGATCCGCACGCACTTCGACCTCGACATCCAGGGCATCCTCACCCTCACGTCGGTCGTCGGGTTCTTCGTGTTGTTCCTCGAGATCCCACTCGCCCAGCTGGCCGACCGTCGCAGCCGCACCCGCATCGCCGCCGGCGGTGCCGCCACGTGGGGGGTCGCCTCGTTCCTCACGGCGATAGCGGGCTACCTCAGCAACATCTGGATGCTGGGCGCGGTGCGCGGTGCCGCCAACCTCGGTCGCGCCGTCACCGGAGCCACCCACCGGCCGCTCATCGCCGACTACTACCCCGTCGACGTGCGGCCGGCCGCGTTCGCGGTGCACAGCGCCGCCAACTCGATCGGACAGTTCGCCGGCCCCCTCATGGCCGCCTCGCTCGTCTACTACTTCTCGTGGCAGACACCGTTCATGGTGTTCGCCCTGCCCACGTTCGTGTTCGTCGTTCTGGCGCTCCGACTGAAGGATCCGATCAGAGGGTTCCACGAGCGCACGGTGCACGGTGCCGACGCCGTCACCGCGGCAACCGAGGAGAAGCCGGCGTCGATGGCCGAGGCGTGGCGCATCGCCTGG
>JAENWR010000040.1 GCA_016649895.1 Acidimicrobiia bacterium | reverse complement strand
AGTCGCCCTGGGGTAGTGGGCGCCGGCCCGGAGAACGGGAGCCACGTCCAGAGACTACCCGCCCGAAGGCCGGTTAAGTGGATACCCCCAAGCACGATTATGCCGACGTCCGCGTTATGCCGACCTGGGTGCGGGAACCCTTGCGGTGCATGGTGATTGGGCGGTTCCTGTTGGCATAACGCGGGCGGCGGTGGTCATCGTCTCCTTCTCAGTTCCGAGAGAAGGAGACGATCATGTCGAGGACGACAAGCAGGGTCAGCAGGGTCCTGATGACGGGGCCACTGGCCCCGTTCGCCGACCAGTATCGAGAGCGGCTGAAGGAGCGGCGCTACACGCGGCTGTCGGTTGTGAGCCTTGAGCGGCAGGTGGCTCAGATGAGTCGTTGGCTCGAGGCCGAGGGTCTGGTCATCGAGCAGCTGAGCGAGGCGCGCATCGATGCCTTCGTGAGCGTGCGGCGCGCCAGCGGTGGTGGCCGGTCCTCGTTGTCACGGCCGGGCCTGGTCTGCTTGCTCGAGCTGTTGCGCGAGTTGGGTGTGGCCCCAGCGGCGATCTTGGCGATGCCATCGCCCACTGAGGCGCTCATGGACTCCTTCGGGAGCTACGTATTGTCAGAACGCGGCCTGTCGGCGGGCACCATGCGCGGTTATGTGGCGCATGTGACAAGGTTCGTGACCGGGCTGGCTTCCGGGGAACTCAGGGAGGTGACGCCGGCGGAGGTCACCGCGTCGGTGCTGGACCGGTCGGCGACGGTGTCGGTGAGCGCGACCCAGAACTTCGTGGCCGGGCTTCGCGCCTTCCTTCGCTTCTGTTTCATCGAGGGCCTCGTCGAGGTCGACCTGTCGCAGGCCGCGTTGGCGGTCACCGGTCGGCGGCGTTCGTTGCTGCCGAGGGGGATCGCCGCCGATGAGGCTGCTGCGCTGTTGGCCTCCTGCGATCGCCGCACTGCGATCGGTCGTCGTGACTACGCGGTGCTGATCACGCTGTTGCGGCTGGGGTTGCGCCGGGGCGAGGTGGCAGGCATCGGGCTCGAAGACATCGACTGGCGGGCCGGCGAGCTGGTCGTGGTGGGCAAGGGCGCCCGTTCCGACCGGCTCCCGTTACCTGCCGACGTCGGCGAGGCCATCGCCGGCTACCTCACCCGGGGCCGTCCGGACAGCGAGCGGCGAGAGGTGTTCTTGCGGGCCAGGGCACCGTTCGAGCCGATCGCGGCGGGCACGGTTGCCTCGACGGTGCGGCGGGCTTGTCGCCGGGCGGGCGTGGCCGAGGTCGGTTCGCACCGTCTGCGCCACACGACGGCTTGCGAGATGGTGGCCGCGCAGGTCCCACTTCCCCAGATCGCCCAGGTGCTACGCCATCGCAGCCTGCAGTCCACGGCGATCTATGCCCGGGTGGATCTCGATCGGCTCCGCCTGCTGGCCCAGCCCTGGCCGGGAGGTGAGTCGCGATGAGCGCACTATCGGGTCACGTCGAGGACTACCTGCGGTTGCGTCGCGCTCTGGGCTACAAGCTGGAACGGGCCGGTCACCTCCTCCCGAAACTGGTCGCCTACCTGGAAGCGGCCGGCTCACCCACCATCACCAGTGAACTGGCGATCTCCTGGGCCCGTCTTCCCGCCCACGCCCGCCCGAACCACTGGGCTGCTCGCCTGGCGGTGGCGCGCAGCTTCGCCCGCTACATGCAGACAATCGAGCCGGCCACCGAGGTGCCACCAATGGGGGTGTTCCCCGCCCGACGCCACCGCCCCGCCCCCTACCTGTGGTCTCAGCAAGACATCGACCGGCTCCTCGATGGCGCCAGGACACTCCCTTTGCCGCTGCGGGCAGCCACCTATGAAGCGCTGTTCGGGCTGCTCGCCGTGTCCGGCATGCGCGTCGGCGAGGCGGCCGGCCTCGACCGCGACGACGTCGAGCTCCAAACGGGTGTCGTCACCATCCGCGAGGCCAAGTTCGAGCGGACGCGCCTTGTGCCGTTGCACGACACGACCACGGCCGTGCTGCGCGCTTACGCGGCCGAACGCGACCGTCTCTGCCCGAAGCCGCGATCGGTCGCGTTCTTCGTCTCCAGCACCGGCACACGGCTCAACCGCAGCGGCATCGCCAAGACCCTCAGGACGATCACCACCGCCATGGGACTACGCAACGACACGCTGCGACCCACCGCGCACCAGCTGAGGCACAGCTTCGCCGTCCGCACGCTGATCGACTGGCAGCGATCGGGGGTGAGCGTCGATGAACACATCGCCACCCTGTCGACCTACCTGGGCCACATCGCTCCCGCCGATACGTACTGGTATCTGTCGGCGTCCCCGGAGCTGATGGGACTCGCTGCCGAACGGCTCGACACCCGCTTCGGAGAAGGGCAATGAGCGCCCTCGCCCCCGCGCTCCAGGCATTCTTCACCGATCGTCTGATCAACCAGCGCGACTCCAGCCCCCACACCATCGCCGCCTACAGGACCGGGCTCCGCCTCCTGATCGGCTTCGCCACCGAACGAACGCGCAAGACCCCCAGCATGCGCGACATCGCCGATCTCGACGCGCCGCTGATCGCGGCGTTCCTGGACCACCTCGAGCACGACCGGCACAACAGCGTGACTACCCGCAACGGCCGGCTCGCCGCGATCCATTCGCTGTTCGGCTACCTCGCGCTGCACCACCCCGAACACGCCGGATCCATCCAGCACGTTCTCGCCATCCCCACCAAGCGCACTCAGCGCAACATCGTCACCTACCTACCCGACGACGAGGTCGATGCACTGCTCGGCTCCTGCGACACCAGCCGCTGGACCGGACGTCGCGACCAGGCCATGTTCGCCCTCACCATCCAGACCGGGCTGCGCATCTCCGAACTCGCCGGACTCGACTGCGGTGACGTCACCCTCGGCACCGGAGCCAACGTCCACACCGTGGGCAAGGGCCGCAAGGAACGCCGCACCCCGCTCGTCCCCGCCACCAAGACGATCCTCAAGGCCTGGCTCACAGAACGATCCGGCACCTCGACCGACCCGCTGTTCCCGACCACCCACGGCCGGCGCATGAGCCGTGACGCCATCGAGCGGCGCCTCGCCCACCACCTGACCCTGACCGCAATGACGTGTCCCTCGATCGGCACCAAACGCGTCAGCATGCACACGCTCCGCCACACCGCCGCCATGCGGCTCCTGCTCGCAGGCAACGACATCACCGTCATCGCCCTCTGGCTCGGACACGAACAGATCGCGACGACGAACCTCTACCTCCACGCCGACATGAGCCACAAACAGCGGGCCATCGACAAGACCAAACCGCTGGACGCCAAGCCCGGCCGCTACCGGCCACCCGACCCCCTCCTCGCCTTCCTGGAAGCCCCGTGATCATGCCGACACCAAACGCCGCATCACACCATCTGACCAGCCCGATCGCACCCAGGTCGGCATAACGCGGACGTCAGCATAATCGTGAGGCTTCATCCCCTCGATGTCGAGCGCCTTCATCGCACGACCCCACGCCCGATACCAACCGGCCCGCCGCAGCGGCCTCCCGTCGGGTCCACCGAACAGGAGGCCCTTCTTGCCCGGTGCGGCGAACCTCTCGAGGTGGGTCTCCAGCTCCGGCTTGAGCAGCGCCGGGATGGCCACGGTTCGCACGCCAGCTTCCGACTTCGGTGGTCCGAGCACCCAGGTTCCGTCCTTCAGCTCCTGGTACTGCTCGACCACCTTGATGCGCCCGTGGAGCAGGTCGACTCGCTCGCGGGTGAGCGCCAGCATCTCTCCGAGGCGCAGCCCGACGAACGCCCCGATGAGCACCATCGCCCGGAACCGAGGCTCGATGACGTCCGCGATGTCGAACACCTGCGGGATCGACGCGATCGGTCGCTCCGGCGTCTTCTCCTGACTTGCGCCCTTGATGACGCACGGGTTCCGCACGATGAGCTCGTCGGCCACCGCCGTGTTCAAGATGGCGTGCAGCAGCCGGTAGCACTTCGACACCGTGATAGGCCCGGGCTTGCCCGCCCGCAGCAGCCCGGCATGCCACTCGCGCACCTTCGACGGCGTGATCTTCGCGAGTTCGAGATCGCCGAGCCCCGGCAGGATGTGCAGGCGCAGCTCGCCCTCGTACAGCTCGACGGTTCGGGGCCGCAGGCCAGGGCGCTGCTCGAGCCACTTCGTGGCGTAGTCCCGCAGCGTGACCTTCCCCGACGCCGGGTTTGACCCAATGGCCACGCTCCATGTCGGTGCGCACCGTCGACAGGTACGCCTCGGCATCTCGCTTGGTGCGAAACGTCGCTGGCGCGCCGACCATCTTCCCGTCGAGGCGGTAGCGGGCCTGGTAACGGCCCGACGGCAGCTTCCTCACACTTCCCCACGACGTGCGCGCACCCATGGCTCCTCCAGAGCGTTCGAGCTGGAAGGACACCGTTCGTCGCGCCGTCGGCGGCGAGGAGAGCGCCCGGCGACGCATCCCCTCGTGGTTCATGCCGTCCGAGGTCCCACCAGTGTGGCATGGCTGATCCGGTGTGGCACGAATGTGGCACGGCGGCCGTTTCGCGCCCCCGACGCGACTCGGTCCAGGTGCCCGGAAACCGGTGCTGACCTGGGCTTTCGTAGAGAGCGGATGACGGGAATCGAACCCGCATTCTCAGCTTGGGAAGCTGATCGGAAGAGGTGGGCTGACCAGGTGATTCAGGCGTTCGCCCTGGTCAGCGCTGGTATGGAGTGCCAACCCGTATCGCCCCGTCACCCCGGATCCCACTCCGTAGGGTCACGCTAAGGTCACGCCGCCCTAGACGAGATACTCCGCTTCGGAGTAGGCATCCCAGCCGAGACTTGGATTGCAGCGCCGTAATTCCAAGTTTCAGGCGCGAGACTTGGAATTGAAGACCTACAATCCAAGTCATGTCGTCGTTGCAGGAGTCGCCGATCGGATCGGTCGTCCCCATCGCCGGCTACGACGCGCGGTTCGGCGAGTCGTATGAGGCAGAGGCGTTCGTCCCCGCCGATCTGCCCGGTCGAGTCGACCTACCCGGGTCGGTGTGGATGGTGGTCAGCGAGGCGAACGCCGAGCTTGGTCGCCTCGACGCAGCAGCAAGCCTCATCCCGAACCCTCAGCTGGTGACGCGCATCGCCACCCGTCGCGAGGCGATCGGCACCTCGGCACTCGAGGGCACCTACGCGGAGCTCACAGAGCTGTTCGCCGCCGAGGTCCTCCCCTTCGACGAGCAGGAGACCGAGGTCGCACCCAACGTGCGCGAGGTCATGAACTACGCCCGTGCCGCCGACGCCGCGTACGGCTGGATCGGCGAGCGCCCGGTCACGCTCGGGATGCTGGCCTCGTTGCAGGCCGAGATCGTCCGAGGTACCGAGAGCGATGGACCCGAAGCTGGTTCCATTCGCGAGAGCCAGGTGTTCATCGGGGCCAAGCATCGCCGGGTGAGCGAGGCCCGCTTCATACCCCCGCCGCCGGGCGACCAGCTCCGGGCCATGTGCGAGCGATGGGTCGACTGGCTGAGCGCGACGGAGCCGGTCGAACAGATCCAACTGATTGCCCGTGTTGCGATGGCGCACTACCAGTTCGAGACGCTCCACCCCTTCACGGACGGCAATGGTCGTGTCGGTCGTCTCGTCGCCATCCTGCAAGTGATGCGAGAGGGGGCGCTTCGGTCGCCGGTCCTGTCCGTCTCGCCGTGGCTGAAGGATCACGCTGACGAGTATCGGGATCACCTCCTGGCGGTGAGCACTACTGGCGATTGGGCTCCTTGGATCGCGTTCTTCGCGCAGGCCGTGGGTGCCGAGGCCAAGTCGGGGCACGAGCGCATCATGCGCCTACTTGAGCTGCGCCAGGAGTTGGGCGAGAGGGTGCGTGCCGCCTTCCCTCGAGCCCGGCTCGCAGTGGAGATCGCCGACGACCTGATCGCCTACCCGATCTTGTCCGTCTCCGAAGCGCAGCGGCGCTACGGCCGCTCGAACCAGGCCAACCGCGATGCGGTTGGCTCACTCGTCGAGCTCGGGATCCTCGAGCCCTACGGCGATGCGCGCTACGACCGCCTCTACTGGAACCGACGAGTCTTCCAGATCATTGACAGCTGACCGGAACGTACGAAACGGGGACCGACTCATGGAGGACGAGACCGAAGGGGAGGACGATGTTGAGCTGGCCACTCGGCTGCTTGCCGAGTGGGACGAGGGCCGCGGGACCTCCAAGAGCGAGATCGAGCGGCGGGAGTGGGGCGACGGCGGGGCGCATGGCCGGCGGTTCGATCGGTTCATCCGTCAGACGCTCGGCGTCGCGACCACCAAGCCATCTCGGCAGACGGACCGCCTCGGTGACCTCGAGGCCCAACTACGGCAGCTCGGGCATACGCCGGATGGTCGGGTACTCGACGAGTGGGAGCACCAGCTCGACCACGGGCGGCATGCGGCGCTCGGAGCGCTGCGAGCCTGGAACGATCCCGCCGCCACCTTCCGAACCGAGACCTTCGCGCTCCTGTTCGTCACGGCGTGGAACAGCGTCGCGTTGGCGCTGTTGCAGCAAGCCGGAGAGCAGTGGCGGGACCTCGACGAGAGCGGGAATCCCCGCTTGGTCAACGGTCGTGAGCGAGTGCTCGAGACCGTTGAGTTGGTCGCTTCTGCGTTCGGCGGCGACCGACACGTTGGGCTCCGCCGGAATGTCGAGTTCTGGATCGGCCTGCGCAACCAGGTCGCTCATCGGCACCTTCCGACCCTCGATGTAGCGATAATCCCGCAGGCGCAAGCTGGTCTCCTGAACCTTGAAGGGGTTCTCGAGGAGCGTTTCGGATCCGATTTCACGCTGGGATCAGCGCTGTCCGTTCCGCTTCAGCTCACGGGCTTCCGTGACCCGGGGGTCCTTTCGTCCGTCAAGAGACTGCAGGCCTCGCTTCCGCTCGACGTCCAGAGCTACCTGGACGATCAGGCGTCACGGAATGCAGCTCTCATCGACGACCCTGCGTACATGCTCAGGGTCACCTTCATCCCGACCGTGCCTGCCTCGGGCCGAGGCCCGGACGCCGTTGCCCACTTCGTGAAGCCAGGGGAGGTGACTGAGGATCTTGCTCAGGCGCTGAAGGAGTACACGGTCGTGACGAAGGTGGTGAAGGCGGAGCGGCCGAACCTCATTGCCACCCAGGTTGTCGATGCGGTCAGCGATCGGATCCCCTACCGGTTCACGATGCGAATGCACACGGTGGCAGCGCGGAAGCTCAAGGCGAGGCCCGCAGCGGATGAGGACCAGACCGCGACCGACGCCCGCTACTGCGAGTACGTCACATCGGTCAAGCGTCACCTGTACAGCCAGGCTTGGATCGATCGCCTCGTCGATGAGCTGTCGACGGAGGACGGTTTCCGTCGTGCCATCAACGAGGCACCTGAGCCTCGCGGCTGAGCGCTCTTCAGGCGGTCAGGCCCTCCGCCAACGCCAGGAGGAGGCCGACGACTCGTTGGTACTGGCCGGCGGCGATGCGGTCGAGGGGTTTCTCGTAGCCCAGTTCGGGATTCGGCGAGCGCATCCAGCACCGGGCGGCGTCATCGCGCATCACCCGCCGAGCGAGATCGACCACAGCGCGGAGTTCGAGCAGCCGTTCCTCCGCCTCCCGGTGTGGCGTAGCTTCCCCCGCCCTCCATCGGGCCACGCTGCGCGCACTCGTGCCGGTGACCCGGGCGAGGTCACCGGTGTCGACCACGTCGCCCTCGTAGAGGTGGTCCATCAACGAGCTGAGTGTCGTCCTGGAGGTCACGCCTGCGCGCTCTCCTCTTCAGGCAACAGGTTTGCGAGTTCCTTCAGGCTTCGCGGGTTCTGGTCGTCGTGCACGATCCAGTAGTCCCACCCATCGGTCTGCTCGTTGCCGATAGCGCGGGCAGCCCGGCGGGGGCTGTCGTAGGTGTGCTCGTCCAGGCTGATCAGCCCGTCCTCGGTGATCTCGGCAATCGTGTCGTTCTCGGGATCTGCCGTCGTGAGGAGGTCGCCGGCGTGGAGCAACCCGGCGGCGAACAGCTCGATGGTCGTGAGATCGGTGATGGCCGGTTCGTCGGCGGCCGTAGGTTCCGCGCCGGGAACGTCTGGCTGGTAGTTCGGGTCGGCGAGGCGGCCGAAGCCAGCCTTGACGACCTGCGCCATGAGCTGGCGCCGAGCGACGAGAAATTCGTCGTAGCTGAGGCTCTCCCAGCCTTCTGGCAGCGCATGCCAGAACCGCTGGTTCGCGAGGGTGCTGCCGGTCAGGCTGCGGGCTGTCGCGAGTTCGGGCCAGTACTCCTCCGGCGGCCGGTCGGAGATGAGGTTGTTGGTCGCCCAATCGGTGGGGGCGAAGTTGCCCACCTGGTTGACCTGCTTGGTGTTCGTGATGCCGAGCGTCTTCAGGTAGGCGCGAGGGAACAGGTGGTGGCCCTCGACGCCCTTCACGGTGTTGGCGGACGGATCCATCCAGTCGCGGACCTTCTCGGTCAGCGCGAAGAGGTCGGCATCGAGGATGTTCAGGGCCGCGAGGTATGCCTGGTACGCGGGGCTAGCAGACGTGGACGAGGTCACGAAGTCTTCCGGCAGCCGGATCGTCCAGTAGTCCGGGCTGAACACGGTGTCGATCACCGAGGTGATGACGGCGGCGAAGGCGGCGCTGTCGTTGCCGGGGAGGTCGGCGAACCGGGCGAGGTCCTCCTCGATCGCCGTCTCTGGAGAGTTCGTGTAGCGGCCAGTCGTCTGCGACATGAAGAACCAGCGGGCCATGAGGTCCCGCAGGGTCGATCGGTCGACACCGAATCGGGTCAGGCCGATCAGCCACAACGCGTACGTGTAGAGCACGGTGTTGTCGGAGGTGATCATCTTCTTGGACCGGAAGCCGGCGCGGCCGAGGACTCGAAGGAAGTCGTCCCAGTTCGTCGAGTTGAGCGCGTGGGTCTGAGCCACCTTGATCAGGTCGAGCTCCTTGTCCCGGTTCGCCGGCACGACGACCCCGGTGCGCGGGTCTCGGCCTCGCAGCGCGTTGTATGCGTTGCGGAGGCGTCCGCGTTGCTGCCCGACGGCGACGATCACCCGGATGATCTTGCGGGGATCGGCGGCGATGTAGTGGTTCTTCGGCGTCCAGGTGGTCTTCTTCCCGGTGAGCTCCTCGACCGCGTCAGGGCTCAGGCGGGAGTTGCGTGAGAAGTCCTCGAGCTGGTCCCGTCCCTCGTCCCAGAACACGCTCAACCAGGTCAGGATGAAGTCGGCCTGGGTGAGGCTGACGCCCTCGGAGTTGATGCGGACGAAGATCTCGGCGACCTTCTCGCGGTCCACGGTGGGCTGCAGTTCGATGACCGTAAAGGTGAAGTTCGTCAGGCCGTGGAGCTTGGCGAACACCGCTTCGAGGTTCTCTTCCGTGTCGTCGTTCAGCTCGTGCGCGACGAGGTACCGCTCGATGAAGGACTTGCGTGCCTTCAGGGGGCTTGCGAAGACCGTCGAGATGTCTGGGATCCATTCAGCGTTCTTCTCGAGCGCGGCGTTCGTGACCTCGAATCGCTCGGTGAAGGGGTTGAAGGCGATGCGGATGCGCTCGCGCCGATAGTCGTCATCCACCACGGGCTCGCCGGTGAGCACGACGAACAGGCTGGTGAGCCGCTGCTGGCCGTCCACGATCTTGGCGCTCGCCGACTGGGTCTTGGCTCCCGTGCCGATCGTCTTGGTGTCGGCGTCACCCGGTGTGTTCCAGAACATCAGCTCACCGACCGGGTATCCCCGGTAGAGCGAGTCGATGAGATCGCGGACCTTGACCTTCTCCCACACGAACGGTCGCTGGATGTCGGGTAGGCGAAGCGAGCCGTCCTGCACCGCGGCGACGAGGTTCTGGACCGTCCACGGCACCGGCTTGAACAGGTCGCTCATCAGTAGTGCTCCCGGATGTAGGCGTAGGCGCGGTCGAAGATCTCGCCCTGGGGCGGCAGTCCGCTGTCCTTCAGGACCAGGCGGAGCTGCTGGCGAACCTCGCGGTCGCCGGGCTGGCTCTCCTGCCAACCAGTGCCTCGTACGGGACGGACGATGGCGTCGATCTTCTCGACGACGGTCTCGATTATCACCGGAACGTCAGGCGGCGCGTACTCGGCGAGGATCTGCGTGAGCGCGCCTTTGTCGGGGTCGACCACCTTGATGTCGTCGAGGCGGCCCTCCTCGTCGGCCTTCTCGGCCTCGACGAGGTCCTTGGCCAGCACGAGGAGCTGCTTGAGGAACTCGACTGATGCCGCGGCCGAATCGACCTTCGCCCGGCGGAGGGCTTCGAGCCGGTCGGCGAGGCTGACCCACACCGGGTGGCTCGTACCGCCGGCGAGCTTCCGCTGGAGCCGGGCTTCAAGCTTGTCGAGGATGTCCTCGACGGTCGGCGGTTCGGGGTCGTCGCCCTCGTCGATGTCGGGGAACAGGTTGAGCTGGCGCAGTGCTTCGAACACCCCGGCGTCGATGGCCACGGTCTCCAGGCCTCGGCCGTCGACGGTCACGTCGGACAAGTGCTCGTGGATCAGCTCGGCGGTCTTTGCCCCGAGGCGCTGCCAGAGCAGCCGGTCGGGCGCGTCGGTCGGGGTGACCGACTTGTAGATCCGGGCCAGCCACTTGTAGTCGCTCTCGACCGGCTTCAACGCGGTGTCGGGCCACAGGAACTCGAACAGCCCCTCGGCCCGGATGAACTCGGCGGCGAAGGCGTCTCGAGCCGCTTGGTCGGGCAGGCACTCCTGCGCGGCGTAGAGCTGCTCGAACCCCGACGCGTGTCGATCGACCGCGGCGAAGCGTGCCATGCAGGTGTCGATGTACTCGCGAAGCAGTGCGACGAGCTCATCGACATCGCTGGGGAGCGCCTTGCGGATGCCCGTGTCCCGCACGGCGACGGCCCTGGCCAGCTCGTTGCCCATGCCCACGTAGTCGACGATCAGGCCGTGCAGCTTCTCCTGACCGGTGTTCGGGTTCGACCACCGCCGGTTGGTCCGGCACACCGCCTGGAACAGCGTGTGTGCCCGCAGCGGCTTGTCGAGGTACATGACGCCCTCGATCGGGGCGTCGAACCCGGTCAGGAGCTTCGCGGTGACGATCAGGATCTTCAGCGGATCATCGACGTCACGGAACCGGTCCTTCACCTTGGCCTCGGCGTCGCGGTCGCGGTCCCACGCGTCCCACTCGATCGGGTCGCCCTTGGCCGTGGTCATCACCACGGTGGCCTCCTCGCCGGGCTCAAGCAGCGCGGTGATCGCCTCGTGGTAGGCGACGCAGAGCTCCCGATCGAACGCCACCACCTGCGCTTTGAGCCCGAGCGGCGCGACCTTCGACCGGTAGTGCTCGACGATGTCGGCGCACACCGCTGCGATGCGATCCGGGGCCTTCATGATCTGATCGACCCGAGAGGCCCGCTTGGCGACGATGCCGGCCTCGCGCTCATCGAGGCCCTCCGCTTCGGCCAGCTCGGCGTAGGCTTGGTCGAGCGCGTCGTGGTCGATGTGGAAGTCGACGAGGCGGGTCTCGACGTGGATCGGCAAGGTCGCACCGTCCGCGATCGACCGTTCGACCGAGTAGTGGTTGAGCACCCCGTCGGGATCGTCGGGATCACCAAAGGTCGCCCACGTGTTGCGGTCGTCCGTCGAGATCGGCGTACCGGTCAGCCCGATGAACTTCGCGTTCGGCAGCGCCTCGCGCATGTCCAGGCCGAGACGACCCTCCTGAGTGCGGTGTGCCTCGTCGACCATCAACACGATGTTCGGCCGGTCGTTGAGCGGGCCGGCGTCCTTGAAGCGGAAGATCGTCGTCACGATCACGCCGCGTGCGTCCTCCTTCAGGAGTCGTCGCAGCTGCTCCTTGGTCTCACCGACCTTCAGGCCCGGGATGCCGACCGACGCGAACTCGCCCTGCACCTGTTCGATCAGGTCGAGGCGATCGAGCACCACGAGGATCGTCGGCGCGTCGAGGTCGAGCTGTTGGCGCAGCTTTGCTGCGGCGAAGGCCATCAGCAGCGTCTTGCCCGAGCCCTGGTGGTGCCACACGAGGCCCTGGCGCTTCGCCGTGTCCCGCACACGTACGACGATGCTGTCGACCGCCTCCACCTGCGGGTAGCGGGGGATCACCTTGATCACGTAGCCGCCCTGGGTAGACGACCGCCGCGAGAACAGCGTGTAGGTCCGCAGGATGTCGAGCACCATCTCCGGAGCGAGCAGCAACTCAGCCGATCGCAACACCGAAGCCATCCCGGGCAGGAGCAGCTCGTCGGTCGTCTTCGACCACGGCAGCCACGTCTCGGGCGGCTGGCGCACGGCTCCGTAGCGGAGGTCCTTGCCCTCGGTGGCGAACGACAGCACGTTGGGCACGAAGAAGGCCGGCGTCTTCACCTCGTAGCCGTTGTAGATGTCGTTCGCACCGTTTAGCCACGACGTGTGCTTGCTGATCGGCGTCTTCGTCTCGCCGACCACCAGCGGGAAGCCGTTCACGAACAGCACCAGGTCGTAGCGGCGCTCCTCGTGTCCCGGGGCGAAGGTCACCTCGGTGCACACGACCAGCCGGTTCGACCGTGGCTCGTCGAAGTCGATCAAGCGCACCGGGACGTAGTCCTCAGTGTCGAGGAACTTGGTCGTCTTGCGGCCGCACAACCACGCCGTCATCTCCTCGTTCGCCGCGACAAGGCCGTCGTTGGCCACCGCGAGCAGAGTCGCCCGCAGACGAGGCAGAACCTCCTCGACCCGTTCCGGGCGCTCAGCGATGACCGGGTTCAGCCGGATGAGCGCCTCGATCACGTGCTCCTCGACCATCACTCCATCGAGCTGCCGAGGCAGATCACCGGGTTCGACGACGTGCCAGCCGAGATCGTGCTTCGTGAGCCGGTCGACGAGCGCGGCCTGGACCGCCGACTCCGCCAGGTCACTCACGAGGCGTGATCCAGAAGTTCGTCGTAAGTGGCCGGAATCCGGTGTGTGCCTGTAAGGAGATCCAGCAGCAGGCTCGCTCGACTCGCTTGTAGCGCGACGCGCTGCGATTGAGCACGATCGACTAGATCCTCTGCTGCGAAGATGACACCGATAGTCGCCCGCTGTTCCTCAACTGGTGGCACAGGGATTTGCAAGTCGCCGAAGATACCGAGATTGATGTGGGGGTTCGCCGTGGCAATCTTTCTCGTCTCGATCTCGTGGATCAAGCGAGATGAACTCAGGGCAACGTAGATGAACTCAGTCAGCGCGACGGTTGGGTCGGAGCGAAGCCTCATCTGGCTTTGAGAAATCACATACGTCGAGGGCCCATCGTGTGGGACGAGGGCGACCTGTCCGAGGGTTCCTCGCTGGGTGGCGACGAGATCACCGGGCAAGGCCTGATTGCGGGCGAGCGAAGTTGCCTTGGTTTCGTCGACGTACACGAAGTCTCCACCGACATAGCGCCCGAATGACAGGTTCCCGCCTCTTATCACCGGAACGCCTGAACCCGTGTAATCGGTGGAAACCAGGGAGGAGCCGAACGGTCCGCCGATGAGTCCACGTGGGGGAGCGAGGTCCTTGAGCCTCATTAGGGGCGCGTTCCCAGCGAAGACGAGATCGTCGATCATGGCGCTGATAGCGCGCTTGGCGCTTTCGATGAGGGCGTCCAGGCGAAGAAGCTCTTGGTCGACATGGTCGACGAGATCGACAATCCGGCGTTGCTCAGCCAGTGGGGGCACTGACAGCGGAACCTCTCGGGCTCGTTGCACTCCGATGTGGAAGATGTTCGTCCCGCTAGCGGTCGATGCCCAGACCCCGGACTTGTGGGCCCAACGGGCCCAGTGCTCTACGAAACCGGAGAGCGTTAGATCGGGTCTTGCTCGAAGGCGAAGCAAGGTGTTCTGGAAGCAGACCGTGGTCTCGAACGAACTCGTCCACCGGGCCGAGGCCCCAAGCTCACCAATGCTGCCGCATCCTTCGGTCACAAGGACGTCACCAGGCTGAAGCCCGTAGGTCCCTTGCTCGACTTCATTGAAGTTCATCTCCAGAACGTCATCCAGAAGGAGGTGGCCGTCCTTGACGTTGGCGGCCCGGAGGTATGGCGTCATGGAGGGGCCAGTGGCGTTCTTCGGCGACCGCTGGCGTCCGATGGTGACCTCGACTGCTTCACCCAAGGCCATCTGCCGCCAGCCGTCACGCATAGCCCGCCGCCTTGAGTCGCTCATCCAACCGTCTCGCGGCTTCGCTCAGTGCCTCGCGTGCGCTCTGCAGGTCCTCGAGAGCGGTTGGAACATCAAGGGCCTCAGCTGTCGCGGCCCGCAAGTATCGGCCGATGTTGAGGTCCCAGCTGTTCTCCTTGATCTCCGAGTGGTGCACAAGCCGGACCTGTGCACCATTCTCGCCGTCGGGGTCGTCGCCGGTCCGGTAGGCCGCGACGATCGCGTCGACATCATCGTCGGACATCGAGTTCTGGTTTCGGCCCTTGCTGAATCGAGCAGCGCCGTCCACGAAGAGGACCGTCCCTCGCCGGCGGACAGGCTTCGACGAGCGGAAGATCAGTAGGCAGGCTGGGATGTTGGTCGAGTAGAAGAGATTCCCGGCGAGCCCAATCACGGCCTCGAGCGCGTCGCCCTCGACTAGGCACTGGCGGATCTTCGCTTCCGCTCCTCCTCGAAAGAGCACCCCGTGCGGCATGACTATGCCCACTCGGCCGTTCGTCTGATCCATAGAAGCAACCATGTGCTGGACCCATGCCAAGTCGGCGTTTCCCGCAGGCGGCACGCCACAGCTAGCACGACCCCAAGGATCGGAGACCCATGTCTCAGCTCCCCAGTTCTTCAACGAGAACGGTGGGTTGGCGATCACCACGTCGTGTTTCTCTAGGCGGCCCTTCTTGTCGAGGAACTTTGGTTGACGCAGCGTGTCACCGCGCACGACCCGCGCGTCCTCGATGTCGTGGAGGTAGAGGTTCATGCGGGCGATGGCAGCCGTGGTCAGGTTGACCTCCTGGCCGTAGAAGCGCATCTGGCGAACAGAGCCGCCGGCCTCGATGACTTCGTTCGCTGCCTCGACGAGCATGCCGCCTGATCCGCAGGCCGGGTCGTAGACAGAGTCGGTCGGTTGGGGATCGAGGATGCGCGTGAGAAGTCGGACGACGGCTCGGGGCGTGAAGAACTCGCCGGCCTTTTTCCCCGACTCGTCGGCGAACTGCCTGAGCAGGTACTCGTAGGCGTTGCCGAGGATGTCGTGGCCGACCCGGTCCGGTGACAGGTCGAGGGTGCCGAACGCCTCGATGAGGTTGAGCAGGGACGTCTCGGGCAACTTGTCCTTGTTGCCCCAAGCGACGTCGCCGAAGATCCCCGCGAGGGTCTCGGGGTTGGCCTGCTGGATCCGGTCGAGGATCTTCTGGAGCGCGACGCCGACGTTCTCGTGCACGCGCCGGAGGTCGGTCCAGTGGCAGCCGTTGGGGATCGTGAAGCGGTGGTAATCGGCCTCGATCTCCCCATCGAGCTGGTCACCCCACTTGGCCTCGGCCGCAGCGTGCTCGGCGTCCCAGGTGTCGCTGATCCGCTTGTAGAAGAGCAGCGGGAAGATGTACGCCTTGAAGTCCGACGGGTCGACGGGACCCCGCAGCGAGTTGGCGGCGGCCCACAACCTGCTCTCGAGTTCTTGCTGGGTCACGCCTGCCGGCCCCACGACTGTCTCCCTCGGTCGCCCAGCACAGGGGCGCTTCCTGAATGTCCCCTTCAAGTGTGACATGGAGGGTGATCGCCCGGCCCCGACCGCCCCCTCCTCCGTCGGCCCCGCGCGCCGGATCCCAAGGGCCCTCTCAGACCCGCTCCCGGCCTCGTGGACCAACGAGCGCTGATTTCCTGTCGAGTTTCGGGCCCGAAACGGGCTTACGTAGGCGTGGAGGTACAGACGAGTGCATTCGCGCCGGCGGGTGGCGAAACACGACCGGTAGCGGGACCCTGGGCACGACCTCGATGTGGATCGTGGCCGCCATGATGCGGGTCACGACGTTGAAGGCGTCCGCCGCCAAACTCGGCGGACTTCTCGCCTACTACGCGGGTCTCGCCGAGGACCGTGAGCAGCCTGGGCCTGGTCGGGGACCGGTCGATTACTACCTCGACCCCGACGAACCGCCCGGCCGGTGGTGGGGCCGAGGTCGAGCGGCCCTGGGTCTGGACGGTGCCATCGAGGGTTCCGACCTGCGGGCGCTGCTGGAAGGCCGCCGCCCCGGCACCGATGCTCGGTTGGGTCGGCGGTTCGGGGACTCATCGGCTCGGGGGTTCGACGCGACGTTCTCGGCGCCGAAGTCGGTGTCGGTGCTGTGGGCGCTCACCCCGGACCCGTGGGTGCGGGCCGAGGTGCTCGCTGGACACGACGCGGCGGTGGACGCGGCGCTGGGGTGGTTCGAGCGGCATGGCGGGGTGACCCGCCGTGGGACCGACGGCGTCTTGCAGGTCGACACGCTGGGCGTCACGGCCGCCGTGTTCCGCCAGCACACGTCCCGCACGGTGGACCCGCAGTTGCACTCCCACGCCATCATCTCGGCCAAGGTCCAAGACGAGACCGGCCGGTGGCTGGCGCTGGATGCCCGCTTCCTCAAGTACCAGCAGCGCAGCATCGGTTGGGTCTACGACGCCGCCCTCCGGGCAGAGCTCACCGCCCGCCTCGGCGTCGACTGGCTCGACCGAGGTGACGGGGTGTTCGACCTCGGGTGCGTGTCGGACACCGTGCGCGACGCGTTCTCGAACCGAACACCGCAAGTCGAGGCCAAGCTGGCCGAGCTCGTGCGGGCTTGGACCGGCGATCACGACGGCGCCGACCCCGACCCGCGCACCGTCGCCCGGCTCGAACGGGATGCCGTGGTGGACTCCCGTCCCGACAAGGTCCGCGGCATCGACGCCGTCGAGCTGCACGTCCACTGGGCGGCCGAAGCCCGAGCCGCCGGGTTCGATCCCATCCGCCTCGTCCCGGAACAGATCCGGGGTGGACTGCGACCAGAAGGCCGTGTGCCCGACGACGACCTGGTCGACGAGGCGCTGCTGCACGCCACCGAGGAGTCGGCGGCCTGGCTGCGCGCCGATGTATCCCGGCATCTCGCCACGATCGTCGACCCCGATCACACCGCCAACGCAGCCGACCTGGTCACGGAGATCGACCGGCTCGCTGCGCTCGCCGAGCAGCGGTGCGTGGCGCTCGGCCCCGAACGCGACACCGGCACTCGGCAGCGCCGGGACGGTCGTCCCGTCAGCGAAGCGGTCACCGACCGGCGCCTCACCACCCCGGCCGCGCTCGCCCAGGAGCATGCACTCCAGACCTGGGCGACCAGGGCGGCCCGCACCGTCGGGGCCTCCGATGATCCGCAGCTCGACGCGGAACGAGCGATCGCCGGGCGGGACCGGCTGGTGCTGGTCGTCGGCCCGGCCGGGACCGGCAAGACCCACGCCACCGCCCGTGCCGTCGGCGTTCTCCAAGCCCAAGGCCGTCCCGTGGTCGGCCTCGCCCCGTCAGGGAAGGCCGCCGACGTGCTCGCCACCGCCGCCGGCTGCCCGACCGACACCCTCGCCGGGTTCCTCACCCGCCACCGAAGCCTCCCCTCACCGTGGCCAGCGGGAACGACCGTGATCCTCGACGAGGCCAGCATGGCCGCCACCGACGACCTCGCCCGGCTTGTCCACTTCGCCCACACGAACCGGTGGCGGCTCGTCGCCGTCGGTGACCCTGAACAGCTCCCCGCCGTCGGTCGCGGTGGCGTCTTCGCACACTGGTGCGACACCCTCCCGAATCACACCCTCGACGCCCCACGTCGGTTCGACCACCAGTGGGAAGCCCGAGCCAGCCTGGCCCTCCGAGCCGGACGCCCTGACGCCGTCGACGCCTACGTCGAACACGGCCGAGTCCACAGTGCGCACCCCGTGAACGTCCCCTCTCGGGTCGCCCGCGCCCACCAACGCCACGTCGAGGCGGGCCGCATCGTCGCGGTCACGACCACCAACGCCGAGACCGCCCGGGCCATCAACCGCGAGATCCAGTGGCTCACCCACCCCGGGGCCACCGGTGGCGTGCAGCTCCACGACGGCACCACCGCCCAGCCCGGCGATCAGATCGCCACCCACCGCAACGACCGCCGGCTCTGGACCGAACGAGGCCGCCAGGTCCGCAACCGGCACACCTGGACCGTCACCGCCCTCAGCCAAGATGGCAGCCTCACGGCCAGCCATCCCGACCGAGGCACCGTGGACCTTCCCGCCGACTACGTCGCAAGACACGTCGAGCTCGGCTGGGCCGTCACGGGCTACGGCAGCCAAGGCGACACCGTCGACGTCGGCCTTGCCGTCCTCGAAGCTTTCACCACCCGCAACCACGCCTATGTGGCCATGACCCGCGGACGCCAAGCCAACCACGCGCTCATCGTCGACCCGACCGGCACCGTCGACCCCGGCGAGCGCCTCGCCGAGATCATCACCCGACCCGCCGCCGCCCACTCTGCACTCGCCGTCCAAGCCCGACTCCACCGGGCCGCCGGTGTCGAACCGCCCGCCTCCAGCTTGCCCGCCGAACCCACTCGGGAGAAGCGCTCGATCCCGCCGCAGCCAGAGGAGCCCACCTTCGTCGAGCCGACGCTCGAGGAGAAGATCCGAGCTACCCAGCAGCGACTCGACCAGATCCAAACGCGCGCCGCGGACCGGACGCCCGATCGCTCCCTCGGCCTGTAGCCCTCGGTACCCTGAGACCTGCGTCGCCCGGCCGCACACCGACGGGCCTCTCCACGACAGCCACCGCTGTCCTCCTCCACGGAGAAGCCCATGACGCGCCAGCGACGAGCCGGAGGCGGCGTCGACCGCCTGCCATCGGGCCGCTACCGAGTCCGCATCGTCACCCCCGACGGCCGCAGGCTCAGCCTCGGCACCTACGACACCAAGCGCGTGGCGGAAGCGACCTACGCCCGCTCGCTCACCGAGCAGACCGACGGCAAGCAAGTCATGCCGACGGCATCCGCGACACCGACCCTCGTCGACTACGCCTCGACCTGGGTGGAGGCCCGCCTTACGGCGAGGGGTGAACCGCTGCGGCCCAGGGTGAAGGACCTCTACGCGTCCCAGCTCCGGCTCCACATCGTCCCGGTCCTCGGACCGTCCCGACTCGCCCGCATCAGCACCGCCAAGGTGAGGGCGTGGTACGTGGACCTGCGTGGACCTGACGGCCCGGGAGCCAGCACCGCGGCCAAGTGCTACCGGCTCCTGCGCTCCATCCTCACCACCGCCGTCGAGGACGGCCTGATCCCGTCGAACCCCTGCACGATCAAGGGAGCCGGGATCGAACCCGCGGAAGAGCGTCCAATCCCGACCGTGACCCAGGCGCAACAGCTCGCGGAAGCAATCCACCTGAGGATGCGATGCGCGGTGCTCCTTGCTGCCTTCGTCGGCCTCCGCAAGGGCGAGCTTCTCGGCCTACGCCGAAGCGACGTCGACCTCGACCGGAACGAGATCACGATCGCTCAGCAGCGCCAGCTCGACCGTCACGGCAACCACCTCGTCGGCCCGCCCAAGACTGACGCCGGACGCCGGACCCTCGCCGTCCCCGCTGCACTCGCAGACGACCTGCGCGCGTACCTTGATGGCTACGCCCAGCCGGGAGCCGACGGGTACGTCTTCACCGGCGAGAAGGGTGGGCCGCTCGCACCCCACGTCCTCCAGGACGCGTGGGCGAAGGCCAGAGCGGAGGTCCGCCTCCCAGGCCTCCACTTCCACGACCTCCGGCACCTTGCAGGCACCCTCGCCGCCAGTACCGGAGCAGGCACCAAGGAGGTCATGTACCGCCTCGGCCACAACACCCACCAAGCGGCCCTCCGCTACCAACACGCCACCCGCCAACGCGATCAGGCCATCGCCGATGCCATCAACGACCTTCTGGAGCGATGACCGGAATTGGCACGCACCTCCACTTCGTCGGCCCGCGTCGATGTCACACCCCACCGGTACATTTGGCCGGAGGATCCTCTTGGAGGCGCAATGGTTCGGAAGATGACGCCAACCCAGTACAACGCCTGGGTTCGACAGGAGAACGCAAGGCGCAAGCGGGCTGTCGATGCGTACAACTCTGATGTGCGACGACTGAACGCGCACAACGAGCGGGTCGTAGCGGACCACAACCGCAAGGCCGATGCCCACAACAAGCGGGTCGTGGCTGACCACAATCGTCGGGTACGGCAACACAACGAGCGCCTGAGGCGCGAGGTGGCCAGGTTGAACGCGTCGACTCCCGTTCGTCAGACCACCTATCACCACTCGGTGTCGACGTTGCGTCAGTCATTCAGCCAGCTGGAGGCCGCAGCGGACGCGAGCAGCTGGACCGGCCACGGCGATCTCGTCGACCTTGGCGAGGCCGAAACAGCGAACAGCGTCGCGGCTCTCAACGCCCTGCTCGGGGATCCGACGACCGACCCCGTCAAGGCTGAACAGGTCGCAGCGCTTCGGTCCACCGTGATCGGCGACGAACTTCGCAGTTTCGACGAGGACCTCGATGCTCGTTGGCGGGGCGCTCTGTTCTCTCTGCATCCCGACAATCCTGATGCCTCCCGGCATTTCTGCACGAGCGCCCGCGAGCTGTTGACCTCATTGCTTGAGACCGTTGCGCCAGACGCTGACGTTCTCGCGGCAGATCCGAACTGCGCGCGGACCCCGGAGGGGTCGGTCTCGCGTCGAGCGCGGGTTCGTCATTGCCTCGACCGGCGTGGCGGGTACGAGCCGGCTCTCGAGGAGTTCATCGAGACCGACCTGGACAACGTTGTCAGCCTGTTCGCTGAGTTCAACGCTGGCACCCATGGCAACGCGGGGCGTTTCGATCTGACTCGTCTGACGGCGATCAAGCTGCGGGTCGAGGGTGCGATCCAGTTCGTGTCGCGAATCGCCTCGCCCGCCTGAGCCCCGCTCGCGGACGACTCGCCACCACACCGAGGTCGTGCTGCTCTGCGTCGAGCCGGCCGGGCGCGGTCTCGATTCCGTAGGGTCACGCCGGCCGTTTCGAGCCCTCGGACGACGAAGGCCAGGCGCCGGAAAACACCAGCTGACCTGGGCCGATGTGTGAGAGCGGATGACGGGAATCGAACCCGCATTCTCAGCTTGGGAAGCTGATGTTCTACCATTGAACTACATCCGCGAGGCCGCCCCGTTGGGGCAGTGCCCAGAGAGTGTAGGCGACCGATCGGCACCGTCCCCAGCGGGCGTGGGTTTCGTCCGGTCGCGGCCACGGGTAGTGCGTTCGACGCCACGCCGCCCCGGGAGAGACCCGGAGGCAACCCGCTTGGAGGCCACACAATGCGCACTGGATCGATCGGAGCCAGCATCGTCCTCATCGCTGTCGGGGCCGTCATGGCATACGCCGTCACCGTCGAGACCGAAGGCTTCAACATCAACACCGCCGGCGTCATCCTCATGGTGGTCGGCGCCATCGGGCTCGTCGTCTCGCTGCTCATGATGCTCATGAACAACGATCGAATCGACCGCACCGAGACCCGCTACGTGGAGCGTGACCGCCCGGTCGTCTGACCGACGCCAGCAACCAGAGCTACAACCAACCGGACGGGGGACCCCCCAGACCCCGTCCGGTTGCGCGTCCGTGATCAGCAGGCGGACGGGGCGACTAACGTCGCCTGGCGATGATCCTCTCCGATCGCACCATCCGTGAAGAGCTCGCCGCCGGCCGCATCGTGATCGACCCGTTCGACCCGTCGTGCGTGCAGCCGTCGTCGGTCGACCTCCACCTCGATCGCTACTTCCGGGTCTTCCGCAACCACACGATGGGCCACATCGACGTGAAGCGGAACCTCGAGGAGCTGACCGAGCTGCTCGAATCCGACGACGAGAACCCGTTCATGCTGCACCCGGGCGAGTTCGTGCTCGGGTCGACGACCGAGCGGGTCGGCCTCCCCGACGACCTGGTGGCCCGGCTCGAAGGCAAGTCGAGCCTCGGTCGCCTGGGCCTGCTCATCCACTCGACGGCCGGGTTCGTCGACGCCGGCTGGGACGGCCAACTCACCCTCGAGCTCTCGAACGTGGCGAACCTGCCCATCACGCTCTACCCGGGCATGAAGATCGGGCAGATCTCCTTCATCCGCATGACCAGCGCGGCCGATGTCCCCTACGGGAGCGGCGCGCTCGGTTCCAAGTACCAGAACCAGGTGGGCCCGCGGCCTAGCCGCTACTGGGAGAACTTCAAGCAGGACTGACCGCCGCACTGGCCCAGCGGGGGCCTACCGGCGCGAGCGCTCCAGCATCGCCTGGCGGTGGTTGAACCGCTCGAGGCGCGGGCGGGCCAGGATGGCGCGCACATCGGCCACAAGGTCGTCGACGTGCGCTGGCAGCACCAGGAAGCCGTCGATGCCCGACTCCCAGGCGTAGATCTGGTTGCGGGCACTGGGCACCAACAGGAGGACAGCGGTGCGGCGCACCTGCTGGTGCTCGCTGTTGCGCATGTGGGAGATCTGGGTGATGGCCGTGTTCTCGTCGGCACCCGTGCCGACGACGACGGTGCATCCGTACTTGGTGCCGCTGGTGACGGTGCCGGCATCGGCGAGCTCGCACTCAGCGGCCTCGAACCCGCGGGTCGCGAGGACCGCGGCGTAAGTAGCGCGCGCGTCGGGGTCGGTGGCGGCGATCAGGATCGAGCCGCTGGGTGGCTCGTCCTGGTCGGCCGGCTTTTGCTCAGTCTTCTGCCGCTTCAGCAACGAGGTCCCCTGACCGCTCGCCGGCCTCGAGCGCCTCGAGGAGGTGTTGGGCGATGTCGCCGACCTTCACGTCGTCCTCGGCGCCGTGGCCCTTCACGCCGTCGTCGATCATGATGTAGCAGAAGGGGCAGGCGGTGGCGATGCGGCTGGCGCCGGTGGCGATGAGTTCCCGGGAGCGCTCGTCGTTCACCTTGGTGCCGACGGTCTCCTCCATCCACATGCGAGCACCACCAGCACCGCAGCACATGCCCTTGGTGCCGTTGCGTTCGGCCTCGACGATCTGCACGCCGGCCAGCGAACCGATGACGTTGCGTGGCGACATGTAGACGTCGTTGTGGCGGCCGAGGTAGCACGAGTCGTGGTACACGATGCGCTCCTCGAGCTTGGCGGTCGACATGTCGAGCTTGCCCTGGTCGATGAGCCACTCGAGGAACTGGCTGTGGTGCACGACCTCGTAGTGCCCGCCCAGCTGGGGGTACTCGTTCATCAGCGTGTTGAAGCAGTGGGGGCACTGCGTGATGATCTTCTTCACGCCCATGGTGCTGAGCATCTCGATGTTCTGCGTGGCGAGCATCTGGAAGATGTACTCGTTGCCCGAGCGGCGGGCGGGGTCGCCGGTGCAGTTCTCCGACGGGCCGAGGATGGCGAAGTCGATGCCGGCCCGCTTGAGCAGCTTGGCCATCGCCTGGCTGACCTTGCGGTTCTTGTCGTCGAACGATCCGGCGCAGCCCACCCAGTAGAGGTACTCGTGGTCGAAGGCGTCGGTGGGCTCGAGGATCGGGACGTCGAGGTCCTTGGCCCAGTCGGCGCGCTCGGACTGGCTGATGCCCCACGGGTTGCCCGAGTTCTCCATGCCGCGGTAGGCGCTGCCGAGCTCGGTGGGGAAGTTCGACTCCATGAGCGACAGGTAGCGCCGCATGTCGAGGATCTTGTCGAGGATCTCGATGTTGACCGGGCAGACCTCGTCGCACGCCTTGCACGAGGTACAGGCCCAGATCTCCTCGGGGGTGATGCGCTCGAACATCGAGTTGGCGTCGATGGTGATCTCGGCGTCGAGCCCGATGGGCGGCGACACCTGGGGCTTGCCGGTGGCGGCCATGACCTCGCCGGTCTTCAACACGATCTCGCGCGGGTCGAGCGACTTGCCGGTGGCGTGGGCGGGGCACACCGCGGTGCACCGACCGCACATGGTGCAGGCGTCGGTGTCGAGGAGCTGCTTCCACGTGAAGTCCTCGATGGTGGAGGCGCCGAAGCTCTCGAGCTCGGTCTCCATCAGGTTGGGCATGGCCTTCATGGCGCCCTTGGGACGCTCACGGTCGCGCAGGTACATGTTCAGCGGTGACGTGAACATGTGCCGCAGCATCGTGGCGGGGAGGATCACCAGGAACGACACGAAGGCGAGCACGTGGATGATCCACTGCGACTGGTGCCACCCCCTCAGGCTGCTGCTGTTCTCCACCAGGGTGGCGAGCGGGTAGCCGATGAACGACCAGCGCTCGTACTCGGGCATCCCCTCGAGGGCGATGCGGAACATCTCGGTGGTGAAGCCGGTGACGGCGAGCAAGAGGAAGGTGCCGAGGATGATGATGTGCTCGGGCTTCGACTTGATGCGGATGCGGTACGGCCTCTGGACGTAGCGGCGGATGATGGCCCACATGACGCCGATGAACAGACCGAGCCCGGCGAGGTCGCCGATGAAGGCGTAGGCCCGGTAGACGTCGCCGTGGAGGAACTTGAGGCTCTCGGGGGCCTGGTAGTTGATCTCGAGGGTGATGGTGACGGCCAACAGGATGAGGAAGTTGAAGTAGATGAGCGAGTGCATGATGCCGGCGGCGGGATCGCGCAGCAGGGTCTGCATGTACACGCCGGCGCGGAAGTCCTTGAGGCGACGGCCGACGTTGGCCTTGGTGGTGGCGCGCTTGTCGGGGGCGCCGCGCTGCCAGTTCTTGGTGCGCTGCGAGAAGAGGACCGCTCCGTAGACGAGCAGCACCGGGATGACGGTGTAGAAGGCCAGCTTCAGGCCACTCGGCACGTTGATGAAGACCTCGCGCTGCACGTCGGAGTCGTCGGTGAAGTGGAACACCAACGACGCGATGCCTGACGCGATCGTTCCGAGGGCGACGACGGCGCCGAAGCCGACGACGATGTGGTGGGGGCGAACCCGTGACTTCGTGGGCGCCTCTGCGGGTTCAGTCGAAGTGCTCATCGCGCGTGGACGGTAGTCGCTCACCCCCTGGCATCTCGAAATGGCGAAGCGACGCCGATCCAGCCTCGCCGATGCGTCACCTGCTTGCTTGCGGCACATGAAGGAGCACGTTCACTTCCGCGAAACAGTCGGGAAACATCCAATCCGTACCCTCGCCGGCATGGATGTCGTGCTCGTGCGGTGGCCCGAGGAGCGCGACCGGCGTGAGGATCTACGCCGGTCGGGTCAGCCCCGCCTGCTCCTCTTGGATGATGGTTCGCCGGCACCGACGACGGTCGACGCACTCGAGGACTGGATCCGGCTGCCGGCCGATGACGCCGATGTCCGGGCGAGGGTGCAGGTGCTCGAGCTGCGCGCCCTCGGCCAGGGGACCACTGACGGCGCAAGCCCGCCGACCCTCGACGACGACGGCGTCCTGCGCGTCGGCGGGCGGTGGGTGGCGCTGCCGCCGGTCGAGGGTCGACTCGCGACGGCGCTCCTCGAGCGCTATGGCGCGGTCGTCAGCCGCGACACCCTCGGCCGAGCTGGGTGGCCCGACGGTGCCCCTGGGCGCAACGCCCTCGACGTCCACGTGCTCCGGCTGCGCCGACGAGTCGGCCCCGTCGGCCTGGTGATCCGCACCGTGAGATCGAGGGGCTACGTGCTCGAGGCCGAATCCCGACCCGGGTCAGATTTCGGTCAGCAAAGGGTGAGCCAGGCGTAACACAGCGCACACGGCGGCGAAACCGGGCGTCTCTACGGTCCTCCCATCGAGTTCATTCGTCCGTCAGATCGGGCGCTGAGGAGGACACCATGCGACAGAGATTGCTCACCGGAGCGGGGTTGGTCGGAGTGTTCACGCTCTTGTCGGCCACCCCCGCGCTCGCCCAGGACGAGGGGGTGACGGCCGATGCGGTGCAGGCTGCGCTCGACAACATCTGGATCCTCATCGCGGCGACCCTGGTGATCTTCATGCAGGCCGGCTTCGCCCTTGTCGAGGCCGGGCTCACCCGGGCCAAGAACGTGGCGAACATCATGATGAAGAACCTGATGGACTTCGCCGCCGGCGTGCTGGCGTTCGCCGCCGTGGGGTTCGCTTTCGCCTACGGGCCGGGCAACGACTTCATCGGCACCGAGGGCTTCTTCCTCAGCTCGAGCACCTTCAGCGAGGGCTTCGGCACGCTCACGACGCCAACGTTCTTCATCTTCCAGGTGGCGTTCGCGGCCACCGCCGCCACGATCGTGTCGGGCGCGATGGCCGAGCGAACCAAGTTCAAGAGCTACTTCATCTACAGCATCGTGCTGAGTGGCGTCATCTACCCGATCGTCGTCCATTGGACGTGGGGCGGCGGTTGGCTGTCGCAGCTCGACACCCCGTTCCACGACTTCGCCGGATCCACCATCGTCCACTCGGTCGGCGGTTGGGCGGCGCTGATGGGTGCCATCATCCTTGGCCCCCGGATTGGAAAGTACGGCGAGGACGGCAAGCCCCGGGCCATCCCCGGGCACTCCATCCCCTTCGCCCTCGTCGGCGTGTTCATCCTCCTGGTCGGCTGGTTCGGCTTCAACCCCGGCTCGCAGCTCGCTGCTGACCCGGTGGTCGGCCAGATCGCGGTGGCGACGGTGATCGCTGCGGCGGCCGGAGCGGTTACGGCGATGGCCACCATCTGGATCAGGGGCGGGAAGCCCGACGTCGCCATGACCGGCAACGGCGTGCTCGCTGGCCTGGTCGGCGTCACCGCCGGCTGCGGCGTCCTCGACAACTGGGGTGCCCTCATCGCCGGCGCCGTGGCCGGCGTGCTCGTGGTGTTCGCCGTCCTCTTCTTCGACCGGGTGGGCGTCGACGATCCGGTGGGTGCGATCTCGGTCCACGGTGTTTGTGGCGTCTGGGGCACCCTGGCCGTGGGCCTCTTCGCCACCGACGGCGGTCTGCTCTACGGCGACGGGGCCGACCAGCTGATCACCCAGCTCATCGGCGTGGTGGCGGTCGGGGCGTTCACGCTCGTCACCGCCGGCGCACTGTTCATGGCCATCAAGGCCACCGTCGGCCTCCGGGTGTCGGCCGAGGAGGAGATCGAAGGTCTCGATGTCCTCGAGCACGGCACCGCTGGCTACGGCCCCGACATGCTCGTCGGCGCTGGCGCCGTCGGACGCTGAGAAGGAGACCGAACCATGCAACTCATCACCGCCATCATCAAGCCCCACATGCTCGATGACGTGAAGGACGCACTGCGAGCCGCAGGCGTCCAGGGCCTCACGATCAGCGAGGTGAAGGGCTTCGGCCGCCAGGGCGGCCACACCGAGACCTACCGAGGCGCCGAGTACAAGATCGACTTCGTGCCCAAGGTGAAGGTCGAGGTGGTCGTCGACGAAGGTGCGGTCGACGGGGTGGTCACCGCCATCACCGAGGCTGCCCGCACCGAGAAGATCGGCGACGGCAAGATCTGGACGACCACCGTCGGCTCGCTGGTGCGCATCCGCACCGGTGAGAGGGGAGCCGACGCCGTCTGATCAGAGCCGACACCGCCTGACGCGACTCCTCGCGGGGTGCACCGTTGTGGTGCGCCTCGCGAGGAGCTCTCGCGTGTGGGGTCAGCCGCGGCGGCCGCGGCCGCCCGCGTTGCCGCCACCGCTGCGCTGGCCGCCGCCGGAGCGCTGGCCACCACCCGAACCGGACGTGCTTCCGCCAGCGCGACCGCCGCCGCCACCACCGCTGGCGCCACGGCCACGGGTGCGATGGGCGCCGACCGCGTTGCCGTCGTTGCGCACGCTGGGCTTGCGGGAGCGACCACGGCCGCCACCGCCCGGGCCGCCACGCTGGGTGCGGTCGCCGGGGCGCTCGGCGGGCATGGGCGGAGCCGGACGAACCGGACCCAGCTTGTCGATGCCCGAGCGGCCGATGCCCACGGGGAGATCGAGGATGCGCTGCATCTTCTGGACGTCGCGCTGCTGGTCGCCGGGGACGAGCGACACGACGAGGCCGGTGGTGCCGGCCCGCCCGGTGCGACCCGAGCGGTGGACGAAGTCCTTGTGGTCGGGCGGCATGTCGAAGTGAACGACGCAGGCCACGCCATCGACGTGGATGCCGCGGGCGGCGACGTCGGTGGCGACCAGGGCCTGGACCCGACCCGACTGGAAGTCGGCGAGGGCCCGTTCCCGCTGGCCCTGCGAACGGTCGCCGTGGATCGCCGAGGCCGACACGCCTTCGCGGATCAGCTGCTTGGCGACTCGGTCGGCGCCGCGCTTGGTGCGCACGAACACGATGGCCGGCCACTCGACCTTGGTGAGGCGAGCGGTGACGGCGAGGCGCTCGGGGCGTTCGACCGCCCAAAACTCGTGGCGGTTCTGCGGCCCGTCGTCCTCGACGAGGTGCTCGTGGCGCGCCGGGTTCTTCTGGTAGCGCGTGATGAGGATGTCGACGTCGCCGTCGAGGGTGGCCGAGAACAGCAGCGTCTGGCGCGAGTCGGGGGTGCGGTCGAGGAGGCGCTTCACCTCGGGGAGGAAGCCCATGTCGGCCATGCGGTCGGCCTCGTCGAGCACAACGACCTTCACCTCGGAGAGGTTGATCTCGTTGCGCTGCACGAGGTCGGCGAGCCGCCCTGGGCAGGCGACGGCGATGTCGACGCCCTTGCGGAGGGCGGTGAGCTGCGGCCCGAAGCCGACACCTCCGAAGAAGGTGGCGACGCTGGCGCCGCCGGGGCCGGCGAGAGCGCGCAGCTCGTCGTGCACCTGGGTGGCGAGCTCGCGGGTGGGGACGAGGACGAGGCCCCTTGGATGGCGGGGCTTGGCCCGGCCGAGTCCCGTGACGAGCGGGATGCCAAAGGCGATGGTCTTGCCCGAGCCGGTGGGGGCCTTGCCACAGAGGTCACGGCCCCGCAGGGCGTCGGGAAGGGTGGCCACCTGGATGGGGAAGGCGTCGGTGATGCCGCGTTCGGCGAGGTTCTCGACGATGGACGGGGCGACGCCCAGCTCGGCGAAGGTGGTGCTGGCCTCGACGGGCGCGTCGATGATCGGTGTTGTTGACAGGGTGGTGCTCCATTGCGGAACCCGCGAGGACGCGGGCGAGTTGGCGGGTGCGAAGAAACCCAGGGGCGACCTTCCCTGTCGGGGCCCGGGGGCGCCGCCGCATCGCAGGCGGAGAGGGAAGGGTGGCCTCGACCGGGTGTTCCCGAGCGTGACCCGCCGGCACGGAGCCGACGCTGCCCACACCGACAAGTCGATGCGGACCGGTCAACCCTACATGTCTCCCGCCCCGAAGCCACCCGGAGGTGCTATGCACTGACCGCCGCCCAGCCCGGTTGTCAACCAAACGGGCTCTTGCGGCGTGTAGAGGACGTGACGACGATGATGCGGGCGACGACGACGTTCGAGGAGGCCTTCGACGGCCTCTTCCAGCGCGCGTTTCGCGTCGCCCGTCGGATCCTGGGAGATGCCGCCACCGCCGAGGATGTCGCCGCCGAGGCGATGGCCCGGGCCTACGCCCACTGGCGCAAGATCGGCGATCAGCCCTGGAGGGAGGGCTGGGTCGTGCGCGTGTCGACCAACCTGGCGCTCGACGTCGCCCGATCTCGTAACCGCATGTCCGATGGCGAGATCACCGAGCTCGGACGTGAGGATGACGATGTGGCGGTGCGCCTCGCTCTCGTCGAGGCGCTGGCGCTGCTCCCGAAGCGCCAGCGCGAGGGGGTGGCCCTCCGCCACCTCGGCGGTCTCTCCGAAGCCGAGACGGCAACTGCATTGAAGGTGTCGACCGGATCGGTGAAGACGCACATGTCTCGAGGTCTGGCTGCTCTACGTGCCCGCATGGGCGCCGAGCTCGACCTGCAGGGGGTGACCGCCGGTGAGTGACCAGACGTGGTCGTCGCCCACGCCCCGCGACGAGGTGCTTGCTCGTGTCGTGATCCGCGGACGGAGGATCCAGATGTTGAACCGGTTGATGATCGGCGGTGCGGTCGGCGCCACGATCGTCGTGGGTGCCCTGGGCATTTGGCTCGGAACCAGCGGAGCGGTCGACCTGTTCGCCGACGACGTCCGCTCGGTCACGCCCGGGGTGCTCTCCTACTACGCCTGCCCGAACGAGGGCGTCGTCGGTGAGCTGCGCGGCGGCGACCGGGTGTACCTCACCGGCCGTGACGAGTCGGGCGACTGGGTCGAGATGCGCTCGCCGACCGGCCAGGCGGTGCCGGTGTGGGTGCGCGCTGACATCGTCGATCCCGACCGCGAGGTCGAACTGCCCACGGTCTCCAGTGCCATCCGACCGAACTGGCGCTCGCGGGCCCTGGCGTGATCTCGCCGCCGACGACCACGCCTGAGGAGGTGCCCGCTGATGGGGAACCTGGCACCACGACGACTATCCCGGGCTCGACGTCGACCAGCGTCCCTGTGCCGCCGAAGACGCAGCCCGGTCCGCCCAGCACCCAGCCGCCGGGTCCGCCCGTGACCCAGCCTCCGGCGCCGCCCACCACCCAGAAGCCCCCGCCGGTGACGCAACCGCCTCCCGTCACCCAACCTCCCCCGCCAGCGCCCGTGGTGGGTCCGATCTCGCGCAGCACGGCATCGATCGTCGAGCAGTGGGTCGGCCAGCCCAACACCTGTGGCGGAGCCAAGACCTCGTCGATTGGCGTGTCGATCACGAATGCCACCTCGGCGACCCTGAGCTGGTCGGGCGGTGGCCTCGGAGGGTTGGCCGCCATGTCGAAGCAGGGCAGCACCTTCTCCGCCACGGTCGGCCCGTTCGACGAGAGCGCTGTGAGCCCGCCGCCGTCCTCGGTGACCCTGACGGTGACCATCACCGCACACGGTCCGGGCGGCTCGCACCAGCGCTCCACCACCGTCTCCCTCGCCGACTGCTACTTCGGGTGAGCACCATGCGACGATTTCCTCTTCCTCTTCCTCTTCCTCTTCCTCTCCTCGTTCTCGGCGGTCTGTTGGTCGGTGCGGTCGTCCTGCTCGGCGGCATCGCGCTCGGCGACACGCTGCGCGACTCGCCCGGCGCCGAGGCGACCACGGCCAGCGGCTCTCCGACCCTGGCGGCGATGCCCGCCGGCGGCGTCCCGCTCCCCGACGCCACCATCGATCCGGTGTGGCCGCACACCTCGCCGGTGCAGGT
>JAENWR010000107.1 GCA_016649895.1 Acidimicrobiia bacterium | reverse complement strand
GTCGACGACGAGGTCGACGAGCCGGTCGCTCCGTCGGTGGCCTCCACCACGCCAACGGTGGGCCACGCCATCGGCCGCCTCGATGCCGAGATCGACCGCGCGTGGGAGACCCTGCGCGGTGTTCCCGCGCTCGACCGGCTGTTCTACTCGGCCTCCACCCTCGGCGACTGGAGCCTCGTCTGGCACCTGTCGGGCGCTGCTCAGGGGGTCGTCGACCGACATGATGTGGGCTGGCAGCGGGTGGCCCGGCTCTCCGCCGCCCTCGGCGTGGAGTCGGCGCTGGTGAACGGCGCCATCAAGTCGCTCTTTCGCCGGGCCAGGCCGGTGCACGAGGGTAAGCGACCTCACGCGCTGCGCATGCCCGCCACCAGCAGCTTCCCCAGTGGCCATGCCAGCTCGGCGTTCATGGCGGCACGGCTGCTCGCCGACGGCAGCCGGGCGAAGCCGCTCTGGTACCTGGCGGCCACGATCGTGGCCACCAGCCGCATCCACGTCCGCATCCACCACGCATCCGACGTGGCGGGCGGCGCGGTCCTCGGCATCGCCTTGGGTGAGCTGGCCGTACGGCTGGCCCCCCTCCCCCGCCGCTGATGTCGCAGCCGGGCGGAACATCTCGGCCGCTGCGACGTTGGACCTGACATGACCTCGTTCGCCGTGAACTTCGATTACCGCTGCCCATTCGCTCGCATCGCCCACCTGCACGTTCTCGAAGGACTCGCTGCCGGTGCCGACTGGGACGTGCGGTTCGTGCCGTTCTCGCTCGGGCAGGCGCACGTCGAGCATGGCGACACCGATGTCTGGGACGAGCCCGAGCGCGACACGGGCCTCCTCGCGCTCCAGGTGTCGATGGCCGTGCGCGACGACCATCCCGACGCGTTCCTCGACGTGCACAAGCGACTCTTCGAGCTGCGCCACGCCGAGTCGAAGGACCTCTCGAACCGCGCCGAGCTCGAGGGTGTGCTCGCCGCGGCCGGTCTCGATGCCGGCGAGGTGTTCGCCGAGGTGGCCACCGGCAAGCCGCTCGCCACGGTGCGCACCGAGCACGAGTCGACGGCGACCGAGCTGTCGGTGTGGGGCGTCCCCACCTTCATGGTGGGCGACCGCGCTGCCTTCGTGCGCCTGATGGAGCCGCCCAAGGGCGACAGCGACCTCGCCGTGCGGTCGATCGAACGCATCGTCGACATGCTCGGCGAGTGGCCCCAGCTCAACGAGTTCAAGCACACCTCGCTGCAACGCTAGGCCGGCCGCGGTCCCCCGATGGGACGACGGGCGCGTAGCGTTCGACCCATGCGCCGCATGATCGCCATCCTCCTCACCGGCTCCGTCATCGCCCTCGCCGCCTGCGGTGACGACGACGGGTCGACCGGTAGCGGCACCACCGTGCCCGACCCCGCCACGTCCACCAGCGGCGCCACCACGACCACGGTGCCACCTGACGATGGGGAGCTACCCGGCGAGCCGTTCGACCTGTACCCCTACGCCGACGCCGAGCTCGCGGTGGTGGGCGTGGCCACCGATGACACCCTGAACGTGCGGTCGGTGCCGGGGTCCGAGGGCGAGGTGCTCTTCGAGCTCGAGCCGCTCAACACCGGCGTCGTCGCCACTGGTCAGAACCGCCAGCTCGACGACGGCACCATCTGGGCTGAGGTCACCACCGACGACCGCACCGGCTGGGCCAACACGAGCTACCTGCTGCAGCCCGGTGCGGTCGAGGATGCGACGGCCGAGCTGTTCCCCGACCCGGCCGACCTGCCCACCGCCGCCACCATGGATGACCTGGCCCAGACCATCGCCGACTCGATGGCCGGCACGGAGGAGCCGCGGCCGCGGATCACCATCGTCGACGGCCCCATCGAGGGCGATCTCGCCGAGATCACCCTCGACGTGCTCGGACTTCCCGACGACTCCGTCCACGGGTTGCGGCTCCACCTCTTCGCCGAGCCAACCGGCGGCGGCTACACCCTTCGCACGATCGAGCGGACCGCGCTGTGCGGCCGCGGCGTCGACGAGGCCAGCGGGTTCTGCGTCTGACCCAAACCCCCGGGAACCTCCTCGCGGTATGCACCACTGCCGTGCACTCCGCGTCGGACGACCGCCGTCGGGCACTCGTTAGCCTGGACCGATGGCCACCGAGACCGACGACCGGATGCTCTCGGGCATGGAGTCGCTCATGTGGCGGCTCGGCGCCGAACCCCGACTGCGCACCACGTTCGGTGCTGTCAGTTTCCTCGAGGCGACCCCCGACCGCGACCTGCTCACGCGCCGTCTGGCCGAGGCCGTGGGTGCGACGCCCCGCTTCCGCCGGCGCGTCGTGGCCTCTCGGATGCCCGGCATGGCACCGGCGTGGGTGGACGACGAGTCGTTCGACCTCGACGATCACCTCCGCTGGGACGAACCGGTGGCGGGCCAGGTGCGCGCCGACGACGACGCGCTGCAGCTGGCAACCGACCTCGTCGCCGCCCCGTTCGAGCCCGACAAGCCACCGTGGGAGCTCGTAATCGTCACCGGTCTGGCCGGAGGCCGTGCGGCGCTCGTGCAACGCATCCACCACGCCCTGACCGACGGCGCGGGCGCCATCGAGTTCTTCGAGCGACTCGTCGACCGGCCGCCCGATGCATCCGTCGTCGATCCCGAGCCCGACCCGTTCCCTGGTGCCCCCGCCCCCGAGCCCCCCGCCACCTGGGGCGAGCGAACCGTGCTCAACGTGGCGGAACGCGTCGGCGAGCTCGCTCGTTCCACCGCCGACGTGGCGCGGTGGACGGTCGAGGGGATCTCGGACCCCACCCGGTTCGGCACCGCTGCCGGCGACGCCGTCGAGACCATGCGATCACTGCAACGCCAACTCGTCGTCGTCGATCCCGCCAGATCACGGCTCTGGATCGACCGATCCACCGAGCGTCGGTTCGTCGCCGCCTCGGTGCCGTTCGGTCCGGTGCACACCGCCGCCACCGAGGCGGGGGTCTCGGTCAACGACGTGTTCGCCACCGCTGTGGCGCGCGCCGTCGCCAACTACCACCGGGGGCAGGGGCGACCGCTGGTCGATCTCCGGCTGGCGATGCCCGTTCGCACGCGGGAGAGGGCGTCCGCGGGCGGCGACGCCATCGCCCTCACCCGCACGGTGGTGCCGTCGGGCGAAGGGCTCGCCGCCGCCGCACACCTGATGAAGGTCGCCGACCGGCTGTCAGCGATCACCAACGAGCGGTCGAACAGCCTCGTGGGTGCCCTGGCCGGAATCGCCGAGCTCGTTCCGCTCGCCGCGCTCAGCCGGCTCGTCACGCGCCAAGCCGCCACCATCGACGTGGTGGCGTCGAACGTGCGAACCGCGTCGTTCCCGCTCTACCTGGCCGGCGCCCGCATCGAGGCCACCTACCCGCTGGGGCCGCTGATGGCCACCCCGGTCAACGTCACGATGATCACCTATGACGGCCGTGCCGACCTCGGCATCCACGTCGATCCGGTGGCGGTGGCCGACCCGCAGTTGTTGCGCGACAACCTCGTCGGTGCGTTCCACGAGGTGGTGACTCCGAGATCGAGTGGATGACGCTGCTGCTGCGCCGGATCAGCCGGCGGTGGACCTCAGTTGACGGTGAGCGCTGACTCGAGCGATTCGCCGCTCTCCTGAGCCGCAAGCAGGACTCGAACGTCGAGGAGGAGGTCGGAGACCTCGTCGGTGGACACCAGCTCGCGATGCTGCATGTCGCCCAGTCCTCGATCGATGAGTGCCAGCGCCTCGGCGATGGTGTCGACGGCAACCGTCTCAGTCATGCTGTCCTCCCGAGCGCTGTGGTCGATCGGCGTGTCCGACCGCTGTCGTCCACCCTAGCGACGAACTGTGACGACGGGGTTCCATGCCTGCGGCTTTTACTCGTCGGTGGGCCATGGCCCGGCTCGTACCCCCCCGGTCGGTTAGCCGACACCTACGATCTGGCCATGCACCTCGACGGCACGACCATCGTCATCACCGGAGCCGCGAACGGCATCGGCGCCGCCATGGCCCGACGGTTCGCCGCCGAAGGAGCCACCACCCTCGTCCTCGCCGACGTCGACGAAGCATCGCTCGCCGAGGTGGCCGCCGCGGTCACCGACGACGGCTGCACCGCCGTGGCACGCCGCTGCGACGTCTCGGTGGAGGCCGACATCGTCGCCCTGGTCGCCGCCGCCGAGGAGTACGGGCCCATCGACCTGTTCTGCTCCAACGCCGGCATCGGTACCCGCGGCGGAGTCGAGGTGCCCGACGAGCAGTGGCGACGCATCATCGACATCAACGTCATGGCCCACATCTGGGCGGCGAGGGCCGTCCTCCCCGGCATGCTCGCCAGGGGTGAGGGCTACCTGCTCAACACCGCATCCGCGGCCGGGCTGCTCACCCAGATCGGCTCGGCTCCGTACGCCGTCACCAAGCACGCCGCGGTGTCGCTCGCCGAGTGGCTGGCGGTCACCCACGGCGACCAGGGCATACGGGTGTCGGTGCTGTGCCCCCAGGCGGTGCGCACCAACATGACCGCCGGAAGCGAGGGCGGCGGCGTCGCCGGGGTCGACGGGATGATGGAACCCGACGAGGTGGCCCAGGTGGTGGTCGAGGGGCTCGCCGACGAGCGCTTCCTCATCCTGCCTCACCCCGAGGTGGTCTCCTACGTGCAGCGCAAGGCTGCCGACCACGACCGCTGGTTGGCCGGTATGCGCCGGCTGCAAGCCCGCTACACGAACCCGATCTGAGGACGGATGTCCCACCTGAGTCGTAGACGTCTCTTCCCGCTCGGGCTCGCCGTGGTGGGCCTGCTGGCCGCCCTCGGCGTCGGTTCGATCGCCGGCGCCCCGCCCGCTGCCGCCCAAGACCGCGACTTCAGCATCGACGAGGTGCGCATCGAGGCGGAGCTGCGCCCCGACGGCACCCTCGAGGTCAGTGAGTTCCTCACATACACGTTCAGCGGCGCCGACGCCCAGCCGTTCACCGTCGGCGAGCGGAGCTTTCGACCCGACACCGGCAACATCAGTGACGCACCCGGTGGCACCATCACCTCGATCCAGGCCTATCGCGACGGCGAGCCCCTGTCGACGCTGCTGTGGACACCCACCCTGTTCGAGTGGGACATCGCGCCCGCCACCAGCGGCACCTACACCTACGAGCTGCGCTACGACGTGGTGGGCGGCATCACCGTCGGCAGCGACATCGTCGAGCTCTATCGCCAGTGGGTCGGCGACGGCTTCCCGCAGCTCGATCGGTGGTCGGCCGAGATCACCGTGCCCGACGGCGATGGCGAGGTCCTGGTGTGGGCCCACGGCCCGCTCGACGGGGTGATCGACACAACCGGCAACGTGGTCGACGCCGAGGTGCCCGACGTTCCAGCCGGGCAGTTCGTCGAGACCCGAATCGCCATCCCCGTCGAGCGCTTCGACGTCTCGCCGGGCACCATCGAGCTCCTCCCCGACATCCTCACCGAGGAGCAGGCCTGGGCCGACGAGGCCAACGAACGCCGCGAGGAGGTGCGGCGCCGCGAGGAGTTGCGCGAGGACGTGCAGAGCTTCCTGCTGGTCGTCATCGCCCCCATCATCGGCCTGGCCGGCGTGGCATTCTGGCTGATCTGGAACAAGTGGGGCCGCGACCCGGCACCGCCCGACGACATCGGCGACTACTGGCGCGAGGTGCCCGACGACCCTCCGGCGGTGGCCGTCGCGTTCCTCAACTGGAACGCGGTCAGCGCCGACGCCTACTCCGCCACCATCCTCGACCTCGCCCGCCGTGGTCACATGACGATCGAAGAGGTGCCGACCGAGCGGTTACTGCGCAAGGACACCGTCGAGCACACGTTCACGCGCAGCTCCCATCGGACCACCGACGGCCTCCGCCCCTTCGAGAACCGCGCTGTGCAATGGCTGTTCATGGAAGGCGACACCATCACCCAATCCGAGCTGGTCGAGCGGAACCGGGAGCACCAGTCGGCGGCGACCTCGTTCTGGACCGGCTTCCAGAATGAGGTGAAGGACGACCTGAAGCGGCGCAAGTACGTGGTCGGCGGCAAGGGCGCAGCGTTCGCCCTGCACGTCCTCCTCATCTGCGCACTGGGAGCCGTGGGCGTGTTGGCGCTGGCCTTCGGCGCATGGATCCCGGCCGCGGTTGCGCTCGCTGGTGCCCTCGTGCTCATCCCGTTCGGCTTCCTCCTCCGGTCGCGCACCCCAGCCGGCACCCGAAGGTTCACCGAGTGGACCGCGCTCCGGCGGTTCCTCAAGGACTTCTCGTCGCTCGACGAGGCGCCCGTCGGGCACCTGGCACTCTGGGAGCACTACCTGGTCGCCGCGGTGGCACTCGGTGTCGCCGACGAGTTGATCCGCGGCCTCGAGACCAAGTTCCCGGAGCTGATGGATCAGTCCTCCGGTGTCGGGTTCGCTCCCTGGTACATCGCGTCGTCCGTCAGCGGGCACGGGCGCTTCGGCGCGATGGGGTCCTTCTCTTCGGAGTTCGGGAGTGCCGCTGTCAGCAGCTTCACCCCCGCCTCGAGCGGGTCGGGTTCGGGCGGCGGCTTCTCGGGCGGCGGCGGTGGAGGCGGAGGTGGCGGAGGCGCTGGCGCTCGCTGATGGCCCACGACCTCACCGGCGTGCCGCACGAGCACCTCCCGTTGGCGTTGGCCGACATCCACGCGTCCACCGGCCTGGGCGACGTCGTGGAGGTTCGCCTGCCGGCCAGTTGCGGCGCAGCGCTCGCCGCGGACCTGTTGGTGGGGGCGGGCCTCGAGCGGTGCCGGCACTCCCCGAGGGCGACCACCCCCGATCGGTTGGTGGCGCGGCGCGTCGAGTCGTTGCCCGACACGATCGGGCCCGGCATGCGCATGCTCGTCTGCGGGCTGAACCCCAGCCCTGCGGCAGCCGAGGCCGGGGTGGGCTTCTTCCGGGCCGGTAACCGGTTCTGGCCCGCCGCGCTGGCCGCTCGGCTCGTCACCCGCGATCGCGATCCGTTCCACGCGCTGACGGTGCACGGGATCGGCATGACCGACCTGGTGAAGCGCACCACCGCTCGCGCCGACGAGCTGAGCGTCGACGAGTACCAGGCCGGCGTCGCGCGCCTCGACCGACTCTGCACGTGGTTGCAACCGGCCGTCGTCTGCCTGGTGGGTCTCGCCGGTTGGCGCGCCGCCGCCGACCGGCGTGCTCTCGCGGGCCAGCAGCCCGCGACCCTCGGCGGCCGGCCTGTCTACGTGATGCCATCGACGAGCGGACTGAACGCCTCCAGCTCGCTGGCCGACCTCACCGAACACCTCGAAGCCGCAGCCGCGCTCGTCTGATGGGCGCACCAGCGCCGCCCTGCGGGAGGATCGTGCGATGGCACGGCCGGCACTGAGCTCACACGCAGCGGTCACCCTCGCGTTCGCCACGTCGGCCGCGGTCCTCGTGCTCGAGATCCTCGCCGGACGGCTGTTGGCCCCCTACGTCGGGGTGTCGCTCGAGACCTACACCGGCGTCATCGGTACCGTGCTCGCCGCCATCGCGGTGGGCACGGCGCTCGGGGGTCGGTTGGCCGACCGCGCCGACGCGCGGCGGTTCCTCGGGCCGACGTTGATGCTCGGCGGTGCGCTGGCGTGGCTCTCGCTGCCGGTGCTGTCGTTCATGGGACCTGGAGCGGGCGACGGGCCGGCGGCCATCGTGGTGCTCACCGCCGTCGCGTTCTTCCTTCCCGCCGCCGTGCTCTCGGCCGTCGGTCCCATGGTGGCCAAGTTGCGGCTCGACGACCTCGCCCACACCGGCGAGGTGGTCGGAGGGCTTTCGGCGGCCGGGACCGCCGGCGCGCTGTTCGGCACGTTCGTCACCGGCTTCGTCCTCGTCGCCGCGTGGCCGACCCGCCCGATCGTCGTGGGGATCGGGGCTGCTCTCGTCCTCGCCGGCGCGGCTCTGTGGTTCGTCTTCGCCGAGCGCATGCCGTCGCGTGGCGTCGCCGCGGCCGTCCTGGCGGCTGTGGTCGCATCCGGCGGGCTCGCCGCAGCCGATCCCGGTCCCTGCCAGTGGGAGACGGCCTACTTCTGCATCACGGTCGAACACGACCTGGCCAACCCCGACGGCCGTGTGCTGCGGATGGACACCCTGCGGCACAGCTACGTCGACCTTGCCGACCCGACCTACCTCGACTTCCGCTACATCCGGGTGTTCGCCGACGTGATCGAGACGACCATCGGACCCGACGAGCCGATCGACGCGCTCCACATCGGCGGTGGCGGCTTCACGTTCCCCCGCTACCTCGCCGCCACCCGGGCCGTCACGTCGAACCTGGTCCTCGAGATCGACGACGAGTTGGTGCGCATCGCCGAGGACGAGCTGGGCCTGGTGCGTGGTCCGGATCTCCGGGTGGTCGGCGGCGATGCCCGCCTGGGTATCGGCGACCTGGACGACGACTCGTTCGACGTGGTGGTGGGCGACGCCTTCGGCGGTCTCTCGGTGCCGTGGCACCTCACCACCCGCGAGATGGTCCAGCAGGTGCACCGGGTGCTGCGACCCGGCGGGGTCTACGTGCTCAACGTCATCGACGGCGGACCAGCGCGCTTCGCCCGGGCCGAGGCGGCCACCCTGGCCGCGGAGATGCACCACGTCGCCGTCATCGTGCCGAGCGGCCCCACCGGTGGTGCACCGGTGAACCATGTGCTCGTCGCCTCCGATGAGCCGCTCGACCACCTGCTCTCGCCCGGTGCCATCGATCCCGCCGACGGAGAGGTCCTCGTCGGCACCGACCTCGACGCGTTCATCGACGGCGCAAGTCCCCTCACCGACGACTTCGCCCCCGTCGACCAACTGTTGACGCGCCGTTGAGCAACTAGGGTCGACCCTCCGCGACCACTACCAGGGGGAATCCGTGGCCTTCGAGTTCGACCTCACCCAGACCGACCACCTGCTCACCACCACGCGTGCGGTGCGCAAACGGCTCGACCTCACCCGGCCCGTGCCACGCGAGCTCATCGCCGAGTGCCTCAACCTGGCGATCCAGGCCCCCACCGGCGGCAACACCCAGCGTTGGCGCTTCGTCGTCGTCGACGATCCCGAGAAGAAGGCCGCTCTGGCCGACATGTACCGCCAGGGCTGGAAGCCCTACCTCGAGTCGTCGAAGAAGACCCGCGAGCAGCAGGGCCTCGACCCCGAGACCCGTGTCTCGGACTCGGCCGACTACCTGGCCGACCACCTCCACGAGGTGCCGGCCATGCTCGTGCCGTGCCTGCTCGACCGCGGCGAGGGTGCTGGCTACTGGGGTTCGATCGTCCCGGCGCTGTGGAGCTTCATGCTCGCGGCCCGCAGCCGGGGCCTCGGCACCGCATACACCACCATCCACCTGTTCAAGGAGAACGAGGCCGCCGAGCTGCTCGGCATCCCCGAGACGGTGAGCCAGGCGGCTCTCATCCCCATCGGCTACTACACCGGCGACGACTTCAAGCCGGCGAAGCGCCGCCCGGTCGAGGAGATCACCTACTGGAACGGCTGGAAGCAGACCGATCCCGCGAACTGACCCCGTCGGGCCCGGGCAGGGGAAACCCGCCCGGGCCGTAGGGCGTCGGCGCACGGCGCCGCGGGGCCATCTCAGTCGGTCGTGGGGTCGCCGTCGGCGGCGGGTGGGTCGGTCGATGGCTGGGCAGAGTCGGAACTGCCCTTCTCCGACTTCTCGGCCACCTTGTCGACACCCTTTCGTGCGGCATTGGCAGCCTTGTCGATCTTGTCGCTGTACTTGCCTCTGGTCTTGTCGTCGGCGAAGTTGACGGCCTTGTCGATCGCGGCGTCGATCTTCTCCTCGTTGTCGGCGACGGCGTCGACCGCCTTGTCGGTGGTCTTCCTCAACTTGTCCATGAATCCCATGGGGTCTCCTCTGGTGGTGTGGTCGTGCTGGTCAGGGTGGGTCAACCGGCTGCCGATGGCGACAGGGCGCGGATGCTGTCGCGCATGTCGACCCCGAACGGCATGACGGCAAGGGCTGGCGTGGTGACGCCGTTCTCGATGTAGCGGGCGATCTTCTCGCGACACTCCTCGGGTGCGCCGTGCACGATGAGGTCGTCGACGACGTGGTCGGGGATGGCCTCGAGAGCGGCGGCCCGATCGCCGTCCTTCCAGAGATCCCACATGCCCTTGAGGTCGTCGCCGCGCCCCAGCCACTCGTGGAACGCTGCGTAGACAGGCACGTTGAGGTAGGCGGCGATCATGCGTCGGCCGGCACCGCGAGCCACATCGGTGTCGGAGTTCGGGATGACGAAGATCCGCGCCGCGATCTCGCGCTCGCCGGTGTCGCCCTCCCTCGTGGACTGCGCCGCTCCGTCGGCGACGTGGGGCACCACGGTGCGCACGTCGTCGGCCGACAGCCAGTTGACGATGGCGCCGTCGCCCTCGCGGCCGGCGAGGCGCAACATGCCGTCTCGGAGGGCGGCGACGAGGATCGGCACCGGCTCGGGCGGGCGAACACCGAGACGGAAGCTGCGCACCGAGAAGCGGCCGTAGTCCTTGGTGACCTTCTCGCCGGTGAGGGCGTCGCGCAGGAATCGCACCATGGCCTGCACCTGCTTGTAGGGCTCGTCGAAGGGGATGCTGTTCCAGCCCTCGACGATGACGTTCGACGACGAGCCAATACCGATGGCGAAGCGCCCGGGAGCGGCCTGCGCCATCGAGCCGACGCTCTGGGCCAGAAGTGCAGGCCCTCGCGTGTAGGCGGGGACGATGGCGGTGCCGAGCCGGAGCGTCGGCGCCCACACCGACGCCAGCACCAGCGGTGTGAAGGCGTCGGCGCCGTCGGTCTCGGCCGACCACACGTCGGTGTAGCCGAGGTCGACCAGCTCCTCGATCCACTCCCGCTGGGCGTGGAGCGGAACGCCCCCGAACGGGATGGTCATGCCATAGCGCTGCATCGTCGGTGTTTCCCCCATGGGTCGTCGTATCTCCCGAGCGTAACTGTCACACCCCCTGGGGAGGATGGGGACATGGAGACGAGGCAGCTGGTTCTCATCGACAACGACAACTCCCCCCGCGACGAGTGGAAGCTCGACGAGCGCACCCGCCAGATGGGGCTCGACGGGGTGGCCGAGGCCCGCCGGGTGCTCCAGGCCGCTCTGGCCAAGGGCCAGGGCGGGTCCCACTCGAGCGCGGCGTAGCATTCGCAGCATGAACGAAGTCGTCATCGTCGACGCCGTGCGCAGCCCCGTCGGGCGCCGCAACGGCGGCCTATCCACCATCCACCCCGCCGATCTCCTCGCTGCGGTGCAGTCCGAGCTCATCGAGCGATCGGGCATCGATCCGGCCGAGGTGGGCCAGGTGGTCGGAGGTTGCGTCAGCCAGGTCGGCGAGCAGACCTTCAACGTGGCCCGTACGGCCTGGCTCGCCGCCGGTCTGCCCATGTCGGTAGCCGCCACCACCGTCGACACACAATGCGGGTCCTCCCAGCAAGCCACCAACCTCGCCACCGCCCTCGTGTCCGGCGGAGTCGTCGACGTGGCCGTAGCCTGCGGCGTCGAGGTCATGAGCCGCGTCCCCATCGGCGCCTCGATGCGCACCGACTTCGGGCGCCCCACCCCGAAGAGCTACTTCGGCCAGTACGAGATGACATCGCAGTTCGAGGGCGCCGAGCGCATCGCCGACAAGTGGGGCGTCACCCGGGCCGACGCCGACGCGCTCGGCCTCCTCTCGCAGCAGCGCGCCGCTCAGGCGTGGGACGAGGGCCGTTTCGACACGCAGATCATCGGCATCGATGCCCCCGACCTCGACGACGAGGGCAAGCCGGTCGGCACCACCCACCGGGTGGAGCGCGACGAGGGGCTCCGCGAGACCTCGCTCGACAAGCTCGCCGGCCTCAAGCCAGTCGCCCGCGAGGACGGGGTGCACACCGCTGGCACCTCGTCGCAGATCTCCGACGGCGCCGGGGCCGTCCTGCTGATGACGCGCGAGAAGGCCGACGCCCTCGGCCTGCGTGCCCGTGCGCGCATCGTCGACACCTGCAACGTGGGCGTCGATCCCGTCCTCATGCTCACCGGCCCCATCGACGCCACACGCCACCTCTTCGAGCGCACCGGCCTCACCATGGCCGACATGGACGTCACCGAGATCAACGAGGCGTTCGCATCCGTCGTCCTCGCGTGGGCCCGCGAGCACGGCGCCGACATGGACAAGGTGAACCCGAACGGCGGCGCCATCGCCCTCGGCCACCCG
>JAENWR010000020.1 GCA_016649895.1 Acidimicrobiia bacterium | reverse complement strand
TCCTCAACCTGCTCAACCAGCAGCAACGGGAACGCCACATGGCCATGGTGCTCGTGACCCACGACCTCGGCGTCGTCGCCGGTCGCACCGATGAGATCGCTGTCATGTACGCGGGCCAGATCGTCGAGAAGGCCCCGACGCGCGCGCTCTTCGCGAACGTGCGCATGCCGTACACGGAGGCCCTCCTCAAGTCGATCCCGAAGCTCGAGTCGCCCAGCCACACACGGCTCCAGATCATCGGCGGACGGCCACCCGACCTCATCCACCCCCCGTCGGGGTGCCGCTTCGCACCGCGCTGCCCGTACGCGCAGCCCAAGTGCCACACCGAGGCCCCGCCCCTCATCGAGGCGGAGACGCCTGGCCACCTGTACCGCTGCTGGTTCCCGGTCGGCACCGACGCTGGCCGTGCGGCTCTCGCGCGCAACCTGGCCCATCATGTGCCCGCCGCCGAGGCGGCCGTCACGGGGGACGCGGCCGCAGCCGCGCGGGTCGAGGCCGAGGCCGAGCTGATCGACATCGGAGGGGAGACCTGATGGCGGGCACGGGCTCGGCGCACCTGCGCGACACCGACGACGTCCTGATGCGCATCGAGGACCTCGTCGTCGAGTTCCACACGTCGAGCGGCACCGTCCACGCGGTCTCGGGCATCAGCCTCGATGTCCGCCGGGGCGAGACGCTGGGCCTCGTCGGCGAATCGGGCTGCGGCAAGTCGACGACGGGCCGCGCGATCATGCAGCTGCCGCCCCCCACCGGCGGTCGGGTCCTCTTCGAGGGTGCCGACCTGGCAGCCATGAACGCGAAGCAGATCCGCGACGTCCGCACCCGGCTGCAGTTCATCTTCCAGGATCCGATCTCCTCGCTGAACCCCCGCCGCAAGGTGAAGGACATCGTCGCCGAGCCCCTCCGGATCTGGAAGCGGGGCAGCGACGCCGAGCAGAAGGCCCGGGTGGCCGAGGTGCTCGAGGCCGTCGGGCTCGACCCCGCGGTGGCGTCGGAGAAGCGACCTCACCAGTTCTCGGGTGGCCAGTGCCAGCGCATCTCGATCGCTCGCGCCCTCATCGTCGATCCCGAGGTCATCATCTGCGACGAGCCGGTCTCGGCACTCGACGTGTCGGTCCAGGCGCAGATCCTGAACCTGCTCGAGGACATGAAGGCACGGTACGGCCTCACCCTCGTGTTCATCGCCCACGACCTCGGCGTGGTGCGCAACATCAGCGACCGGGTCGCGGTCATGTACCTCGGCAAGATGTGCGAGATCGCCGACTCGGTCGACCTCTACGCCGGTCCCCGCCACCCGTACACCAAGCTCCTCCTCGAATCGATCCCCACCATGGGATCCGAGCGCGTGGATCCGGTGGCGAAGGCCGAGATGCCGTCGCCGTTGAACCCGCCGTCGGGCTGTCGCTTCAGGACGCGCTGCCCGAACGCAACCGAGGTCTGCACCGAGGAGGAGCCACTGATGCGGCTCATGGGAGAGCGGCACTTCGTCGCTTGTCACAACCCGGCGCCGCTCGCCGATCCGGTGGTGCGCGTGCCGGAACCTGTGGCCGTGGACGCATAGAGACGGTTGGCTTCCCATGTGTGTGCGTCCGTGCATTGCAACTGAACTAGATTCCAATATATGCATTGGGCCTGAGCGAGGAGACGTGACATGAACGCTGCACTCCCTTTGTCAGGGCTGCGCGTGCTCGACTCGGCCGACGAGAAGGGCGAGCTGTGTGGTCGCCTCCTCGCCGATCTCGGCGCCGACGTGGTGCGGGTCGAGCCGCCAGGTGGCGCCGGCTCCAGGCGGCTACCACCCTTCCACAGCGACACCAGTCTCTACTTCGCGGTGCGGAACACCAACAAGCGGTCGATCGTGGTCGACCTCGATGACCAGGATGGCCGGGAACAGCTCCTCGGGTTGCTGTCCGAAGCCGACGTGTGGATCGAGTCGAACCGGCCCGGGTCGCTCGCAGCGATGGGGCTGGAGCCGGCCGAACTGGTGGAGCGCTTCTCCGGTCTCGTCATCACGTCGATCACCGACTTCGGGGCCACGGGCCCCTACCGCGACTTCGAGGGGACCGACGCGGTGCTCACAGCGCTGTCGTGGATGCTCTTCAAGGCTGGGGTGCCCGATCGCCCGCCGGTGCTCCCGCCCGGTGCACTCGCGTACGACATCGCCGGCATCACCGCAGCCTTCGCCACGTTGACGGCGCACCGCCACCAGCAGCGGACCGGGCGAGGCCAGTGGGTCGACCTCTCGGTGATGGAGTCGGTCGCCCAGACGACCGACTGGGCCCTTGCGGGCCAGAGCACCACCGGTGGGCCACCGCCCCAGAGCGAGATCAGGGATGGGGCGGGCCCCCTCTACCCGATCGTGCCGTGCGCCGACGGATGGGTACGTCCCTCGGTCGTCACCGTGGCCGAGTGGCGCAAGATGCGGGCGTGGCTGGGCGAGCCCGCCCAGGTGCAGGACGAGCGCTACGACACCACCGGGGGCCGCATCGTCGACTACCACGATGTCATCCGCCCCCTCTACGAGGAGCACTTCCGGGACCGAAAGATGATCGAGGCCAGCGAGGACGGGCAGCAGCGACGGATCCCGATCACGCCGCTGCTCCGGCCCGCCGACGTCCTGACCGCGCCGCAGTACGAGTCACTCGGCTCGTTCGCCGAGATTGAGCTCGAGCCCGGCGTCACCGGACGAGTGGCGAGCGGCTTCTTCCTCGTCGACGGCGAGCGGGTGGGTGTGCGCCAGCCTCCGCCGCCGATCGGGGCCGCAGACGACGACGGCCCGCTGTGGGAGCCGAGGGACCGCACCACCGCCACACGGTCGGGCGATCCGGCCGACGCGCCATACGCCGGACTCCGGGTGCTCGACTTCGGCATCGCTGGCGCTGGCCCCGAGGTCGCTCGGCTCCTCGCTGAGTACGGCGCAGACGTCATCAGGGTGGAGAGCCCGCAACGGCCGGACCTCTTCCGTCAGCTGGGAGGCCCGTCGGGCATCAGTGCGGTCTTCGCCTCGTCGAGCCGGAGCAAGCGCAGCTTCGGGGCCAACTTCACCGACCCAGAGGCCGTCCGGCTCGTGCTCGAGCTGGTGAAGACAGCCGACCTCGTCGTGGAGAACCTGCCTCCGGGGACCATGGACCGCTGGGGTCTCGGCTGGGGCGCGATCCACGCGGCGAACCCCGACGCTGTCCTCTTCAGCAGCCAGACGATGGGAACCACTGGACCGTGGAAGGACTGGCGGGGGTACGGCGCCAACACCCAGCCCGTCGGCGGTCTCACCTACCTGTGGAGCTTCCCCGACTCGGACGAACCCGTGGCGTCGAACGTCGCCTTCCCCGACCACGTGGTCGGGCGACTCGGGGCGGTCGCGGCGGCTGCCTACCTCATCGGGCGCGAGCGCACCGCTGCCGGCACGGCCGTCGACACCGGCAAGCACATCGAGATCGTGCAGGCAGAGGTGTGCCTCAACGTGCTCGCCGACCTGTTCCTCGAGGAGTCGCTGGCCCCAGGCACTGTCGGCCCCAGAGGGAACCGCTCGGATCGAGGCGCTCCTTGGGGTGTCTACCAGTGCAGTGGCGACCAGCACTGGTGCGTCATCACCTGCCGCTCCGACGACGAGTGGCGCTCGCTCGTGGAGTGCATGGGGAGCCCCGCGTGGGCAACCGATCCCGCTCTCACCACCGAGGCCGGACGTCGAGCGCGACATGACGAGGTCGACGATGGCATCACCGGGTGGACGTCTGAGCGAACCGACACCGAGGTCATGCACGCTCTGCAGGCAGCGGGTGTCCCTGCGGGCCGGATGATGTACGTCAGCGAGCAGCCGAGCGATCCTCATCTCCGCGACCGCGGCTACATCAGCCAGATCGAACAACCCGGGCTCGGCCCGATGCTGCTCGACGGCCCCGGGTTCCGCTCGTCGGGCATCCCCGGACCGATCACCACCGCCGCTCCCTACCTCGGGGAGCACACCCGCGACATCGCGGCGTCGGACCTCCATCTCTCGGCGGAGGACATCGCGCGCCTGACGCATTCGGGCGCGTTGCACCAGAACCCCCAACCCACAAAGGAAGCGTGATCATGGCCATACCCACCGACCTCGGGATCGTCGATCTCGGCATCGGGTTCCCCTTCCAGAGCATCGAAGAGAAGATGGCGACCTACGACTTCTTCCGGCCACTGCTGAAGGACCAGCAGAGCAAGGAGGAGTTCCAATTCCCCGCCCAGTACATGTTCAAGGACGTCCCGGACGTGATCAGCCCGGACGAGGATCCCGTGCAGTGGATCGTCCAGAAGATGGACGCGTTCAAGATCGCGGTTGGCGTGACCGGGGTGTCGGAGAGCGGCATCCGGGCCAAGAGGGAACATCCCGGCCGCTTCTTCCTGATGGGGCGGGTCGATCCCAACGACGGGATGGAGTCGTTGCGGAGGATGGAGGAGCACAAGTCCGAGCACGACATCGTCGCGGTGCAGTGCTTCCCGAGCGGCACCTTCCCGCAGGTGCCGGTCAACGACAAGAAGATGTACCCGATCTACTCCAAGTGCGTGGAGCTCGGCCTGCCGATCTGCATCAACGGCGGGATCGTCGGACCGCGCATGCCCAGCTGGCCCCAGCACGTCGAGCACTTCGACGAGGTCCTCTACGACTTCCCGGAGCTCACGATGGTGATGATGCACGGTGCCGAACCCTGGACGGCGCTCGCCGTGAAGCTGATGCTGAAGTGGCCGGGCCTCCACTACATGACCAGCGCGTTCGCCCCGAAGCACTACCCGAAGGACATCATCAACTACGCGAACTCGCGTGGCTCCGACAAGATCATGTACTGCGGGTACTTCCCGGCCGGGCTGACCCTCGAGCGCCAGTTCCGCGACATGCCCGATGTCCCCTTCAATGAGGGCGTGTGGCCCAAGTTCCTCCGCGAGAACGCGATCCGGGTCTTCGGTCTCGACGTCTGAGGCCGCGCCAGCACAGGGTGCCAGGATGCCCCGACTGGGAGCAACGACGACCACGCTGACCTCCACCGCCCGAGCGGTGATGGAGCGGCACCTCCACCGCGACGGGTACACGGTTCCGAGCGCGCTCGTGTACCCGTGGCAGTGGCTCTGGGACTCGGCGTTCCACGCCATCGCGTGGAACGCGCTCGACCGCCCCGACCGGGCGCTCGTCGAGCTCGACACCCTGCTCGGGTGTCAGCGCCGAGACGGCTTCGTCCCCCACATCCGCTACCACGGGCCGAGCCCCCACGCCGACTTCTGGAAGCTGCCCGACACGTCGGCGATCACCCAGCCACCGATGTACGGCCACGCCATCGCTCGGCTCCACCGAGCCGGTGTCGACATCCCGACCGGGCTCCTCGAGCGCGCGAGGCAGGGCTTCGACTTCCTCCTGCGGCACCGGGCCCGCGTCGACGGACTCGTCAGCGTGGTCCACCCCTGGGAGACCGGCGCCGACAACAGCCCACGGTGGGACCACTGGGTCGACGGCCACTTCTCACTCGATCGGTGGTGGGTGGTCAAGGGTGAGCTCGTCCGATCGATCATGCCCTCCGACGCGGGTGCACCGATCTCGAACTCGGCCTTCGCCTGCGCCCCTGCGGGCTTCAACGCACTCGTGGCGTTCAACGCGCTCGAGCTGGCATGGGTGACCGATGACGAGCACCTCCAGCGTGACGCGCTCGAGATCGTCGATCGCCTCGACGTCTCGTGGTCAGCGGAGGCCGGCACGTGGGTCGACGTCGGCGACTCCGGTCACGGAAGCGGTCGGGTCCGAACGCTCGACGCGCTGTTGCCCCTGCTGGTGAGTCGGCGACCCGTTGCGGTTCGCTCCGCGATCGATCAGCTGCTCGACCCCTGCGCGTTCGCGGCGACCTACGGTCCGACCGGCGTGCACCGAGCGGAGGAGGTGTTCCGGCCCGACCAGTACTGGCGGGGGAGCGCCTGGCCCCAGCTCACGTACCTGCTGTGGTGGGCGGCACGGAACCGAGGTGAGGCTCGGTTGGAGGAGTCGCTGCGGACATCGGCCCGTCGCGGCGCGGCGCGGTCGAGGATGGCAGAGCATTGGCACCCCGACGACGGGACCGGCCTCGGAGCGGTGCCCCAATCCTGGAGCGCCCTCGTGGTCGCCATGGCCTGAGTGGTGGCGGTTCCGCCGGCACCTTGGGGAGTCCAGTGCCGACGGAACCGGGTCCAGACCGCCCTCGGGGTGGAGGGCGGCTCAGGGCGTGATGGCGAAGCGCGGCACCGGCTCAGCGGGCGCCTGGCGGCGCGAGAGCGAGAGCCGCAGCGCGCTGAGCAGGGCGTTGCGCGCCTCACGGGGGTCGATCAGCTCGTCGAACCCGAGACCGCTCGCCGAGTTGTAGGAGGCATCCAGCTCGGCCCGGCGGAGTGCCGCCGCTTGGTCCTCGTCGGCGTGCATGGCACGGCCGCTGGCTCCAGCGCTCATGGCGCCGAGGGTGGCCCCGGGGAAGGCGAACGAGGACGTCTGGTGATCGAAGGCCCCCATCGCCATCACCATCGAACCGAAGCCGTAGGCCTTCCGAAGCGTCAGGTGGAGCTTCGTGGTCGATGCCAGCGTCTGCGCTGCGTACATCCGAGCACCGCTGCGCAGCACCCCGGCCCGTTCCGACGTCGAGCCTGGCAGCATGCCGGGGTTGTCGGAGAGGAAGACCAGGGGCAGGTGGTACGAGTCGGCGACGGTGATGAAGTGCGCGGCCTTGTCGGCCGCGTTCGAGTCGATCGAGCCGGCGATGACCATCGGCTGGTTCGCCACTACAGCCACCGGGTGTCCACCGAGGTGGGCGAGCGCGCAGATGATCGACTTCCCGAAGCCGGCCTGCACTTCGAGCCAGTCGCTGCTGTCGAACACCGCGTCGATCACCGAGCGCATGTCGTAGCCGCGGCGACTCTCTCTGGGGACCAGCGAGAGCAGTTCTGGAACCTCACGCATCCCGACGTCCCCGGATTCGGTGAGGGGTGGGTACGACCAGGCACTGGATGGGAAGTAGGACAGGTACTGGGCGACCATGCGCAGGGCATCCACGTCGTCATCGGCCAGCGCGTGGATCAGGCCGCTGGGGATGGCGACGGTCGGGCCGCCGAGATCGGCCTTGTCGATCTCCTCGCCGGTGGCTTCGCGAACGACGGGCGGACCGGCCGTGAAGATCGACGCCTCCGGGGTCATGACCGTGAAGTCGGACATGGGCGCGACAAGCGCCCCGTGCCCGGCCGACGGGCCCATGACCGCGGTGACGATCGGCACCGAGCCCGAGCAGCGGGCTTGCATGAGCATGTCGGTGGGGCTCCGCCCGTGGCCGCGATCGGTGGGCCGGAAGCCGGCACCCTCGAGCATCATCACCAAGGGGACCCGCTCCTGCAGCGCCAGTTCGGCCAGCCGGTAGCGCTTGGCGTTGCTGCCGCCGGCGATGGTGCCGGCGACGACGGTGAAGTCCTCGGCGCCCACCATGACGTGGCGTCCGTCGATCGTTCCGGTTCCAGCGACGAAGGCATCGGCCGGAACGTCGCCGACCAACGTTCCCAGCTCGCGGAAGCTGCCGGGGTCGAGCAGCTCGAGCACACGCGCCCGTGCGTCGAGCTTGCCGCCGCTGCCGTGGCGGGCGAGGCGTTCTTCGCCGCCCATCGCCCGGGCGACGTGGCGTCGCTGCTCGAGGTCGTCGAGGCTGGGTCCCCAGCCGCCCGGTAGCTCCTCGCTCATCTCATCTCTCCTTCACCGAGACTCGGGTCCGTCGCATCACGGACCCGAGGCCGAGGCGGGGGGTCCTCTGGCCTCGGGTCCGGAGCGCTGTGGGGTGGCCTCAGGTCAGGCGGTTCGGCGCTGCGCCAGCTCGAGCCCGTTGTCTCGCATCACCAGGTGGGCCTCGTCGTCGGAGTAGTCGAAGTTCCTGAGGTCCTTGATGTAGCTGGACGGGTCGGCGAGTCCCTCGGCGTGGGGGTAGTCCGATCCCATGAGGATGCGGTCGACGCCGAGGAGGTCCTTCAGCTCCCCGAGCTCGTCCTCGTAGAAGGGCGAGACCCACACGTGGCGCTTGAACGTCTCGCGGGGATCTTCGGGGTAGGCGTGAGGGGTCTGGCCGAAGGACTTCGTGAGCTTCTCGTGGAGGTGGAAGACCCAGTCCGAGCCGGTCTCGATCGACGCGATGCGCAGGTTGGGGAAGCGTGCGAAGTGCCCGTGGGCCAGCATGTTGGCGAACTGGTCCTGGATCGCGCTGTGGGAGATGATCGACCGGAAGGGGTTCTGGCGGAAGGCCTCCATCTGGGCGCCTTCACCCCAGTGCTTCTGGTAGGAGCTGTAGAAGCTGTCGCCGCCGTGGTAGACGACGGTGACGCCGGCTTCGTTGATGCGGCTCCACAGTGGCTCGTACTCGGGGCCTACCGGTGAGCGTCCGCCGGCCGGGGTCATCACCGGTCCGGGGAGCATGAGGATGAACCGAGCGTCCTGCTCGAGCGCCCACTCGAGCTCGGCCACCGCGGCCTCGGGGTCGACGAGTGTGAGGATCGGAGCGGCGAAGATGCGCTCCTTGTACGAGAAGCCCCAGTCCTCCTGCATCCAGCGGTTGAACGCCCGGAACGCTGCGATGAGCGCGGGCGGGTCGTTGAGGAGCGGCTGCTCCATGCCGACGCCGAGCGTGGGAAGGAAGATGGCGCCCTGCATGCCCTGTTCGTCCATCAGGCGGATGCGCGCGTCACGGTCGCGGTACTCGGGGCGATCGGCGATCCGATCGAGCTCGCCGAAGAGCTCGCGGGTGTCGGCGCCCTTGGGGTTGCGGCCACGGAAGTACTCGTCGAGCGCACCGGGCTTGGAGACGGGGTCGAACGTGGGGTTGGGGATGAACCGGTTGACCTTCTCGCCCACGAGGAGGCGCTGCTTGCCGCCGATCTCGGCCCACTGCATCGCACGCTTGGCGTAGGCGGGATCGATGTGGCGGGTGAAGGCGTCGAGGGCCTCGTAGAAGTGGTTGTCGCAGTCGAAGTACTGGAAGTCAACGTGGGAAGCCATGGCCCCTCCTATGTGTTTGAGAACGGTGTCGAGGTCGTCGTCGGTGGTCCGGGGTCGGCGGCGAATAGACCAGGAACAGAATCTGATTCTACCATGGGTTTGCCCTCAATGAGCAACGACCGAGAGGCCCGGTGGATGACGCAGGAAGGTGGCCAGCCCCGGCACGGGCTCGAGATCGCTCCAGCTCAGGGCCTGGGTGTCCTCGATGGCGACGTTGTGGTCGCGGTGGAGGGTGCGGTGCTCGCCGACGGCGATCCACGACGCTGGCTGATCCTCGTCACCGTCCTGCTCGGGCAGTTCATCGTGGTGTCCTCGCTGGGTTCGCTCAATGTGGCCCTGCCCATCATCCAGACAGAATTCGATGCCAGCCCGGCAGCGCTGCAGTGGCTGGTCGTGATCTACCAGATCAGCTACGCCACCGTCCTCGCGATCGGAGGGCGACTGGGGGACATCTTCGGGCGGCGCCGGCTCTTCCTGCTCGGCATCGCGGGATTCGCCCTCTCCTCGCTCATCGCCGCGCTCGCCCCGTCGATCGGGGTGGTGGTCGCCTGTCGCCTTCTGCAGGGGATCTTCGGCGGACTGGCCTCACCGCAGGTGCTGGCGATGATCCAGGTCGCGTTCCCGCCGAGGGAGCGGACGACAGCCTTCGCTGTGTTCGGCCTCATCGGCGCGGCGGGGTTCGTCCTCGGGCAGTTCATCAGCGGGGCGGTGATCCAACTCGACCTGTTCGGCCTCAGCTGGCGCAGCGCCTTCTACATCAACGTCGTCGTCGGAGGGCTGGTGGTCGTCGCTGCCTCGCTGGTGCTGCGGGAGGTCAACCTCACCGACAGCCGGCGGATCGACGTCGGAGGGATGCTCCTCATGTCCATGGCGAGCCTCATGGTCCTCTTCCCGGTGATCCAGGGCCGAGAGGCCGGCTGGCCGCCCTTCTACATCGGCATCATCCTCCTCGCCGGGCCGATGGTCGCGGTGCTGCTGCGCTACGAGCGGCGGGTGGCCGCGGCCGGGGTTCAGCCGCTCCTGAACCCTGCGGTGCTCCGCCTGGCGACGTTCCGCCATGGGGTGTTCGCTGCGGCCCTCTTCGGCTTCATGGGGTTCGCCCCCTTCTTCCTCTTGACCCTGACCCTTCAGCTCGGGTTCGGCCTCGATCCCCTGCAGACCGCGGTGGCCACCGCTCCGGCGCCGATCTCCGCCGTGATCGTCGCGGCCTTCTCGGCTCGGGTGATCCGCCGGATGGGCACCCGCGTCTTCATCGTCGCGGGCGTCCTCAACGCGCTGGCCTCGACGACCCTCATCGTCACCCTCGCGCAGGCAGCACAACCGCCGAGTCCGCTGGTGCTCGTGCCAGCACTCGTCCTGCTCGGCTCGGTCGGAGCGCTTGCGAACCCGGCCGCGGTCACGCTCACGTTGAGCGATGTCAACGATTCAAGCAGTGCGTCGGCCTCCGGCATGTTGCAGACGGCCCAACAGATGGTCGGTGCGCTGGGGGTGGCGGTCTTCGGGTCGGTCTTTTTCGCTGTACTCGGGCCACGGGTCAGAGCGGACGCGTACGTCGAGGCGGTGTCGTGGGCGCTCGTCCCGTCGTACTTCTGCGCCGCGGTCCTGATGTTCGTGGGCTTCCGTTTCCGGCACCATCGCTTCGGCGACCGGTGACCAGTTCGAGGGCAACGACGCCATGGTCAGCGGCCGAGACCCGGGGAGGTTGCCAGGACCCCGCGATTCGTGGACAATTCGAGTAGAATTAGGTTCTGATCCTCTTTCACGTCTCCAAAGGAGTCAGCGCATGGGTTCCCCCGTCGTCGACAACCGCTACATCATCATCTCGGCCGACACCCACGCAGGAGGGAGCCACGCGCAGTACCGCGAGTACCTCGACTCGCAGTACCACGAGGACTTCGACGCCTGGCGCGGCAAGTACAAGAACCCCTTCAAGGACCTGAAGGACGACGGCCGCATCCGCAACTGGGACAACGACGTCCGGCGCTCTCAGCAGGAGGCCGACGGCATCGTCGGCGAGGTCATCTTCCCCAACACCGTGCCGCCGTTCTTCCCGAGCTTCGTCCTCTTCGCCGGCCAGCCTCGGCCCGAGGAGTACGAGCACCGCCGCGCCGGGATCCAGGCCCACAACCGCTGGCTCGTCGACTTCGTCAAGGAGGACCCCGAGCGCCGCGCCGGCATCGGCCAGATCTTCTTGAACGACATCGACCACGCCATCGAAGACGCCACGTTCATCAAGGAGAACGGTCTCCGCGGCGGCGTGCTCCTCCCGAACATCCCGCCGGATGCCACGTGGATGAAGCCGGTCTACGACCCTGAGTACGACCGCCTGTGGGCGTTCCTCCAGGACAACGAGATCCCCGTGAACATCCACGGTGGCGCCGGTGCACCCGACTACGGCAAGTACGACTTCTCGATGCTCCTCTACATCAACGAGGTGAGCTTCTTCTCCCAGCGGCCGTTCGTGCACATGCTCCTCGGCGGGGTGTTCGAGCGCTTCCCTCGCCTGAAGATGGTGATGACCGAGACCGGCCTGGCCTGGGTGCCACCGCTCCTCAAGCGCCTCGATGACATGATCATCCAGATCCGCGACACCGGTGCAACGGGTGAGATCCGCTACACCGACGGCAACAAGCGGACGATGACGGCGACCGAGGCGTTCCAGCAGAACTTCTGGATGGGCGTGAGCCAGCCCGGCCCTGCCGATGTCGCCGCCCGCGACGTCCTTGCTCCTGGGCGCTTCATGTGGGGCTCGGACTACCCGCACGACGAGGGCACCTACCCGTTCACCCGCGAGCACCTCCGCCAGGTCTTCGAGGGCGTCGCCCCCGAGGAGATGGGGCAGATCCTCTCGGGGAACGCCGCAGACCTCTACGGGTTCGATCTCGAGGCGTTGGCACCGTACGCCGCCGCGGTCGGCCCGACGGTCGATGAGCTCTCTCAGCCCCTGGTCGAGTTGCCGGAGAACCCGAACGACGCCCTGCGCAAGGGCGTGAGGCAGACCGCCGCCTGACACGGGACCGCGTCGATTCGTCGACGTCCCCGCGCCCGACCTGACCACTGTGGCGAACGACGCTCCGCGCCGTCGGTTCCACAGTGGCAGGAAGGGTCGGGCGGGGTGGGAACGACCCGAGAGGCCGGCACGACATGATCGCCGGCGATGAGATCCCATCCTGGAGTGGAGCGGAGGTGGTGATGGCGCAGCAGACCGGCGGCCAGGCGGTGGTCGAGGTCCTCACGGCACTCGGTGTCGAGCGGGTGTTCGGGGTGGCCAGCGTGCACAACCTCGCCATCGCCGATGCCATCAGCCGCGACGGCCGCATCACCTGGCACCCCACCCGCCATGAGCAGGGTGCCGTCCATGCCGCCGACGGGGCTGCCCGGGCAACCGGCCGCCTGGGCGTCGCCGTGGTCAGCACCGGTCCCGGCACCGCGAACGCGATGGGCGGGATCTACGAAGCGGCCTTCGCGTCGTCGCGGGTGCTGGTGCTCACCGGCCAGGTCGACGCGCCCCTCCTGGGACGCGGCGATGGCGCCCTCCACGAGGCCGACCGGCAGGCCGACATGTTGCGCTCGCTCTGTCGGCGGGTGTGGACCGTACGCACCCGCGCCGAGGTGCCCGACGCCGTCGCCTCGGTGGCGATCGACATCCTCACCGGTCGACCCAAGCCAGGGGCTGTCGAGATCCCCTTCGACCTGCAGATGGCCGTTCACGACGATCCGACCGTCGAACTGCGCCGCCCCGAACCGCAGCGTCCTGCCCCCGACGCGATCGTCGCTGTCGCCGAGTTGCTCCGTGGAGCGCAGCGGCCATTGGTGCTGGGCGGTGGCGGCGTGCCGGGCGGTGGAGCCGCGACCGAGTTCACCGCGCTGGCCGAGCGCCTCGGCGCACCGGTGCTCACGACCGCCGAGGGTCGGGGCGCCATCCGCGAGGACCACCCACTTTCCCTCGGCCCCAACATCGAACAGGCCGCGATGGCGCAGACCATCGAGCAGGCCGACGTGGTGCTGGCGGTGGGCACCCGCTTCCAACAGGCGGGCCCGTCGCAGCAGAACCTCCACTTCCCCGGTCGGCTGGTGCACATCGACGCCGACCCCACGGTGCTCGACCGGATCCATCGCACAGACGTGGCGGTGCTGGGCGACGCCCAGGTCTCGCTGAGCGCGCTGCTCGAGGCTCTGGGGCCGGGCGGGCCGATCGCCCAAGAGGGCTTCGTCGCCGACGCTGTCGCGGCGCGTGGTGCCATCGAGGCTGCCTCCCGCGAGGGGGTCGGCCCCGACGTCGGCCACATCATGGATGCGATCCGGTCCGTTTTGCCCGATGACGGGCTCGTCGTGAAGGACGCCACCATCGCGGCCTACGTGTGGGGCAATCGGTGCATGCCGGTCCTGGAGGCGCGCACGACCATGCGTCCCACGGCCAACGGGATCGGACCCGGCCTCCCCCTCGCCATCGGGGCGGCGGCCGCCACCGGGCGTCCCACCGTGCTGATCAACGGCGACGGGGGCCTCATGCTCAGCATCGGCGAGCTGGCGACTGTCGTCGAGCTCCAGCTCCCGTTGGTCGTGTGCGTGTTCAACGACCGAGGCTACGGAGTGCTGCGCTGGTTGCAGGACGTGACCTACGGCGGGCGCCAATCGGCCGTCGATCTGGCCACGCCCGACTTCGCCGGGGTCGGCCGCGCCATGGGGCTCGAGGCTCAGACCGTGACGAGCGCCCATGATTTCGAGGCGATCTTCCAGACCGCGGTCGACTCCGGGCGGCCGTGGCTGATCGATGTGGATCTCACTGCGATGTCACCGATGAGGATGGGCATCTCGGCCGATCCAGCGGCCGCCGCCGACCGCCCCTGACACGATCAGGAGCCGCGAGGGCGCTGTTCGCTCGCGGCGCGCAGGGCAGCGGCGACGTCGGCGACCAGTTCGTCGGACACCTCGTAGCCCGGGAAGTAGGCGCAGACCCGGTCGGCGTGGCGTCCGAAGCGGCGAACGATCTGGGTGGCGCACTCCTCTGGCGTCCCCAACACCCCGATGGTGCCCATCATCTCGTCGGTGACGAGGTTGGCCATCTCGGCCCAGCCTCCGCTCTTCGACAGCGCGTTGAGCTCCGGCTGGAGGTCCTCCCACCCTTCGACCTCGAGCACTGGGCGATAGGACGGGGTGGAGGCGTAGAACGCAACGAGGCTCCTGATGGCCGTGGCTCTCTCGAGCTCCTCGTCGGTGCGACCGAGGCCAACGATCACCTCGACGCTGATCTCGTAGTCGTCGAGGCTCCGCCCGACGTCTCGAGCCCGCGGCGGATCGCCGGCATGGTGCGCTCGTCCATGTGCCGCTCGCTGTTGAACGGCATCACGAGGACCCCGTCGGCCACCTCGGCGGCCATCTCGTTCATCCTCGGCCCGAGTGCACCGACGAGCACCTTCGGCGGACCGTAGGGGTTTGGGGCAGGGGAGAAGGCCGGCGTCGAGAGCGTGTGGGTCGTGTACTCGCCCCGGAAGTCGAGCGGCTCACCCTCGTTCCAGTTGCGGAAGATGGCGTTGATCGCGAGGACCCACTCGCGCATGTGCTGCACCGGCTTGCCCCACGGCGATCCGAACCGCTTCTCGATGTGGGGCTTCACCTGCGTGCCGAGCCCGAGGCGGAACCGCCCCTTGGAGAGCAATTGCAGGTCGTTCGCGGTGATGGCGAGCACCATGGGGCTGCGCGGGAACGCCATGGCGACGTTGGTCATCAGGTCGAGAGAGGTGACCGGTGCAGCGGTGGCGAGGGGAAGGAAGACGTCGTGGCCGCTGTCGAACGTGAAACCTCCGTCCACTCCCACCGTTCCAGCCGGGCGGCACCGTCGGGAGCTTCGTCCGCGGTGGTCGCCAGTTGGAGGTCGAGCTTCATGCGTGCGGTCATCTCGTCGCTCCTTTCGGACAATAGAACTAGGCTTCAATCCTAGTTAGGAACGAGAGGGCGCTGCATGGACATCATGAACCTCCCCTCGGCGACGATGTTGGTCACCGGCGGCAACACGGGTATCGGCCTCGAGACCGCCATCGGCCTGGCGAAGACCGGAGCGGACGTGGTGTTCACCTCGCGAGACGAGGAGCGCGGCATGGCGGCACGCGCCGAGATCTGCGAGCGAAGCGGAAGCGACCGGGTCGACGTGCTGCCCCTCGACCTTGCCTCGTTGGCGTCGATCCGCCACTTCGCCGAGCAGTTCCTCGATCGCTACGACCGCCTCGACGTCCTCGTCGCCAACGCCGGCGTCGTCACGGGCGGGATGCGACGCGAGACCTCCGACGGCTTCGAGATGATGATGGGCGTCAACCACCTCGGCCACATGGCGCTGATCCGGCGTCTGCTGGACCGGATGCGCGAGAGCGCGCCGGCTCGCGTCGTCATGGTGTCCTCGGGTGCCTACGTGATGGCGAGCAACGGGATCTGCCTCGACGACCTCCAGCACGAACGCGACTTCCACGGGACGCGGGTCTACGGCGGATCCAAGCTCGCGAACATCCGGTTCGCGCTCGAGCTGGCCCGACGGCTGGAGGGCACCGGCGTCACCGTCAACGCACTCAACCCCGGCATGGTGGCGACCGAGCTGGGCAAACCACGCGCCGGAGATGATGGGCTGCCGCCTCCACCGTCGGTGGACCGTCCCCCGGCCGACGCCGAGGCGGCGTTCCTCGCCGATCTCCCCGATCCCGTCCCGGCCGAGATCGGTGCCCGCACCTCGATCAGGCTGGCCACCTTGCCCGATCTCGAGGGCGTCACCTCCACGTGGTGGTCAGCAGGCCGACCCGGCGAGCTCGACGCAGTCGGCGCCGATCGCGAGCGCGCCGCCCAGCTCTGGCAGATGAGCGAACGGCTCCTCGACGACGCGGAAGCGCGACTCGCACCGGCTGAGACCTAGACACGCCGCTCGTCCACAACGGGTGCCAGATGCCATCGTGTACCGGAAGGACGGTGCCGATGCGTGTAGAGGGTCGATGAGCACAGCGCGGGAACCCTCTGCGGTCGACGCCGATGCCGATGTCCTGGCGCCGGCGGCCGACGACTCGGGCTTCGACGCGTTCTACGCCGAGAACTACGCCCCGTTGCTGCGGGTGATGGTGGGCTTCACCCGGCGGCGAGCTGTCGGCGAGGAGCTCACCCAGGAGGCGCTGCTGAGCGCGTATCGCCGGTGGGATCGCGTGCAGAGCCTCGACCGGCCCGACCTGTGGCTGCGGAGGGTGGCGGTCAACCGCGCCATCTCGCTCCATCGGCGGCTGATCTCCGAGGTGACGGCACTCGGTCGCCTGCGCGCCGAGCGGCCGACGCCGGAACCTCCCGCGGCCGACGAGGCGATCTGGGCAGCGGTGCGGCGTCTGCCGCGCACCCAGGCGGCGGCGATCGCCCTGTGGGCCGTGTCGGGCTACACGCTCGCCGAGGTCGGCGAGGTGCTCGGCTGCTCCGAGGAGACGGCGCGTACACACCTTCGACGGGCCCGACAGAAGCTGGCGACGACCTTGGAGGTCGGAGAATGACCATCGACGATGTCATCCAGAGCGCAGGTCGGCGCCTCGCTGATGCGCCGGTGGACGCGCCGGACGCACGTCGGTTGGTCGAGGTTCGCCAGCGGCGTCGGAGGGCGGGCCGGTTCGTCGCGGGTGCGGCGGTCGCGCTGGTCCTGCTCGGTGGAGCCGGCACCATGCTCGCCCAGACCGACGACAGCACCCAGGTCGCCACCGACCCCGACGGCATCGCCACGGAGGGGCCGCCCGCCGACGAGATCAACCCGCCGGGCCGCGACGTGTCGCTGTGGCTCAGCGCCGACCGGGTCCCGCCCGGTGACGTCGAGATGGCGGGGGTGCTCGTGGCCCACACCGACACCCCCCGGACCTACGGACTCCGCACCCAGGTCGATCGCTGGGACGGAGACCAGTGGGTTCCACACCGTCAGCTCGTCATGTGCCTCGACCACTGGCACTGCACCGCGGAGATGCAGCCCCTCGGCGCATCGGTCGACGTGGACGACATCGGGCTCGCAGCGACCCGCGACGGTCGGGGGGCCCTCGAGCGCTTCACCATCCGCGGTCTCGACGAGGGTTGGTACCGGATCTCCCACACCAACGGGGCCGAAGCATCCGGTGTGTTCGAGATCGCCGAAGGGGCACCGGAGCCGGCACCGCTGTGGCCCACCGACCGCCCCGCCCTGTCGATCTCTCCCGCGCTGGTGCCGGCGACCGGCGCGACGGTCGCTATCTCCCCGCTCATCCCTGCCTCGGGCGGCAGCCAGTCCGCCGAGGACATCGAGCGTGCCGTCGACGGCCTCGCCGACACGGCCACCATCGAGCGATGGGAGGTCGACGAGTGGGTGCCGATCGACGAGCTCGACCTCGAGCTCGATCCGGACGGCATCCCAACCGGTCGAGCGGCCGTGATGCCGTCGCTCGAGCCCGGTGCCTATCGGCTCGTGCGGACCGGGCCGGGTGAGCCCCACGTCGGCAACTTCTGGATGGATGCCGGCGACGACATCGAGACGAAGGACGACGCTTCTCCGGCTCCGGTCGACGGGCTCATCGTCGAGGGCGGCGGCGACCACGGCGCGCTGTCGATCCGGGTGGGCGAGCTCGAACCGAGCCCCATGGCGTGGCTGCAGCACGACCTCATCATCGAGAACCATGGCGACGAGACGATCTACCTCGACGACTTCCGCGTCTCCCAAGGGCTCGGTGGTTCGCCGCCTGTGCTGATCGCTGCGTTGGAGGGGTGTGGTGTGTCCGGCATCGAAGGCGGACCGGTCGGCGCGGGCATCTGTTTCGGCTACTTCAGTGGCCACACCATCCCGGCGGGCGGGTCGATCAGCATCCTCGTCACCCTGTGGAAGGACGAGGACGGTATGGGGCCCCTCGAACCCGGGACCTATCCGTTCGTCGTCGAGGTGCCATCCCGGTCGGATCGTCCCTTCGACCCAGGCGAGGGCGTCACCAACGGTGTCAGGGTCGACGAGTTCACGATCACCTACACGGCGGGGGTCACCGGATCGGAGACTGGCGCGGCCACGATCCCCGGCACGACGCAGGTCTCGGGCGTGCTGAGGATGGTCGGTGGTCCGGTCGGCTCCGAGGCTCGCCTGCCGGCTGGTGTGGCGGGAACCGTAAGCGTGGCGACAGAGCATGGTGAGCAGCTCGCGTCGGCCACCACCGACGACGAGGGCCGGTTCACGTTCCACCTGCGTCCCGGCACCTACCGAATCACCGGGACGAGCCCCAACTACAACCGCGGTGAGGGCGAGTGCACGGCATGGGGTGACGTGGTCGTCAGCGACGAACCGGTCTCCGGGACCGAGGTGGCGTGCATCATGCGGTGATCAGGCCCTCCGACTGTATTCGTATACGCTTACAGCATGAGCGTCGGGAGCGAGCTTCGTGCTGCGCGAGAGCTGCGGGGGATGTCGATCCGCAAGTTGGCGGCCACAGCCGACGTCGCTCCGTCCACCGTGTGGCGGATAGAGACCGACCGGGCGGATCCAGGGGCGTCGACGGTGGCTCGCCTCTTCGGGGCCGTTCAGTTCGAGCCACCGCCCGGACACCCCACCCGTGAGGAGCTCGTCAGCCTCGCGCTCGGACGGTTGACGGCGGCTGAGGTGCTGCGCCACCCGGAGGCCGCGATCGTACGAGCTCGCGGTCGCCTGCATCGTCAGCTTCAGGATGAAGCAACGTCGCGAGCATCTCGGCGTTGGCTCGCCGAATGGCAGGCGGTCGTCGATCGACCTCTCATCGCCATCGTGGCCGTGCTGCTCGACCCGAGTCAGCGGGGATACGAGATGCGCCAGCACACGCCCTTCGCCGGCCTGTTGTCCGATGAGGAGCGGCTCACCGCCATCCGTTCGATCCCCGGCCGGTCCGATGAACGTCGTTCAGCTTGAACACCTCATCCGTGCTGCTGGCGCGCTTCTCGGAGAGAACACGGTCATCGTCGTTGGGAGCCAGGCGATCCTGGCAACCGACCCGACGGTCGACGACGCGCTTCTGACTCGTTCGATGGAGGCCGATCTCCTGCCTCTGGATGACCCGAGCGGCGACAAGGCGGATCTCATCGACGGGGTGCTCGGCGCGGGGTCGAGCTTCGACGAGCTGCACGGTTTCCATGGCGACGGTGTTGGTGAGCGCACGGTGTTGCTTCCAGAGGGGTGGCGGCGACGACTGATCGTTCTGGTGAACGACAACACGAACGGCGTCCGCGGCCTCTGTCTCGAGGCGAACGATCTGGTGGTGTCGAAGCTCGCCGCCGGCCGTCAGAAGGATCTCGAGTTCTGCCGGGCGGCGCTCGGCCTCCACCTTGCCGGTCACGACACCGTTCTCGCTCGCCTGGCGAGGACCGAGCTGGCGATGCTGGCCGCGTGGCGCTCGCGCTGAGCGACCTCGTCGTCGGATGCGCCATGCGGTGACCCTCCGGACGAGGAGCCGTGGACGAGGCCACGTTCGGGGTGCTGGCGGCCGCGTCGGCTGGCCTGGTGATCAGCCGGTGGTGACCTTCGTGAGGTCGGGGCCGATCACGATGTCGCCGTCGAAGTGGGCGGCGGCGAGCGTGAGCCACTCGTCCTCGGCGCCGGGGGCCGGCGCGGGCACGTAGTGGGTCATCACGAGCGTCCCGACGCCGGCGCGCGCCGCCGTCTGGGCGGCCTGCTCCACCGTCGAGTGGTAGTCGCAGATGTCGTGGAGGCGTTCGCTCGGCACCAGTGCGGCGAGGTCGTCGCGGATGACGGTCTGCACGTAGATGTCGACGCCGGCGCACATGGCATCGAGCTCGGGGCACGGCACCGAGTCGCCGGCGAGCGCAGCCACTGCGCCGTCGTGCTCGACGCGGTAGCCGACCGTGGGTTCGACGGGGCGGTGGTCGGTTCGGTGGACCGAGATGGTGGTGGACCCGAGGGCGAAGGAGTTGCCCGGGTCCACCTCGGTGACCGAGAGCGTCGGCGGATGCTGGAGATCGGCGTGGTGGGCGTGGCGGTAGCCCATGTCGCGCTCGAGCATGCTGAGGACGGCATCGACCACCTGTGCCGTCCCACGCGGACCGATGATCCGGAGCGGCGTGGGCTCGGTCGACATCACCCACTGCGTGGTGATGACGTCGTTGAGGTCGGTGATGTGGTCGCTGTGCAGGTGCGTGAGCAGCACGGCCGACAGGCCGATCGGCAGCACGCCGGCGGCGGCCAGGCGCATGACGACCCCACGGCCGCAATCGACGAGGACGGTGGCGTCGCCGGTGCGGACGAGCGTGGACGGCCCGGCCCGGTCGGCCGAGGGCAGCGGGCTGCCGGTGCCGAGGAGCGTGATCTCGATGCTCATGGTGCGGCGATGAACTCGTTGAGGATGCGGGCCAGCTCGGGTCCGCGGTCTTCCTGGAGGAAGTGGCCGCCGCCCTCGATGGTGGTGTGGGCCTGGCCCTTGGTGCCCGGGACCTTGCGGAGGAAGACGGCGTCGCCGCCCTTGGTGATGGCGTCGCTGTCGGAGAAGGTGCACAGGAACGGCTTGTCGAAGCGACCCAGCACCTCCCAGGCCGCCACGTTGTCGTCGTGGGCCGGATCGTCGGCCGAGGTCGGCACCAGCGAGGGCAGCGTGCGGGCGCCGGCCATGTAGGTCTTGTCGGGGAACGGCGCGTCGTAGGCGGCGATCGTGATGTCGTCGAGGGGGGTGACGGTGCCGCCGGAGATGATGCGACCCACCTTGAACGACGGGCTGGTCTGGGCGAACCGCTGCCAGTTGAGGAACGCCTCGGTGGGCGTGCCCTCGCCGGTGGGGAGGCCGCCGTTGCCGATGGCGACCCGGGCGTAGCGGTCGGGATCGGCCGCGACCAGGCGCAGACCGACGAGCGCCCCCCAGTCCTGGCCGAAGTAGGTGATGTCGCGCAGGTCGAGGTGATCGAACAGGAGGGCAGAGGTCCACGCGACGAGCCGGGCGAAGGAGTAGTCGGCGGGGTCGGCCGGCTTGTCGCTGCGACCGAAGCCGACGAGGTCGGGGGCGACGACGCGGTGCCCCGCTGCGGTGAGGACCGGGATCATGTGGCGATACAGGTAGCTCCAGGTCGGCTCGCCGTGGAGCAACAGGACGGGTGCGGCGTCGGCCGGTCCTTCGTCGAGGTAGTGCATCCGCAGCGGCTCGTGGTCGCCAGCGGTGACCTCGGCGTAGTGCGGGTCGAACGGGTGGTCGACGAGGTTGGCGAAGCGATCGTCGGGTGTGCGCAGGACCTTCACGGGTTCTCCCTCAGTTCGGTCACCCCGCTGATTCAACTAATGTCAGCTGCATATGTCAATACTTTGTTCGAGACTGGTATCGTAAGGAGGGGAGAGATGACTCGGAACGTGGACGGACCGGTGGGTCCCGCCGTCGACGGCCGGGGCGCGCGGCGCGAGCGGAACCGGGCTGCCGTCGTCGACGCCATGCTCTCGCTCATCGACGAGGGCATCCTCGACGTCACGCTCGAACGGGCGGCGGCACGTGCCGGGGTGTCGGTGCGATCGGTCTTTCGCTACTTCGACGGTGTCGACGACCTGCGTCGCCAGACCGTCGAGCGTCACTTCGCACGCGTCGACGCCCGGCTTCGCCACCTCGACCAGGTCGAGAACGACCGAGCCGCTCGCATCGCGGCCTTCGTCGACGACCGGCTCGAGATGTTCGAGGCCAGCGGCGCTCCGGCCCAGCTCGCTCGCCAACGGTCGGAGTTAATCCCGATCGTCGCCGACCACCTCGCCCGGGTGCGTCGCCGGCTGGTCGATCACGCTCGACACCAGTTCACCCCCGAGCTGGCGACCATCCCAGGGGCCGCGGCCGATGACGTCGTCGCGCTGCTCGATGTGGCCGTCTCGCAGGACGGATGGGACGGGCTCCGCGCCGTGCACGGGCGCGACCCCGACGACATCCGACGCCTCTGGATCGAGGTCGTCGACCGCCTCGTCCCCGACCTCTGATTCCCCGTGGTGACCAATTCGCCGGCGCGGGATGCGGCCGACCTCAGCCGGCGAGGCGGGTCTGGCGGGTGGTGGCCAGCAGCGTGCCGTCGGGGAGGTGGATCCAGCCGTCCTCGACCGCGAACCCGTCGTGGGCGTGGTTGGCGTGCATGCGGGCGGTGAGGTGCTCGCCCTCGCCGAGGTGCCACCGTCCTGCCGCCGAGTGCACCTGCATCGAGTACTCGATGGTGACGGCACGTACCGGCGCCGTGACCTTGGCGAACACGGCGGGCGGGAAGTAGTCGCCGAACATCAGGAGCCAGGCGCTGGCGAAGTTGTCGCCGTCGAGCGGTCGGCTCCATGCGATCCACTCGGCACTGTCGCCACCGGCGAGGACCTGGGTGTCGGGGTGCAGGTGGGTCTCCACGTTGTTGATGTGGGCCCGGGCGCCCTCGCGCTGGAGGCGGACGGTGCCAGCCGGTCGTGGGGGTGGGGGAGCGATGTCGCTGAGCTCGATGCCCTCCCACGGTTGGGAGTGGTGGAACCGGGCGACGGTGGTGGTCTTGGCGTCCTGGGTGGTGCGGACGTGCGTGGAGACGAGCGACCGGCCGCGCCGGACGACCTCGACGTCGATTGTCAGGTCGCCGACCGTGTTGCCGGCCACGTAGCCGACCGTCGCCGCGCGCAGCGTCGTCGAGGGATCGACGCCCAGCTCGTGCAGCACTCGCTCGGCGGCGGTGAGGGCGAGGGCGGCGACCACGCCGCCGTGGACCCCCTGCAGCGAGGTCCAGTCCTCGTCGACGTGGCCGCGGAACATGTTGTGGTCGACCGGCTCCAGCGCGAGGGCGTGGTCCCAGTTCACGTGGCGATCCCTTCGGTGGAGGCGCGAGGTTGCAGCATGCAGGCCGCGGCGGCGATGAGGCCGCAGACGGCGACGAAGTACCACCCGGCGCGGAACCCGTCGATGCCGTCGCCCGAGCTCTGCAGCGTGACGACGAGGGCCACGCCGACGGCCGAGCCGACCTGGCGGAAGGTGTTGTTGACCGCACCGCCGAGTGCGAAGTTCTCGGGCCGCAACGTCGACACGGCGGCGGCCGACAGCACCGGGAACGTGAAGCCGATGGCGATGCCGAGCACCACCATCAACGGCAGCCAGCGTGTCCAGGGTGTGGGATCGGAGGACAGGAGCAGCGCTTCGCCGAGGACGATCACGGCGAATGAGATCTGGGCGGCGATGAGGAGGGGCCGAAACCCGACCCGTCCCATCGTGCGCCCGGCGACAAACGCGGTGATCGCCACGACCACCGGTGCAAGCACCGAGAACAGGCCCGCGGTGATGACGCTGTAGTCCCAGACCGTCCGAAGGAACAGCACGTTGTTCAAGATGTTGGCGGCGAAGGCAGCACCGAACACGAACGTGGCGATGTTGGCGGCGGTGAAGGAGCGCTCGCGGAAGAGCGACGGGGGGATGAGCGGGACCGGGTGGCGGAGGGATCGTTGCACGACCATGCCGCCGAGGACGCCCGCCGCCACGAGCAGGCCGATGACCGCGGCGTCGGTCCAGCCGGTGGACTCGGCGCGTGAGATGCCGCCGACGAGGGCGGCGACGGCCGCGGTGACGAGCACCGCTGCACCGATGTCGGGTCGGGGTTGTCGCACTCGGGGTGGCTCGTGCACCGATCGCCGGGTCATCACGGCGAGCCCGATGCAGATCGGGATGTTGATCCAGAACGCCGAGCGCCAACCGAAGCCCGACACGAGGAGCGCACCGAGCGTGGGGCCCGACGACACACCGAGCGCGCCGGCGGCGCCGTTCCACGCGATGGCTTGGCTGCGACGTTCGGCGGGGAACGCGCTGAGGAGGAGTCCGAGGGAGGCGGGCATCATCAGCGCCCCGCCGAGGCCCTGGACGGCGCGGCCGGCGATCAACGCGCCGAGGCCGGGGGAGAGGGCGCAGCCCGCCGAGCCCAGGAGGAATAGGGTGATCCCGGCCTGGAGCATGCGCTTGCGGCCGACCTGGTCGGCCATGCGTCCCGAGGCCACGAGGAGCGAGCCGAACAGGATCGAGTAGGCGGTGACGACCCACGAGATCATCCCCCGAGAGGCGTCGGGGAAGCTGCTGGCGATCTCGGGGAAGGCGACGTTGACGATTGACATGTCGAGCGTCGTCACGTAGGCGGCGGTGGCGCACACCGCGAACGTCGGCCACGGGCTGGGGCCGCGCTCGAGCGGTTCGGGCACCCTGGTCGGCACACTCAGTTCCGTCACGGAACTGACAGTAGTGCAGTGAGTTCCTTCAGGAAACCCACTAGTGTCGAACCATGAGCCGCACCGACACCTCCACGTGGCCGTGCACCATCGCCCGAGCCTCCGACCTCCTCGGCGACGGCTGGAACCTCCTCATCGTCCGCCAGGCCTGCCTGGGGGCGCGGCGGTTCGAGGAGTTCCACGACGGGCTCGGCATCGGGCGCAACGTCCTCACCTCGCACCTCCATCGCTTGGTGGACGAGGGCGTGTTCGACCGGGTGCCGTACCAGGACCGTCCGCCCCGGCACGAGTACCGCCTCACCGACAAGGGTCGTGACATCTTCCCCGTGCTGGTCGCCATGGCGGCGTGGGCCGAGCGGTGGATGACCGGCTCCGAGGGCACGCCGCTCGTCTTCCACCACCAGAGCTGCGACCACGACATGCATGGCGAGGTCGTGTGCAGCCATTGCCACGACCCGATCGCCGTGCGCGACGTGGGGGCACGGCCGGGCCCCGGTCATCCAGCGGTCGCCGCCGAGGCGGACGGCGCCTGATCTCGCCGTGGCGTGCCTCGCTTCAGGCGGAGCCGCTCAGACGGTCTTGACGATGAGAACGCTGCAGGGGGCATGGCGGATCACGCCGTTGCCGACGCTGCCGAGCACCCGCGCCACGCCCTGCATCCGGACGTTGCCGACCACGATGAGGTCGGCGTCGAGTCGTTCGGCCTCCGACACCAGCACGTCGGCCGGTGCTCCCTCGAAGACACCGACGGTGTAGTCGACCTTGCCGGGTAGCGAGTCGACGAAGTTACGCGCCGCCGATTCGGCGAAGCCACTGCTGGCGACCTGCCATTCGTCGCTGCCCACCCGAATGATGTCGGTGGTGTCGTCTTCGATGGCGGTGACCACGTGGAGGACCGCCCCGAGTTGCTGGGCCAGCTCGGCCGCTTGGCGGACGGCCTCACGTGCGGTGTCGACGTCGGCGAAACCGACGACCAGTTGACGCATCTTGAGCTCTCTCCTTCACGTGGCCGGATGGCGCGAACCCCGATCGTACGTATCTCCTTGGCGGAATGACGCGGTGGGTCGGATTCAGGTGTCGTGGAACGTCACGCGGGCGATGGTCGACAGGGAGACGAAGTAGAAGTCGCGGCGCGTCCCGGGTGCCCCGAACACCACGGACTGCGCAGGACTGTCCACCACCACTCGAGCACGGACCGTGCCCGTCGCCACGTCGATCACCACGAGTGAGTCGCCCAGCTCTGGGTCGTGGTCGTCGGCCACCAATTCGCCGGTGTCGGCGTAGAGCACCAGGTGTTGGGCCGTCGCCAGCTCGATCCGCCACCGCATGGTCAGATCCGCGATGTCGAACGCGGCGGCGACCCCGTTCGCCGAGTCGTAGGCGATCACGAGGCCACGTTCGGGATCGACGATCGGCGGGTTGGTGACCGCACCTCCGGGCTGTCCGCTGATCTCGACCCACGCGGGAGGAGCTCCATCGAGCGGGAGCTTCCACAGACGGTTGGCGCCCGACGCGACGCCGTTGCCGAGCATCGTCATCCCCGCGGCGAAGGTGTGGTCGCCTCCGTCCATCCACCAGATCGCTCCGGCGTCGACGAGGGGATCCCAGCCGAACGACCGCTCGGCATCGTCGAGGTAGGTGAACGACGGAGCGGCCGGGCCGAGCTGGCCTGACGTCGGATCCCAGTGGATCCGGTGCAGCCCGGTCGTCCCGACGACCACGATCTCGTTGCCGTCGGCCGCCAGTCGGGCAACGCACGGCTCGGATAGCGCGTACGGCTCGACCCGGTCGTCGAGGGTGAGCGGGTCGAGGATCGACAGCGTCGACGGTGGGCCGTCGGGCCGCTGGAGGTCCTTGGTGGCGAGCAAACCGTCGTCGAGGACGACGAACGAGTTGTAGGGCGCGTCGACCGGCAGCTCGCGAGACCGCTCGACGGTGAGGTCTGGTCGGAGGCGGTGGGCCCAGCGGCCCTGGACCACGACGATCGCCCCGTCCGCCAGCACCGCCATGCCGCCGGGCCAGAAGGGTCCGACCGCGAGGTCGATCGAGCGCTGCCGCTCCTCCAGCGAGTCGGGGTCGATCTCCTCGACCCAGCTCGGCTCGTCGGGACCGACCCCCTTGCGGAGGACGAGAACCCGCTCGTCGCTGGTGAGCAGCGCCATGATCGAGAGCGGTGCCAGGCGGCTCGCCGCCAGCTCGGCTCGTGCCGCCTGCGGGCCGACGATGCTGTGTGGGCGCTGCTGGCGGCGGGGTCCGCCGTCCTCGGCCGGCCACGGACTGGCGGCCAGGTGGGGATGACGACTGAGGCTCACGCCGATGTCCATGTGGTCACCCCGCCGAGTCAACTGTTGTCAGCTCGACATGTCAATACCCTTGTCGCCGAGTCGGCCCGCTGCATCGACCACCCTCGGCGTCGTAGGGACAGCGGTTGACGTCCGACTCTGGCGCTGGGCGCCGCCGCTAGGCGTTGGGCGGATCGCGGAGGTGTTCGAACCCGTGGATGAGGGCGGCGAGTCCGAACTCGAACTCGGTGTCACTTTCGTGTGCGGCGAACAGCTCGGCGTGGTCGGAGACGAGGGACAACCCGTGTTCGCCCTGAGCGGCAAACAGGGCTCGAAGCTGCGAGCGCTCGCTTGCGGTGCGAGCACCGAGTCGGGATTCCAGCTGGACCGTCGCGACCGTGAAGTGGGTGACGGTCATGTGGATGCGTATCGCTGTCTCGGGGTCGAAGCCGTCAGCGAGCAGGTAGCGGAGGACCGCTTCGCGCCCGCGCATCGAGCTCGGCCCGATCATCTGGGCGGCGGTGATGAGGGGCACGACGGCTCGGTGTTGGAGCAGGTGGCCACGGAGGTTCCGAGCGGTCCGAATGAGTCGCTGGCGCCAGTCCGTGGCTTGGATCGGGTTCGACTTGGGAAGGCCGATCACATCGTCGACGAGCAGGACGACGAGCTCGTCCCGGCTGGCGATGTGGCGGTAGAGGGACGCCGCGCCGGTGTCCAATCGTTCGGCGACGCGTCGCATCGTGAGCGCGTCAGCGCCCTCCTCTTGGAGCACGAGGAGGGCGGCATCGAGGATCCGGCGCAGCGTGATGCCGTCGGCTCGTTGACGGCTCGGGCGCGCGTCGGTCTCGCGCGCCAACCACCATCTGGCCGAGCCGGGGGCGGGGGCCGGGTCGTCGTCAGCGTTGTCGCTCACTCAGGAATACCTCTTGACGTATACGAACTGTGTTCGCATTTTAGTGCTAAGCGAACGATGTTCGCGTAAGGTTCGATCGATGGGAGGGGTAGAGATGGGACGAGCAAGAGGCCAACTGTGGCGCACCGCGGCGATCGCTGTCACGGCCGGGGTGGTGCTGACGGGATGTGGTGGCGATGACGACGAAGCGGTGAGCGACACGTCTTCCGTCGCCGGCCAGCACGGCAGCGGGGAGGCCGATGCTGCGGGCGAGCTCACGCGCGGAGGAACACTCGTCGTCGGGTTGGAGGCCGAGTCGAACGCCTTCGAGCCCGGAAGTGCGGGTCCGTCCGGTCCGTCGGGGCGGACGGTTGCCTTGACGATCTTCGATCCGCTCGTCGGACGCGACGACGCGGGGAACTTTCAGCCGTATCTTGCGGAGTCGCTCGAGCCCAACGACGACCTCACGCGATGGACGTTGCGCCTCCGTCCCGGTGTGGTGTTCCACGACGGGACGCCGCTCGACGCGGCGTCGCTGAAGTGGAACTTCGACACGCTCCACTTCGCGGAGGGTCGTGCCAACCGCGGGGAGCTGGTGCGGTTCGGGCTCGTCGGGATGGAGGTCGTGGACGACCTCACCGTGGAGTACGTCCTCGATGAGTCGAACGCCGCGTTCCCCGATCTCTTGTGGTCCGACATCGGGTGGCCCGTGTCACGAGTGGCCTACGAGGCAGACCCTGAGGGGTTCGGGAGTCGGCCGGTGGGCACGGGCCCGTTCCGATTCGAGTCGTGGACCCACGATGACCGGCTCGTGGTGGTCCGCAATGACGGCTACTGGATGGACGGTGCAGATGGCAAGGCCTTGCCGTACCTGGACCGCATCGAGTTCCGTCCGATTCCCGACGAGGAGTCGCGGGTGAACAGCCTGGCGGCCGGGGACGTCGATGTTGTGCATACGCTGCGCGCATCGAGCGTGCGTCGTCTCCTCGACATGGTCGAGGACGGTGGGTACGAAGGCAACGTCTCCGTCGGCAACACGGGATCCGTGACGGTCCTCAACACGCTGCGGCCGCCGCTCGACGATGTCCGCATTCGACTCGCTCTGTCCTACGCCAACGATCAAGACGCAGCGGCGCAGGTCCGCGGCGGCCTCGTCCCCCCATCGATGGGGTTCTTCAGCCCCGACAGCCCCTGGTACTCCGCTGATGTGCTGCCGGCCTACATCGGGTCCGGCGCCCGCGATGTCGACGAGGCGCGCCGTCTCGTGCAGGAGTACGTCGAGGACCCGAACCGCTCGGATGGTCGGGCACCGGGCGACCCGGTGACCGTGCCATACCAGTGCCAGCCGGATCCGGCGCTGATGGAGGCCGCTCAGCTCATCCAGCAGCTCTATGGGGAGGTCGGCATCGAGCTCGAGCTCGAGCAGCTCGACCAGGCGACGATGATCCAGAACGTGGTGGGAACTGCCGATTCGGATCCGCCGTTCAGCGGCGACTACACCGCAGCGTGCTTCCGCGCCGGTGGCGAGGGCGACCCGCTCACCGTCCTGCAGTCGTTCTACGGCCCGGTCGCGTCGACCACCGGCAACTACACGAACTTCACCCATCCCGACATCGACGCGGCGCTCGAGCAGCTCCGCACCTCGGCCGACCCCGAGACCCGCTATGCAGCCGTCGAGGAGATCACCCGGATCACGGGAGAGCAGGCACCACTGGTGTGGAACGTGACCTCGCCTGCCACCGTCGCCCACGCCGCCGCCGTCGGAGGGATCTTCGAGTGGACGCTGCCCGGTGGGATTACGGGGGACGGCACCTCCTACGCCGTGGCGCGGTTCCACCAGGCGTACGTGGGCGAGTAGTCGATGGCTCGCGAACGCTCGCCTTCCCGAGATCGAACCCGTGGTCCGCTCAGCGGGCTCCGGGTCCTCGACCTCACCCAAGCCCTCGCCGGGCCCTACTGCACGATGCTGCTGGCCGACCTCGGGGCCGACGTGGTGAAGGTGGAACCCCCATCGGGCGACATGACCCGATTCGCCGGCCCCTTCACAGAAGAGGACACCGAACGGGCCTACGGCGGCTACTTCGCCAGCATCAACCGAGGCAAGCGATCCATCGTCATCGACCTGAAGGACGACGACGACCGGCAACGGTTTTTCGACCTCGCGACGCAGGCCGACGTTGTGGCCGAGAACAGCCGCTCGGGGGTGATGGACCGCCTCGGCGTCGGCTACGACGTCCTGCACGACCTCAACCCCCGGCTCGTCTACGTCGCGATCCGAGGCTTCGGCGATCCTCGAACCGGACAGAGCCCTTACAGCAACTGGCCCGCCTACGACATCGTCGCCCAGGCGATGGGCGGCCTGGTCAGCCTGACCGGCTCCACTGACGGCACCGTCATGAAGTGCGGTCCCAGCGTCGGCGACATCTTCTCGGGGGCCCTCGGAGCTGTCGGGCTCCTGGCCGCGATCCACCACGCGTCGCACAGCGGCGAAGGCCAATTCGTCGACGTCGCGATGTACGACGCGATGATCAGTCTCTGCGAAGGCGCCATGTACTCCTACTCCTACTCCGGACGCGTCGGCCGGCCGACCGGCAACGGGCACCCCGGAATCGCGCCGTTTGACCTCTACGCCACCGCCGACGGGACCTGCGCCATCGGAGCACCCGGCAGCACCAACTTCGCCGAGCTCTGCCAGCGCCTGGATCGAGCCGATCTCATCGACGACGAACGCTTCGCAACGCCCCGCGACCGGCTGCTCAATCGTCCGGACCTGGACGACGAGCTCGGCGCCGAGCTCTCCCGGCGCACGACGGCAGAGGTGGTGGACCTCCTCGCGGGGGTCGTCCCGGTCGGGCCCGTCAACGACGTCCGCGCCATCTATGACGACCCACACGTGGCAGCCCGTTCGATGCTGGTCGAGTTCGACCAACCGGACGGCAGTCGACCGGTGACCCTCGCTGGCCAGGCGATCAAGATGACCGACACCCCCACCGGACCGGTGGCCCGACCGCCGCGACTGGGCGAACACTCCGACGAACTCGTCGACGGCTGGGGCCCGCGGTGACCCGGCCCGGTCGAACCGATCCTGATGTCGTCGTCACGACCTCCGGCCCGGTCGCCACCCTCTGGCTCAACCGACCCCAGAAGCGCAACGCGGTCACCGCAGACATGTGGGCGTCGATCGCCGAGGCCTGCCGTGAGCTGGCCGACGATGACACCGTTCGAGCACTCGTGGTCCGCGGGGTCGGAGACCACTTCTGCGCGGGTGCCGACGTCGGAGGACTTGGGGCCACGCCGGGTTACGGCGCCATCAACGCCGAGGCCGAGGCGCAGCTGGCCGCGTTCCCGAAGCCGACCGTCGCGCTGACCGTGGGGGCCTGCGTCGGCGGCGGCGTCCAGATCGCGAGCGCCTGCGACCTACGGATCGCGGATGAGACCGCGCTTCTCGGTGTCACACCTGCTCGGCTCGGAATCGTCTATCCCGCCAGCGCCATCGAGCGTCTCCACCGACTCGTCGGCCCGGCGGCCGCCAAGCACCTTCTCTTCACAGCTGAGCTCATCAATGCCGAACGCGCCCTCCGCATCGGACTCGTCGACGAGGTGGTCGCTGCCGGGCAGGCCGAGTCCCGTGTCGACACCCTCGTGCACCTCATGACCGAGGAGCGGTCGCTCCTCACCCAGATGGCCAGCAAGCAGATGGTCGACGACATCGCCACCCACGGTCGAGTGGCCGACCTGACCACCGAACGATGGCGTCGGCACCTTGCCGACAACCCGGACAGCCCCGAGGGCATCGCCGCCTTCGCCGAGCGGCGCCGGCCAAGGTCCACGTGGACTCCGTCGAGCAGAACCGCTCGGTGATCCGGCCGAGCTGTATCGAGAGCGGGGGCCACGGACGCCAGCAGCACCGTTGACTGCTGAGGCCTGAGCTGAACGATCATCGGCTCATGATCGCGACTGAGGTGACCGGTCCTGCGACGGTCGCCGACGGTGATGCAGTCGCCGGGCTTGCGCCCCGATCCGGGGCAGTACCGTCTAGAACACCGTGCTGCTCGGCGAGCTGGGTGGCGACCTGAATCGCCAAGACGTCGGCGAACGCTCGGATCGAGCTGGCCCACGCCCAGGACGGCAGCTTCGTGGTCGACGGCAAGGGCCGTGTTGCTCGGATCGTCGACGGCGTATGAACCCCGCTTCGCCAAGGACCGCCCGGAGCTGGCTCGCCTCATCGAGCTCCGCGACGCGGCCCGGACCGTGCTCGCCGTGCAGCTCGACGGCGGGTCCGAGGACGAGTTGGGCGCAGCGCAGACGACGCTGGGGGAGCGGTACCGGAGCTACGTGCGGGTCTACGGCCCAATCAACCGATCGACCCAGGCGCGAACCGGCCGCCGTGACCCCGATACCGGTGCCGAGATCCACCGACGGGTCCGACCCCGGATGGGTGGCTTTCGGGAGGACCCGGACTGGACCCTTATCGCCGCCCTTGAGGTGTTCGACGAGGACACGCAGGAAGCCCGACTCCGGCGATCTTCCACGACCGGATCATCGACGCTCCCCACGAACGTCGCGGCGTCGAGGTGCCCGACGAAGCCGTCTCCGTCTGCCTTGACGAATCCGGGGCCGTCACCCTCGACCGAGTCGCTGCCCTCCTCGGCATCGACTAGGACACAGCCCGCGTCCGGCTCGGCCAGTTGGTCTACGACGAACCCGGCACCGACCGCCTCGTCCCAGCTGCGGAGTACCTGTCGGGCAACGTGCGACAGAAGCTCGACGCCTGCCGGTCAGCGAGCAACAGCGACCGGTTCCGGGTCAACGCAGAGGCACTGCAACGAGTGCCGCCCTGACAACTCGATCCGCACGAGATCACCGCCCGCCTCGGCTCGCCGTGGATCCCAGCGCATGATGTCGAGACGTTCTGCCGTGAGGTCCTCGACGCCACCGTGGACATCGAACACCTCCACCAACTCGGCCAGTGGTCGGCGCGGCTCCGAGACGGGTCACGACGCAGCGTCGCCCTCACATCCGAGTTGGGCACGGCACGCGCCGACGCCATCACGCGTCCTTGACGCGTCGCTGAACCAGCGTCTTCACACCGTCACCGACCACGCCGAGAACGGCCAACGTGTTCGCAACGACGCCGAAACCCTCGCCGCCCGTGGCAAGCAGGAGGCCCTCACCTCCCGGTTCGCCACCTGGGTATGGGAAGACCCGGACGGCTCCGTCCGCCTCGCCACCCGGTACAACGAGCTAATCTCGTCTGTGGTCCTGCCCGACCACGAGATCATCGCCGCCGCTCTCGTCCAGCAGCCGCGTCACGTGGACGTGAGCGACGGCCTCTGGGACGAGAATGCCACGTTCATCGCACACGCCCGCCAGGACGTCCCACGTCTTCTTGCCGAGATCCACCGCTTACGCCCCGCGAGACGATCCCGAGCTCGAGTAGTCGGCGTGTGGCGCCGCTGGTCGACCCGGACCCTCTCTGGGCCGTCAGAGGACGGACCACCCAGGTTCGTGGCGGTCACTGGCGGACACCTAATCAGCAGGTCAGACCCAGTTTCCGCGCGACCGCCGAGGTCAGCGAGGCCGGCCGGACAGAACTACGACATGTGAGCCGCGGCGGCCGGAGATGAAGGAGCGGTCATGGCGAAGCTGATCTACGCCTCGAGACGCTGGCTTTGTGGGAGACCGACCCACCCTGGCCGCGCAGTCAGAGCTCAGGGCCGCCTATGCCACGGCACGGCAGGCGGCGGACAAGGTCGTCTACTCCGCGACTCTGGCCGCGCCGCTGACCGTGAAGACCCGGCTCGAACGCCACTTCGACCCCAGCGCGGTTGTCGACCTGAAGGCCGCCGCCCTGCAGGGAGCTGTTGGTCGGCGGCCCGAATCTCGCAGCACAGGCTATGGCCGCCGGGCTGATCGGCGAGCATCGCTTCAGCAACGGCGTCATCTACCTCCGTTACCGCCTTCGGTAACGCCCGCGAATCCACCCGCGACTCACAATGAATAAAATGTACGAATTCAGCCCATGTCGGAGCGCGCGCTCTAGTCTCTGGGTATGCAGATAGAAAAAGTTGGCATTGTGGGGTGTGGCCTGATGGGCTCAGGCATCGCCGAAGTGTGCGCTCGGAACGGCCTCGATGTCGTCGTCATCGATGCCGCAGATGGCGTGGTGGCGGCCGGACGGTCGAAGATAGAGTCGTCGCTCGAACACGCCGTGCAGCGCGGAAAGCTTGATGCTGGCGATCAGCAACGGACGCTCGAGGCATTGCACTTCTCCACCGACATGGGGTTGCTAGCCGATCGTCATCTGGTCATCGAAGCCGTGACCGAGAACGAGACGGTCAAGACCGAGGTGTTCCGCTCGATCGCGGCCGTGGTGGAGGACCCCACAGCGATCCTGGCGTCGAACACCTCATCGATCCCAATCATGAAGCTTGGGGTGGCCACCATGCATCCCGAGCAGGTGGTCGGCCTGCACTTCTTCAACCCAGTACCGGTGCTGCCGCTCGTCGAGCTGGTGTCGTCGTTGGTCACCAGCGAGGAGACGACCGAGCGCGCGGCGCGCTTCGCCAGCGGGGCACTGGGAAAGCACGTGATCCGTTCCCAGGACCGGGCCGGCTTCATAGTGAACGCCCTGTTGATCCCCTACCTGCTGTCGGCGATCCGCATGATGGAGTCGGGCTTCGCAACCGCCGAAGACATCGACACGGGCATGGTGCAGGGGTGCGCCCATCCGATGGGGCCGCTTGCCCTGGCCGACCTGATCGGTCTCGACACGACGATGGCGGTGGCCCAGTCGCTCTACGAGGAGTTCAAGGAACCGCTGTACGCGCCGCCCCCGCTCCTGTGCCGCATGGTCGAGGCTGGCCTGTTCGGGCGAAAGTCCGGTCGTGGGTTCCACGCCTACGACCGCTGATCCCCCAGTCGGTTCAAGGTGGGCGCGGCGAGCAGCGCCTCGACGGTGGCGCGCCAGCGGGGCAGGACCGATGCTGGCTCGTGGAGCTCGAACGTGAGCGCTCCAGTCAGGCGGGCGTAGGGCGCCCGGTCTTGGCGCAGATCCACGAGGCGAGCCTGTACCCCCAGGAGGGGAGTCGGAAGGTGATCCAGCAGCTCCACGCCTTCCACCTCGAGTCGGGCGAGACACCAGGCCTCGTCATGGACGAAGCCGAGCACCGCCTGCCGGTATCGAGCGACGTTGCCGCTGGTCGTGGTCGTCTGCCACAGCGCGAACCGGACGGTGTCCGGGTCCACGATCAGCACCTCACCGACCCCAAGCAGGGCCACGTGGGGCCAACCACCGGGCCCGACCGTCAGCAGCTGCATGGTGAAGCCGACCTTCTCACCGAGGTCGTCACCGTCGAGCAGCCGCACCAGCCCCTTGGGCCAGGTGGTGTTCACCGACGGACGCCGCGACTCACTCGAACGCCGCCAGTCCGGTGATCTCCTGGCCGATGACGAGGGTGTGGATCTCGCTCGTACCTTCGTAGGTGAGGACGGACTCGAGGTTGTTCATGTGGCGTAGGACGGGGTATTCGAGCGTGATCCCGTTTGCACCCAAGATCGTACGGGCTTCACGGGCGACCTGAAGGGCGGTCCGAACGTTGTTCAACTTGCCAAATGAGACTTGGCTCGGATGCAGTCGCCCAGCGTCCTTTAGGCGACCAAGATGAAGGGCTACGAGATCCGCTTTGTTGATGTCGAGAACCATCTCGACCAGCTTCTTTTGGGTCAATTGGAAGCGGGCTATGGGTCCGCCGAACTGTTCCCGAGAGGTCGCGTAGTCGAGTGCCGTCTGATAGCAGGTCCGGGCCGCTCCATTGACGCCCCAGAGGATCCCGAATCGGGCTTCATTGAGGCACGAAAGCGGGCCGCGCAAGCCGACTACACCGGGTAGTACGGCGTCGCCTGGTAGGCGGCAATCAGTGAAGACCAGCTCACTCGTGACCGAAGCGCGCAGCGATAGCTTGCGATGGATGTCATTGGTGGTGAAACCCTTGGTCCCCCGCTCGACGAGGAAGCCGCGGATGCCCTCGTCGGTACGAGCCCATACGACGGCGACATCGGCCACCCCGCCGTTGGTGATCCACATCTTGGAGCCGTTGAGGATCCAGTCGTCGCCGTCGCGACGAGCATTCGTGCGCATGCGGCCCGGATCGCTGCCTGAGTCAGGCTCGGTGAGCCCGAAGCAGCCGATAGCCTCACCCGCCGCCATGGCAGGAAGCCAACGTTGCTTCTGGTCCTCGTCGCCGTAGGCCCAGATCGGGAACATCGCCAGAGATCCCTGCACCGAGACGAAAGATCGGACGCCACTGTCAGTGGCCTCGAGCTCGCGGCAGGCGATGCCGTAGGCCGTGGCCGAGGTCCCCGCGCATCCGTAGCCGGTCAGGTGCATCCCGAGCAGGCCCAGGGCACCGAACTCACGGGCCAGCCCAACGGGAAAGGTGCCGCTTTCGAACCACTCGGCGATGTTGGGCTCGATGAGGTCGTCGAGCATCTTGCGCACGCTGGTGCGCATGGCGCGTTCCTCGTCGGAGAGCAACGAGTCGATGTCGAGGTAGTCGGACGCGGTCGGGGCGGGGATTCGAGGAGCTTCGGTGAGCATCGGTCAGGGCCTCCACTGGGACGGGTCGATGATGGCGGTGGGTCGCGTGCCCCGGCGGCCGAGCAGCCATCCGAGGGCGGCAGCGACGACCAGGGCGAGCAGCACCTTGGGGTCGCGCAGCGCGGGTGGCACGAGCACCGACCCCAGGTCGAGCGCTTCGGCCTCCCCGATTCCGGAAGGGGAGCGGGTAGCGCCGCGGTCGGCTTCGGCCGACCCGTCGCTCTCGAAGAGCTCGGTGAGGTTCACCACGAAGCGGTCCAGGACCTGGCGGGCCACGTCTCCAGCCATCGTTGCCCCGAACTGGGCTATGCGCCCGTTCAGGTCGACCCGACTGGTGAGCGACACCCGGGTGGATTGGGGGCCGAGGGCGTCAGCGCGCCCTTCGAGGTTGAGTCTGGCCCGACCGTGGGCGCTCTGGCCCTCACCGGTCAGGACGACGCGGTGCTCGACCTCATCGATCTCCTCGTACCGGGCGATGCCGCGGAACTGGGTGGAGAAGCTGCCCAGCTTCAGACGCAGCAGGCCGTGGTGGGTGCCGTCGGCCTCAACGTCCTCGATCGAGGCACCAGGCAACGCGGTGGCGACGTTCCGGAGGTTCGTCAACACCTCCCACACGGCGGAGATGGGCTGTTCGATCGTGAAGTCGTGTTCCAACTGCATCGGTCCCGAAGCTCCTTGTCTTCCCAGACCAATAATGTATACTTGATCCAACGACTGGGCAACCTCGGAGAAACCGAGGGAGCTAGGTTCGCACGAAGGGTTGAAGGAGTCGCACTTGCCCCGTGGGTTCCTAATCGTATCCAATCTGCACGTAGCTGGGTCTTGAGAGAGCTAGGGCTGTCTTGGGAGAGCTAGGGCTAAGGAGGCCTCGTGGTCAGCAAAGGTGTCGGTCTGTTCCCTACCGAGGGACCACAGCGCATGCGTGAGCTGACGCAGCTCGCTGAGTCTCTCGGCTACGACAACGTCTGGTTCGGGGATTCGCAGAACATCTGGCGTGAGGCCTACGTAACGATGGGCGCCGCGGCGGTGGGCACCGAGAGGATCGTGTTCGGTACCGGAGTCACGAATGCTGTCACCCGGCACCCTTCCGTGCTGGCCTCCACGTGGGCAACCCTCTCCGAGCTCACGGGCGGACGCGTGATTCTCGGTATCGGGACCGGCGACTCCTCGCTGCGCACGATGGGGCTCAAGCCCATGAAGCTCGCCGAGTTGGAGGCTGTGGTCGCTGACCTTCGGCGCCTCATGCGGGGTGAGCCGGCCATCGAGTCGCTTAGCGGTGGCGAGTACCACCTGAACTACCTGACCGAACCGCTGGACATACCGATCTACATCGCCGCATCGGCGCCCAAGATCCTCGAGCTGGCCGGCCGCATCGCCGATGGTGTGGTGCTGCTCGTGGGGACCGACCCGTCTTTCATCGAGGGGGCTCTCAATCGGATCGAGATCGGGGCGAAAGCGGCTGGCCGTACCCTCGAGGACATCCGCATCGTCCTGTGGACACCGACGGCCATCGAAACAGACGCGGTCGCAGCCCGTGACCTGGTTCGCGCCCATGTGGCACGCGTGGTCATCCGGCCGCTGCCCGGCGAGGTACCTCCAGCGCAGATGGAGGCCATCGAGCGGGTCAGGGCGAGCTACGACTACTACAAGCACATGGACACCGAGGCCGGCCATGGCGACCTGGTGAACGATGACCTGGTCGACATGTTCGCCATCGCCGGCACCCAAGACGAGTGTGCCGCCCGACTGCGAAGGATCGAGTCGCTGGTCGACCAAGTGGCCATCGTGCCGTTCACGGCGCCGGGTGGCGATCGGGGTCTGACCATGCGCCGCTTCGCTGAGATCGGCTGAGCCTCGGTGACCGAGGCGCGCCGCGTCGTCGTCGGCATCTCCGGTGCCAGTGGCGCCATTTATGGGATACGGCTGCTTCGACAGCTGGCTGACCTGCCGGGGGTGGAGAGCCACCTCGTGATGTCGCGGGCCGCGATGATGACGATCGCGGCCGAGACCGACTTCACGCCGGCCGAGGTCTCCGCCATGGCCGATGTCACCTACACCCCGGCTGATGTGGGCGCGACCATCGCGTCGGGTTCGTTCGTCACCCACGGGATGGTCGTGGCCCCGTGCTCCATGCGCACGCTCGGGGCGATTGCCAACTCCCTGGCCGACAACTTGCTGACCCGGGCCGCCGACGTCACCCTCAAGGAGGGCCGCCCCCTGGTCCTGATGGTGAGAGAGACCCCCCTGCACCCCGGGCACCTACGCCTCATGGCGCTCGCCGCAGAGGCGGGTGCGGTCATCGCCCCCCCGGTCCCGGCCTTCTACCACCGTCCCACGACGATCGAGGAGATCGTCGATCACTCGGTGTCACGAGCGCTCGACCGCCTCGGAGTCGCGGGGACCATCACCCGCCCTTGGGAGGGCATGCGCGGCGGCGGGTCCAAGGGATGACCCGTTCCCGCGCTCACCCGAACGGAGTACCACATGCACGTTGACCTTGTTCTGAACGGCGAACTAACCGCGATCGAATGCGCCGACAACGAGCTGATCCTCGACGTCGTCCGCGAGCGTCTCGGCCTTACGGGGACGAAGCGGTCGTGCGACATGGAGGTGTGTGGCTCCTGCACCGTGCTGCTGGACGGTTTGGCGGCGAGCGCGTGCACGACGCTCGTGGCCGAAGCCGATGGCAAGGAGCTGGTGACGATCGAAGGCTTGTCCGACGGCGACGAGCTGAACCCGGTGCAGCAAGCCTTCGTCGACCACGCGGCAGTGCAGTGCGGCTTCTGCACCCCGGGGATGATCATGAGCGTGCAGGCCCTGGCCATGGACCACCCTGACGCCGACGATGAGACGATTAGCGAGTACCTCTCCGGAACCATCTGTCGCTGCACCGGCTATGTGAAGATCCTCGAAGCGGCGAGACAGGTGATCTCGGAGTGAGCGAGATGCGCGTCGCGGGTCGGAGCGAGGTCCGCCTCGACATCGTCGACAAGGTCACGGGTGCCGCCCGATACGCCAGCGATGCCGTCGTTCCGGGGATGGCCCATGCGGCGCTGGTGCGCAGCACGGTCGGCCACGGGGTGCTGCGAGGGGTTGACACCGCCGTCGCGCTGGCCGCCCCAGGCGTGCACTGCGTCGTGACGATGGCCGACTTCCCCGACGTCGACCCGTTCTATGGCGAGTGGGTGCGCGATCAACCATTCCTCGCCCGCGATCGGGTCCGATTCATCGGCGAGCCCGTGGCGGGGGTGGTGGCCGACACCGAGGAACACGCCCACGCGGCTGCCGCGCTCGTCGTTCCCGACATCGAACCCCTGCCGGTGCTGGGTTCCGCCGTCGAGTCGCTCGCGGCCGCGGATCTTGTGATCCACCCCGACCGGGCCAGCGAGGATCCCGAACTCCCGAACGTCTGCTACCGCTCATCCTTCGAGTACGGCGATGTCGATGCCGCCCTGGCCGAAGCCACCTACGTGCACGATGCGACATACACGTTTCCTGCGGTCTACCACTACGCGATGGAGCCTCACGCCGTTCTGGCAACGTGGAGCTCCGACGGCCTCGACGTCATCAGCGGGACCCAGCAGCCGTTCAAGGTGCGCGCCGACCTGGCCCGCATCTTCAACGTCCCCCTCGGCCAGGTTCGGGTGCGGGCTCCTTACGTGGGCGGCGCTTATGGCTCGAAGGGACAGAGCAAGTACGAGCCGGTCACCGCGGCCATGGCTCGGGCCGCCGGTCGGCCGGTCCGGCTGGTCATCTCGATCGGCGACGCCTTCCACACCGTGTCGCGTCACCACGCCACCATCCGCATGCGTACGGGGATCGGGCCCGACGGCGGCATCGTGGGTCGTGACACCGTCATCACCTACGACACCGGCGCGTACGCCGACAAGGGTCCGCGGGTCGCTCGCAAGGGTGCGTATCGCGCCGCCGGCCCGTATCGCATCCCCAACATCCGCTCGGTTGGACTCAGCGTGTACAGCAACCGCGTTCCTGCTGGCGCGTTCCGCGGGTTCTCGACGCCCCAGGTGGTGTGGGCCGGCGAATCGGCCATCGACGAGATCGCTCGCCATCTTGGTGTCGACCCCCTTGGGTACCGCCGCCAGCACCTGAAGCGACGGGGCGAGCCTTTCCTCGGTGATGACAGCCCGCTCGATGCTGACCTCGCCGAGGGTCTCGGCGTGACCGCAGAAGCTCTCGGATGGGGCTCCTCCGTTCCGACCGGTCGCGGTCGCGGATTGGCCGTCGGGGTGAAGGACGGCGGTGGTGGCGCGGCCCGCTCAGAGGCCGAGGTACGCCTCCACCCGGACGGCTCGGTGGAGGTCCTGGCGGCCACCAGCGAGTTGGGCCAGGGGGCTAAGACCGTGATGGGTCAGATCGCGGCCGAGGTGCTCGGTTGCCAGCTGGCCGACGTGCAGGTGCGCCTCTCGGACACCGCAGTCACGCCCTTTGATCGAGGAACGAACGCGAGCCGCTCGACGATAGGGGTTGGTGCTGCCGTCGAGCGGGCGGCCGAAGGCGTGCGCCGCCAAGTCTGCCAAGCCGCCGAGGAGGTCCTCGGGATCTCCGAGGGGCTCATCCTCGACGGTTCCGACATCGTCGTCGGTGAGCACCGCCAGCCGCTGATGGAGCTGGTGTGCGCCAGCCGCAAGCTTCCGCCCGAGGAGATCGGCGCCTACTCCGCGACCGGTTTCAGCGGCAACCCCACCGGCAGCGGACCACTCGGAGCCGCCGCGGCGTTCTACGAGGTCGGCTACTCAGCGGCCGAGGTCGAGGTCGACCCCGAGACCGGGCAGGTCCGCATCTCCCGGTTCGTATCGGCCGCTGACGTGGGCTTCGCCATCAATCCCGCGGCATGCGAGGGTCAGGACGAGGGCGCGACCGTTATGGGGATCGGGCACACGCTGCTCGAGGAGCTCGAGTTCGTCGACGGCGAACTGGTCAACGGCACGCTGGTCGACTATCGGGTCCCTCGCACCACTGACCTTCCCGACGACTTCCGCAGCATCCTCATCCAGAACCGCGATGGCCCGGGGCCGTTCGGCTCGAAGGGTGCAGGCGAGGGCGGGTTGCTCGCGGTGGCGCCGGCCATAGCCAACGCCATAGCTGACGCAACCGGCGTTCGCATCCGAGAGCTGCCCCTCACACCCGAGCGGGTGTGGCGGGCGATCCAGCCGGTCGAACCGCAGGAGAGCTGATGAGACTTCCCCCCTTCACGCTCCACCGGCCGCGGGAACTGGGCGAGCTGCTAGAGCTGCTGGCCCGCTACGGAGATGACGCCGCAGTGTACATGGGAGGCACCGAACTTCTGCTCATCATGAAACTGGGGTTCGCCGAGCCCGGCCATCTGGTCGACGCCAAGTCGATCCCCGAGCTCGGTGAGCTCCACGTGAGCGCCGACCGCCTGGCCATCGGCGCTGGAGTCACGCACCGTCGGATCGAGCGGCACCACGACGTGCAGCGAGCCCTGCCCGTCCTGGTGGACCTGGAGCGGCGAATCGCCAACGTTCGGGTCCGCAACGCGGGAACCCTAGGTGGGAACCTGTGCTTCGCCGAGCCGCACTCCGACCCTGCCACCCTGTTGACCGCGCTCGATGCCGAGGTGGAACTTGCTGGTCCCGCCGGGCGACGGCGCCTGGCCGTGGCTGACTTCATCCTCGGTGCGCTGTCGACCGCGCTCGACCCTGGCGAGGTGCTGACCCACGTTCACGTTCCGGTACCCGGCCCTGACACCCTCGTGGGCTACGAACGAATCGTCTTCACCGAGCGGCCGGCCGCCACGGTGGCCGTGGTGCGTGGACCCGCGGGAGCCCGCGTGGTGGTCGGCGCGCTGGGCCCTCGGCCGATGCGGGTCCCCCACGCCGAGATGCGACTCGTCGAGGACGACATCGACGCGGCGGTGGAGGCGACCTCGTCAGCCGTGGCCGACACCGACACCGAGCCCGGGGCCGACTACCGGGCGCATCTCGCGGGGGTCCTGCTCCGTCGAGCGTGGTCCGCCGCCACGGCCAACGCACTGTCCGTCCCCGGCGCAGCAGCGCCGACGAAACAAGGGTGAAGAGCATGAACAGATCCGATCTCGCATCGTTGATGGAACGGGTCGAGAAGCACCTCGACCAGCGCGAGTTGACCCAGCTCTGCCTCGACCTCGGCAACATCGAGAGTCCCTACGGCGGCGAGGGTGAGGCCGGGCAGTTCGTCTATGACTGGTGCGATGCCAACGATTTCGCCCCCCGCAAGGTCGGCTTCATCGAGGAGCGCTTCAACGTCGTCGGCACGCTTGCCGGCGATGACGGCGAATCGCTGCTCTTCAACAGTCACCTCGACACCGGGCGCCGCCGGGGCGACAACTGGATCCTGCGCGACCCCGACAAGGACTTCTACCACCGGGCATGGGTGGAGGACGGCATCATCGTGGGCGACGGGGTCATCAACGACAAGGGTCCACTGGCCGCCTTCGTCTTGGCGGCCCGGGCCATCCGTGACGCCGGGATCCGGCTCCGGGGGGACGTTTACCTGTCGGGGGTGTGCGGCGAGATCGGCCAGGAGCCGGTCGATGAGTTCCAGGGCATCGAGTATGCGGCAAGGACATCGGCGCCCACTTCCTGGCCAACCACGGTCCGGTTG
>JAENWR010000077.1 GCA_016649895.1 Acidimicrobiia bacterium | reverse complement strand
GTCGACCTCGCGCCGCCACGGCACGTCGACGAAGAACGGGGCTTCGTCGACCGGCTCCTCGTGGGCCTCGCCTCGGTGGTTGCCGGCGACGTAGCAGGTCGACACCGCGACCAGGTGGGGGGCAACGCCGATCGAGTGGAGGGTCTCGGCGATGCGGGTGGGGCCGAGGAGGTTCACCTCGACCGCGGAGTCGAGGGGCGAGTCGAACGACACGGTGGCCGCCGAGTGGATGACGACGTCGCAGGTGGCGAGGGAGGCGCGTCCGGCGTCGTCGAGCCCGAGCCCGTCGGTGGCGACGTCGCCTCGGATGACCGACACTCGGCGCTCGATCATCTCGGCGAAGCCGTCGGCACCCAGTTCGGCCCGCAGGCGATCGAAGGCGTCGTTCTTGAAGATCTCGCGCTGGGCCCGTTGCTCCACGTTGCGCATGCGGCCCGGCCGGAGCACCAGCACCAGCTCGCAGCCGGGCGCGGCGCGCAGGAGCCGCTCGACCAGCGCCGTGCCGAGGAAGCCGGTGGATCCGGTGATGGCGATGCGCCGGCCATCGAGCTGCTCACGTATCACGGGAACAGTGTCTACCATTTGGTAGAGATGGTCGACATCGAAGGGTCCGAGTGGGGTCGATGACTGCGGAAGCGGTGCGCACCGACGACCGTGTGCTCGACGCGGCCATCGAGTCGTTCGGTACCCGAGGCTACGACGCCACATCCCTCGACGCCCTCGCGGTGGAGCTCGGCGTGCGGAAGCAGACGATCCTCTACTGGTTCCCGTCGAAGGAGGCGCTGCTCGCGGCGGTGATCGACCGCTGCGCCGCCGAGCTCTCGAGCGCGCTCGAGCAGGCGCTGTCGAGGGCGGGCCGGGGGTGGGACCGGGTGGAGGCCATCGTGCGCGCCGTCTTCCGCCTGGCCCTGCGCCGGCCGGCGCTGCTCGGCCTCCTGCGAGAGGTGAGCCGTCTCGGTGCCCCGTGGTCAACCCGCCTCACCGACCAGCTCGACCCTCTTGTCGACCGGGCTCGGGCGTTCCTCGACGCCGAGATGGAGGCTGGCGCCATGCGCCGAACCGACCCTCGACTCATGCTGCTCAGCGCCTACTCGACGGTGATCGGTGTGGCCACCGAGGTCGAGGTGCAGCGGGCGCTCGGCGTCGACCCGAGCCTGCGCGCCATGGTGATCCGCCGCCGCGAGCTGCTGGCGTTCCTCCGCTCCGCGCTCGCCCCCACCTGACAGGGCAACCGGCCGCGCCAGCCCTCCCTCTCCGCCCGCGCCGGCTCGCTCCACCCGCTTCCTCGCGGTGTGCACCGAAACGGTGCGCTGCGCGCTCAAGCTGCCGGGCCGGCCTGCCGCGCCGCCCCCGCCCCGCCGCTTCCTCGCGGGGTGCACCGAAACGGTGCGCTGCGCGCTCACCCGCCCGGCCATCCGGCGACGTGAAGCGTGCGTTCGATGGTCACCCCTACCGACTGGGGCTCCTTCGTCAGGTGATGCCAGGTGAAGGACGGGACTCGCCACCCGAGCGTCTCGGCCTGGTTGCGGCGCGAGCGATCGGCGATGAACCGGTCACGGTTCATGTGCCACCGTTCGCTGTCGGCTTCGATCCCCACCCGGTGCGCCGGATACGCGGCGTCGAATCGGGCGACGAAGCTCCCGTCGGCGTCGAGGAGGACGTGCTGGCGGACCGGTTCCGGGAGCCCGTGAGCACGAATGATCTGGAGGAGACGGGTCTCGAAGCTCGTGTCGGCCACGCCATCCACCTCCCGGCGCCGATCGAGGAGGGCGCGCAACTCGCCGCTTCCTACCCGTGCGCGATGGTCGTCTCGGCCGAGCAGATCGTCGATGTCGCTCTCGGCCACGAGTCGCCGACGCAGGAACTGATCGAGCGCCCGCTCCACGATGCCCAGGTCGAGGACGCCGGCGAGGTCGACGATGGTGCGCTCAGGGGTGGTGACGGTGATGCCGTTGCGCGCCGTGATGTCGCAGGGAGGGAGCGCGCCGTGATGCACGAGGACCGAGCGCGCGTGCCAGCGCGACCGGCGGGGTGCCGTGACCTCGACCGGAATCGCACCGATGTCCTCGACGCCCCACACCAATGCGGCCGCTCGATGCGACGCCCCCGCCGGCGGGGGAGCCGCCCACACCGCGATGCGCTGACGTTGCTGCCAGGTCGGGGGCGCGGCGGAGACGCGCAGCAGCCCGACCCCGACGCGCTCGATGACGCCGGACGACACCAACCCGTCGACCTGGCGACGCCCAACGCCACGGCGTGCGAGCGCCGCGGCGTTGACCACCCCGTCGTGCCCGGCGGCGAGGTTGAGCAGGGTCGTGACATGTGCGTTGACCATACCCACAGTGAATCAAGGGGGTGTGACAGTGACTGAGATGATCTCTCGTGCGTGGTGAGCTCACGGCGCGGCGAGGCGGGACCTCGCGGTGCGCACGGATTCGGTGCACCCCGCGAGGAGCCGGAGGTGCGGTGGGGCGGGATCTCGCGGTGCGCCCGGAATCGGTGCATTCCGCGCAGAACGGGTGGTGGGGCTAGTGGTCGGTGCGGCGGTGCGTGGCTCGGCGGGCGTGGCGTTCGAGCGCCAGAGCCACCAACTCGTCGATGAGCTCGGCATAGGGCAGCCCGCTGGCCGCCCAGAGCTTCGGGTACATCGAGATCGGGGTGAAGCCGGGGATCGTGTTGATCTCGTTCAGCAGCAAGCCCCGGCCCCCCTCCTCGTAGAAGAAGTCGACCCGCGCCATCCCCTCGGCCCGCAGGGCGCGAAAGGCGGCCATCGCGATCTGCGAGACCTGATGTCGCACATCGTCGGACAGATCGGCCGGGATGACGAGCTCGGCCGATCCGTCGAGGTACTTGTCGGCGTAGTCGTAGAACTCGGCGCCGGGGCGGACCTCGCCGGGCACCGACACCCGCAGCTCGGTGTTGCCGAGGACAGCGACCTCGATCTCACGTCCGGTGACGTGCTCCTCGACCACGATCCACTCGTCGTACTCTCCGGCCAGCAGCAGCGCGGCGCGCAGCTCGTCGGTGTCGTGGGCCTTGGAGACGCCGACCGACGACCCGAGGTTGGCCGGCTTGACGAACACCGGCAGCCCGAGCTCGCCGACGATCGTGTCGGCGGTGCGGGCGTCGATGTCCACGTCGCGGAACGTCAGCCACCGACATTGCGGGATCCCGGCGTGGGCCACCACCTCCTTGGCCTTCGCCTTGTCCATCGAGAGGGCCGAGCCCAGCACGCCGGCACCCACGTAGGGGACCCCCGCCAGCTCGAGCATGCCCTGCACGGTGCCGTCCTCGCCGAACGGCCCATGGAGCAACGGCAGCACGACAACCTGCTCGTCGGCGTGCGCGGGGGCGAGGGTGGGCGAGGGGTCGACGACGGTGCCCGCCACCTCGAGCCCGTTCGGCAGCTCGCCCGGCTCCGCGAGGGCATCGTCGGCCTGGAGCCACGCGCCCTCCCGGGTGATGCCGATCGGAACCACCCGGTAGCGCTCGTGATCGACGGCTCGCAGCACGTGGGCCGCGGTGATCCTGCTCACGTCGTGCTCGGCAGACTGGCCGCCGAAGAGGACGACGAGGCGGATGGGCCCGGAGCGGGGTGCGGTCGGCATCGGAGGAGACGGTAGTGCGGCCGCTCGAGGGCTCGGGAAGCTGCAACCGGGGCGGCGGCCCGCCCGCTTCGCCGCGCGATGGTGTCGAACCGGTTCGTCGTCGGCGAGAATGCAGATTGGTTCGGCGTCGCCGTGCCCTCGTCCATGCGGGCAGCAGCAGAGGAGACCGCGTGCGGTTCAGCGCATCCGAGGTGGCCGCGGTCACAGGCGGGCAGGTCGTCGGCGATGATGTCAGCATCGACGGTGCCTCCCACGACTCGCGCTCGGTGCAGCTCGGGCAGCTGTTCGTCCCCATCGTCGCCGAGCGCGATGGCCACGACTTCATCGCCGATGCGGTCGACCGGGGCGCTGGCGCCGTCATCTCCGCCGACCCGTCGCGGTGCGCCGATGGGGTCCCGACGATCCTGGTCGCGAACACCCTCGACGCCCTGCTCGCGCTCGGCCGCGCGGCCCGTGACCGCATCGCGGGGGACGTCATCGGCATCACCGGCTCGGTCGGCAAGACGACCGTGAAGGACCTGCTGCGTGGGGTTCTCTCGGTCGAAGGCACCGTCCACGCCAGTGTCGGCAACTTCAACAACGAGCTCGGCGTCCCGCTCACGCTGCTGGCCACACCCGACGAGGCCCGCCGGGTCGTGGTCGAGATGGGGGCGCGGGGCATCGGCCACATCGCGCTCCTCTGCGGCGTGGCCCGCCCCGACATCGGGGTCGTGACGCGGGTGGCGATGGCGCACGGCGAGGTCTTCGGGACGATCGACGACATCGCTCGGGGCAAGTCCGAGCTGGTCGAGGGACTACCGCCCTCTGGTACCGCCGTGCTCAACGCCGGTGACCCGCGGGTGGCGGCGATGGCCGGCATCACGTCGGCTCGGGTGCTCACGTTCGGCATCGACGCCGGCGATGTGCGGGTCACGCGCATCGACGTGGCGGCCGACCTCCGGCTGTCGATCGGGCTCGAGACGCCGTGGGGCTCCATCGATGTCGAGCCTGCGGCGCGCGGTCCGCACAACGCCGAGAACGCCGCGGCCGCAGCCGCCGTCGGCCTGGCCCTCGGAACGAACATCGAGGACGTCGCCAACGGCCTGGCGCAGGCCGCGATGTCGCCGTTGCGGATGGCCCTCGCCACCACGACCTCGGGTGCGGTCGTCCTCGACGACAGCTACAACGCCAACCCCACCTCGATGCGTGCCGCACTCGACGCGCTGGCCCACCTGCCGGCGTCGCGGCACATCGCCGTGCTGGGAGTGATGGCCGAGCTCGGTCCCGGTTCCGACGACGAGCACGAGTCGATCGCCGCGGTGGCGGCGGTCCATGGCATCGAGTTGGTGACGGTCGGCGCGCCGCAGTACCGGGCTGGGGCGCACGGAGGCCGTGAGGTGGCGTCGGTGGACGAGGCTCTCACCGCCGTCGGCCCCGTGGGCGAGGGCGACGCGGTGCTGGCCAAGGGAAGCCGGGTGGCGGGGCTCGACCAACTCGTCGTGCGCATCCTCGAGACCTGAGTAGGTCGATGGGAGAGACCGAACGCCGCGATCCGTACACGGTCCTCGGCGTCGGCCTCCACGCCAGCCAGGACGAGCTGCGGGCGGCCTACCGGCGCAAGGCGTTCGAGCTTCATCCGGACAGATCCGGCGGAGGCGATCCGTCGGAGTGGCCCGGAGGGCGGATGGCCGAGCTCAACGCAGCCTGGCAGTCGATCGGCGATCCCGAGCGGAGGCGTGACGTCGACCGCGCCCGGGCCGACGCGTCCGCCGCGCACGCGGCCACGCAGCGCGGCGCGGCGACGCCTGGGCCACGGGCACCAGCGGTGTCCGACGCGCCTCTGCGGCACGGTTCGCCACCGAGTCTGATGGCGGCGATGGCCGGGATCGTCCCATGGGGGGCGCTGGTGCTGCTCCTCGGAGCCATCTTGGTGTTCACCGCCTACGCCGGAGGCCCCAGCGACGAAGGTCCTGCGGAGTCCGGCGGCACGATCGTCGTGCGCGACGTCCGGGGGTCGTGCATCCGCCAGGCCGACGGGTTCACGCTCGTCGTCAACTGCGGCAGCAGCCCTCACGAGGGTCGGATCGTGGCGCAGGGCTCCATCGGCGCCGAGTGCCCCACAGGCACCAGGGCGTTCGTCGTTCCCCAGGAGGACATCGTGGCCTGCGCCGATCCCGACACGGCAGCACCGTGACGTCCCGCTCGCGGAGCCCGCGAGTTCCGTAGTGTCGGTGGGCATGGACTTCCGTCGCACCACCGTCGCCGCTCTCGTCGCCCAGGTCCGCTCGGGTGAGCTGTCGGCCACCGAACTGGTCACCCACGCCATCGATCGCATCGCTGCCCTCGACGGCCAGATCAACGCGTTCAGCCAGCACGACCCCGAGCGGTCGCTCGCCGCTGCGGCGCTGATCGACCGCAGGCTGCAGGCCGGTGAGGACGTCGGCCCGCTCGCCGGCATCCCCATCGGGGTGAAGGACCTCGAGGACGCCGAGGGATACGTCACCACGTTCGGCTCCGACCTGCACGTCGCCGACCCGCCGGCCGACCGCAACTCGGTGCTCGTCGAGCGACTGACCGCCGCCGGATGCGTGGTCGTCGGCAAGACCAACACGCCTGAGTTCGGGTTCAAGGGCGTCACCGACAACGTGCCCTTCGGTGCCACCACGAACCCGTGGGACCCGAGTCGCACCCCGGGCGGTTCGTCGGGTGGCTCGGCTGCGGCGATCGCCGCGGGCATGGTGCCCCTGGCGACGGGGTCCGACGGGGGTGGGTCGATCCGGATCCCCTCGGCGCTCTGCGGCCTCAGCGGCATCAAGACGTCGCAGGGCCGGGTGCCGCTGGGTGACCCCGCTCCGTCGGGAACGGGTCTTCTCAGCGTGCGCGGGCCCATGACCCGAACCATCCGTGACGCGGCGCTCGCCCTCGACGCGAGCGTGGGTCCCCACCCGCTCGACGTGTTCGCACTGCCCGCCCCGCAGCAGGCGTGGGCCCCGCAGCTCGATGGCGACGTGCTGCCGCCGCGCATCGCGTACTCACCCACCATGGGCTACGCCACAGTCGACAGGGAGGTGGCCGCAGTCGTCGAGGCGGCGGTGCGCCAGCTCGAGGCCGCGGGCACCGAGGTGGTCGAGGTGCCCATGGTGTTCGAATCCGACCCCGTCATGGCGTGGGTCCACATCTGGACGACGTCGCGAGCGCGCACCCAGGGTCGGCTGAAGGGGACACCGGAGTGGGAGCGCATCGATCCCGAGCTGCGCGACCAGATCGAGATGGGCCTGCGGATCACCGGGGTGCAGTATGCAGAGGCCATCGATGCATGCCACCTCATCAACGCGCAGCTGGAGGCCGCCATGCAGGAAGCTCCATTGCTCGTCTGTCCGACGCTGGCCGGCCAGGCCCCTGTGCTCGGGCGGCCCGGCACGATCGACGGTGTCGAGTCGCCGACGTGGGTGTCGTTCACCCCGTTCCTGAACCTGAGCCGCAACCCGGGCGGCTCGGTCTGCGCCGGCTTCACCGGCTCGGGGCTTCCGGTCGGGTTGCAGGTCATCGGTCGTCAGCGCGACGACATCGGCGTGCTGCGCTGCCTCGCCGCGTTCGAGGACGTCCTCGGCATCGATCGTTTGACGCCGGTGGTCTGACCGACCGGTAGCGTCGGGGTCACCGCCGCGCGCTCATGCCGGTCGGACCTGGGAGGAACGGCAATGGACACACGTCGAATCGGTGCGCTCGAGGTGTCGGTGGTCGGCCTCGGGTGCAACAACTTCGGCATGCGCATCGACGAGCACGCAACGCGTGGTGTCGTCGACGCGGCCATCGACGCCGGCGTCACCTACTTCGACACCGCCGACTCCTACGGGCAGACCCGGTCGGAGGAGTTCTTGGGCTCGGCCCTGGTGGGTCGACGTGACAAGGTGGTCATCGCCACCAAGTTCGGCTCGAAGGGGAGCGCCGACGGGTCGCTGAGCGGCGGCCATCCCGACCACGTGCGCCAGGCCGTCGAGGACTCCCTCGCCCGGCTGCGCACCGATGTCATCGACCACTACCAGTTCCACAAGCCCGACCCGTCGGTGCCGCTCGCAGAGACGATGGGTGCGTTGGCCGAGCTCGTCGCGGCGGGCAAGGTCCGCGAGATCGGTTGCTCCAACTTCGACGTGTCGATGCTCGACGAGGCCGCGGCCATCGCGGCCGACCAGTCGTGGGCACCGTTCCGCTCGGTCCAGAACCGCTACAGCGTGCTCTTCCGCGAGCCCGAGGGCGGCGTCATCGAGGCCTGTCGTCGCAACGACATCGCTCTCGTGCCGTTCTTCCCGCTCGAATCCGGGTTGCTCACCGGCAAGGTGGCACCCACCGGGGAGGCACCCGACGACAGCCGGCTCGGGCAGATGCCGGCCGAACGCCGCGTCAACTTCCTCGACGACGAGCGGCTCGCTGCCGTCGGACGGCTCACGGCCTACGCCGCCGACCACGGGCGCTCGCTCCTCGAGTTGGCGATGGGCTACCTCATCTCCGAGCCGGTGGTCGCCTCGGTCATCGCCGGGGCGACGAAGCCGGAGCAGGTCGCATCGAACGCGGCGGGTGCCAGCTGGCGGCTGAGCGCCGACGAGCGACGTGAGGTCGCCGCGCTGGCGGGCTGAGCGCCGTCGACCATGCGCTAGGGTCATGGCCCCTACGGGCGCGTAGCTCAGCTGGTTAGAGCGCTGCCTTCACACGGCAGAGGTCAGGGGTTCGAGTCCCTTCGCGCCCACCGCGGAGGCCCAGGTCATCGACCTGGGCCTTCCCATGTGGGGACTTCGGGTCGCATCCTCCGCTACCAGCGCTGGCGCGCCTCCTCGGCGAACCCCTGGAGCCCGTCGAAGGTGTGCGTCTGGCCGTCGTCGGTGCGGACCGCGCCCGAGAAGGTACCGAACACCTGGTGGGTCTCGCTGGCGTACTCATCGCCGTCGTCGCCGGATCGTGAGTGCTTGTCGTAGCGGGGGAGCAGGGTCACCTCGATCTGGCCGTCGGGGTCGATGATGCGCCACGGCGCCATCGGATGGTCCCAGTCGTAGCTCCACTCGAGCTCGCGGTCGACCTTGGTGAGCACGCCGTCGAGGATGAAGCCGTTCTCGGTGAAGCCGCTTCCTTCGGTCCACTTGGCACCGAACTGCAGGCCGATCACGTGCTTGCCGCTGCGGCCGGCGCCGCCGCCCCAGTTCCAGTGGATCTCGTGGGGCCAGCGGCCGCGGCCGACGTCGAGCACGCCCCACGCGTCGCCGGCTTCGCCGCCGATCTCCCATGTCTCGTCACCGACGACCATGCTGCCGATGGCGGGTCGGGCCTGGTGCTTCGACGTGAAGTTGAACGTCACGTCGTCCCACGGGATGACGACGTTGAGCGACTCGTGCCCGGGCGGCATGGCGATCACCACGTCGAGCGAGCCTTCCCGTTCGTCCTCCTCGCGCCAGCTGGCGACGAAGTGGGTGCCGATATCGTCGTCGGTGATCGACAGCTCGAGGGCTGGGTCCGACATCACGAGCGGTGCGGTGCCGCACCGCTCGGGGAGCGACACGCCGTCGGCGGGGACGAGGGCGTTTCGGCCCCCGGTCTGGCCGGAGGGGGTGTGGGCCCACCACACGTCGCCCAGCCCGAAGTGGTCGATGTCGGCGTACACGGACGAGACGATGAGATCGCCCGCCAGGATCGCCCAGTAGTCCCACCGCTTGTTGCGGCCGTGGTGCCCGGCGAGGTTGGCGCGGTGCAGCGGCCGCCGCGACCACCCGAGTGCGTCGGGGTTGAACCGCTCTCCGTCAGGGGTGCACAGGTCGACGGGTTCGAGCAGTTCGCGCTCATCGGTGGTCATCCACCAACCGTAGGCATGCCACCCGCGGGTTCGGGCGCGGTTCGGCCCGACCATCCGGGCCGAGTCGCTCCCGACCTCGGCCCCACGGGAGCGGCCCGTAGGATCGTCGCTCGTGACCCCACCTCCAGGCGACGCGCCCGACTCGCCGCCGCCCGACGGCTCGGTGCCGCGCGGGTGGGGTCGGGCCGAGCCGCCGACGGAACCACCGCCCAGCTCCGGCGACCGACCACCGGTGGCGCCGCGCCAGTACTTCGTGCCGGCCGACGCCGCCTCCTCCACGGGACACGCCCGACGCGACGCCGATCCCCGGGGCCGCCTGCCGGCCGCACCCCCGCCGGGTGCGCCATCGCGCATGGCGGTCTCGGCGCCTCCCATACCGATCGAACCGCACCCCGTGCAGCCCTCACGCGGTGCGGGTCGCCGGCGGTGGTCGGCCCGGCGCATCGCGCTGGTGGCGATCCTGGTGCTCCTCGGTTGCGTCGTGTTCTTCCTGCTCTACGGGCTGTGGCAGTTCAGCCGGATCGAACGGGTGCCGGTTGCCGATGTGCTGTCGAGCGGAGGATCGGGCACCAACTACCTGATCGTGGGTTCCGACAGCCGGGAGGGTTTCGACCCCAACGACCCCAACGCGGGAGCCGTGCTCGGCGACGGGGCTGGCGAACCCGGTGCGGGCGAGCGGTCCGACACGATGCTGATCTTGCGCACCGGTCCCGACGGCGCCCTGATGACGTCGATCCCTCGCGACCTCTTCGTCACGCGGTCCGATGGGAGCCAGGGACGCATCAACGCCGCCTACCGCGACGGTCCGGCGTCGCTCATCCAGACCGTGCAGCAGGGTGTGGGCATCCCCGTGCACCACTACGTCGAGGTCGACTTCGTCACCTTCGCCGGCCTTGTCGACGCGGTGGGAGGGGTCCAGATCGAACTGCCCAACCCCGCCCGCGACACCCATTCGGGGCTCAACCTGCCCGAGGCGGGGACTGTCACCCTCGACGGCGTCCAGGGGCTCGCCTACGTGCGGTCGCGCCGCTACGAGGAGCTGACGCCCGGAGGGTGGGTGGCCGATCCCACCGGCGACCTCGGCCGGGTGCAACGACAGCAGCTCTTCCTCCGCTCCGTGATGGGCGAGGTGGGCTCCACCCGCAACCCCATCGAGCTGATGAGGATCTCCTCGGCGGTGTCAGGAGGGCTGCGCATCGACGACTCCATGGGAGCCTTCGACGCGCTGTCGTTTGCTCGCAGCCTCCGCGGCCTCCAGCCCGAGTCGGTGGCGCTGCCCACCTACCCCTTCCGCACCGACGGCGGTGCGGCGGTGCTCGGCTTGGTTGAGCCCGACGCGGCCTCCGTCATCGCACGGTTCAACGGCTAGCCGGTGGCGCGCTGGATGGCCCGCCCGACCTCGAGCGTGCCGGTCTCGTGGGGGCGTCGGATCGCGATCGTGCTCGTTGCCGGCTTGCTCGGCGCCTGCGGTTCGGGTCCGGGCCAGGGTGTGGATGCTGCCCCCGAACCCGGCATCGCCGACGACGGTGGCCGGGCGACCGGCGACGAGTCGCCTGCCGGAGGCGGTTCGGTTGCCCCGGATCGATCGAGCCCGGTCGTCATCTACTACTCCGACTCGATCGGCTCGGAGTCGATGGGCAACACGCGCCTCGCGCTGGGTGACCAGGTGGATCTGGTGGATCGGAGCTTCCCCGGGTCGGCCCTGTGCGACTGGCACGACCGCATGGCCGGCGACCTCGCCCGATGGGCGCCCGACCTGGTCGTGCTCCAGTTCGTGGGCAACCACCTCTCGCAGTGTGCCGCATCGGCCGATCCCATCACGGCCACCCCGTCGATCTACGCCGACCACGTCGCCTCGGTCTCCGATCTCTGGACCTCACACGGCGTACCGATCGTGTGGATGAGCGCACCACGCAGCCTCTACGAACCACTGGCGGTCATCCAGGACGGTCTCGACGAGGTGTACCTGGCGAGCGCATCGGGCCACCCGCTGGTGTCCTTCGCCGACCCGGGCGCCGAACTCGAGTCGCCTGACCGCAAGGGTGCCCGACACCTGCCGTGCGCGCCATGGGAGACCGCCGATCACGGCTGTGTCGACGGCGAGATCTCGGTGCGCCACGCCGATGGCATCCACCTCTGCCAGGCGGGCGACGAGGTGTGCCACGGCTACTCGGCGGGTCTCTTCCGCTACGGCACCACGGTCGCCCAGGAGATCCTCCGGCACCTCTGAGCGGTCGTCTCAGAACACCCGGTCTGTCGTGTGTGTGAGGTGGCCAGCCCGCTGGGGGGCCGGTCGGCCCGGTCCGTACGGCCCAATCTGCACTGGGTTGCCGGACAGAGCGTCAAGTGGCCCCGATCACGGCCGATCCAACCTAGGTGGACACCAACGAGCCAATGAGCCCGGCATCGCTGGCCATCGGCTTCGACGCCCTGCTGAAGGGTCAGCCGACGGCACTCGTCTCTGCGGTGGCGCCCAACGGGATCTTCGTGCCGATGCCCCCATCGGTCGACGTGGAACGGTCGCGGCTCCTCCACGGCCGGTCGGCCCTCGACTTCGTGATCTCGGCCGATCGCCAGATCATGATCGACGGCTGGACCCGCGCCCGGGAGATCGGAGGCGCCCGCATCGGCGTCCGACTCGCGGCGACGCCCGACGTGGTGACGTCGGTGCACTTCTTCGATCTCACCTCCCTTCACGACACGTTCTTCTGTGTGATCGTCCTCCCGGAGGGCACCGATGGACTGGTGCGACCTGACGTGGCCACCGGACTCACCACTCGAGTCACCTGGACCAAGAAGAACGACAACGCCGCGTTCATCGATGCCGACCCGAACCTGTGGAAGATCCTGGGGTGGCGCCCCGAGGACCTGAGGGGTGAGCGCTCGCTCAACTTCATCCACCCCGATGACCAGGAGCTGGCCATCGACAACTGGATGACCATGCTCGCCGCGGCCGGCGACGGCCAGCGGGTGCGTCTGCGCCACCTCCACAAGGAGGGCCACTACGTCTGGGTGGAGATCGCCAACAAGAACCTCCTCGACGATCCCGACGAGGCGCACGTCATCGCCCAGATGATCGACATCTCCGACGAGATGGCGGCCAACGAGGCGCTACGCGAGCGCGAGCAGTTGCTGAACCGGCTGGCCGAGGCGCTTCCGAGCGGCCTGCTGCACGTCCGTTCCGACGGCACGGTCGTGTACACCAACGAACGCCTTCGCGAGATCGTGGGCGTGCCCGCCACCGAGTTGCTGGTCGACCAGCTGCGCCCCATCTTGCGCGACGACTGGCCCAGGTTCGAGGCGGCGTTCGCCGCGGCGATGGACGGCACCGACGGTGACCTCGAGACCCGGCTGCACCTCCCGGGCGCGGTCGATACGCGCCTGTGCCACATCAGCCTGCGCTCGCTCACCGAGGCGGACGGCACCGTCAACGCAGCGATCGTCAGCGTCTCCGACGTCACCGAGGCCGCAGCGCTCCGCGACGAGCTCCGTCGGCGGGCCACCTTCGACGCGCTCACCGGATGCCACAACCGCGCGTCGGCGATGGCGATCCTCGAGGAGGCGGTCAGCGACGCGGGCGAGCGGATCGCGGTGGTCTTCCTCGATCTCGACCGCTTCAAGGCCATCAACGACGAGCTCGGACACGCCGCTGGCGACGAGCTGCTCGTGGTCACGGCCGACCGGCTCCGCAGCGTCGTCCGTGGCGACGACATCGTCGGCCGCCTGGGCGGCGACGAGTTCATCGTGGTGTGTCCACGGGTTGCGAGCACCGACGAGGCCATCGACATCGCCGAGCGGGTCGCATCCGTGCTGCGTCGAGAGGTCGAGCTCGCCTGCGGGCTGGTCGACATGCGAGCGAGCGTGGGGGTGGCGTGGACCACAGGCGAGGTCACGAGCGCCGACGAGCTCGTGGCCCGAGCCGACGCGGCGATGTACGAGTCGAAGCGTCGCGGCGTTGGCCGTCCGGTGGCCTACGCGCCGGCCCTGCGCAAGACCGACAACGTGAAGCTCGACGACGAGCGTGCGCTGCACCACGCCCTCGAGCGCGGCGACCTCCAGGTCCACTTCCAGCCGATCGTGCAGCTGGAGAGCGGCGATCCGGTGGGCTACGAGAGCCTCGTGCGCTGGTCCCGTGGCTCCTACGGCGTCGCGGCATCCGAGTTCATCCAGATGGCGGAGGAGACCGGCCTCATCCACGCCCTGGGTGCCCGCGTGCGCTCCGAGCTGGTGCGCAACGTGGTGGAGAGCCGACACCTCACGAGCGACGACAGCCTCTGGTTCTGCAACGTCTCGGTGCAGGAGCTGCAGATGCCAGGTGTCGTCGAATCGATCCTGCACCTCATCGACGAGCACGACCTCGACCGCGAGACGTTCGTCGTCGAGTTCAAGTGCACCGTGAGCGTAGAAAAGCTGGCGGCATCCTCAGCGGCCCTCGCCGACCTGCACGCCTCCGGCCTCGGTATCGCCGTCGACGACTTCGGCGCCGGTTCGACATCGCTCGACGTGCTCCGCTCGATCCCGCTCTCGTGGGTCAAGATCGCCCCGTCGTTCACCGCCGACATGGCGACGAGCTCTGCCACCGCGGCGATCGTCGAGTCGATGCTCGCATTGGCCACGCGCCTCGACATCACCCCGATCGTGAAGGGCATCGAGACCGACGAGCAGAGGCGGGTGGCCATCGACTTGGGTGCGCACCTGGGGCAGGGCCACTACTTCGCCCCGGCTGCTCCGTTGTCGTCGCTCCAGCACACGGGCTGACACCGCAGGCCGCGTCGCCGTCGCAGGTCGGCGTCAGCGGTCGCGTGAGAACCCGATGAGGTTCATGGCTTCGGCCCGCGTCGCCTGATCGGTCTTGAAGATGCCGCGGACGGCCGAGGTGACGGTGAGCGCACCTGGCTTGCGCACTCCACGCATCGACATGCACAGGTGCTCGGCCTCGATCACCACCAGGGCCCCCCGAGGCACGAGCCGCTCCATCAGCCGGTCGGCGACCTGTGAGGTGAGCCGCTCCTGCACCTGTGGACGCTTCGCGTAGCCGTCGACGAGCCGGGCGAGCTTCGACAGGCCGGTGATGCGACCGTCGGGACCCGGGATGTAGGCCACGTGAGCTCGTCCGATGAACGGGATGAGGTGGTGTTCGCAGATCGATGCGAACGAGATGTCGCGGACCATGATCATCTCGTCGTGGTCGGCCTCGAACTGCACCTCGAGGTGGCGGGCCGGGTCGTCGTGCAGGCCCCCGGTGATCTCGGCGTACATGTCGGCGACCCGCTCTGGGGTGCGCACGAGCCCGTCGCGCTCGGGATCCTCCCCGATGGCCAAGAGGAGCTCGCGCACGGCGGCAGCGAGGCGCGGCCGGTCGACGGCGCCGGCGGGCGGTGGGCCCTGGTCGACGGCCTCGATGTCGGGGCGGCTCGGTTGACGCTGGTCTGCGGTCACGGGTCTCCTCCTGGTGTTGCGGAGACGGTACCTTCGCGTCATGTCCGACACTCCCCATCTGACCCGTGTGGGTGGCGATGCGCCGCTCGACTTCCTTGCGATCGACTCGTTGTTGTCCGACGAGGAGCGCCAGATCCAGCAGACGGTGCGGCAGTTCGTGCGCGATCGGATCGTGCCCGAGGTGGGTCAGTGGTACGAGGACGGCACGTTCCCCGGCCGGGAGCTGGGCCCGATCATGGGTGAGCTCGGGCTGCTCGGCATGCATCTCGACGGCTACGGCTGCTCGGGTACCAGTGCGGTGGCCTACGGGTTGGCGTGCCTCGAACTGGAGGCCGGCGACAGTGGGTTGCGCAGCTTCGTGTCGGTGCAGGGATCGCTCGCGATGTTCCCGATCTGGGCGTACGGGTCCGACGAGCAGAAGGACACGTGGTTGCCCCGCATGGCGGCAGGCCAGGCCATTGGTTGCTTCGGGCTCACCGAGCCCGACTCGGGGAGTGACCCGTCGGCCATGCGCACCCACGCCAAGCAGGACGCCGGGGGCGACTGGGTCATCAACGGGTCGAAGATGTGGATCACCAACGGCAGCGTGGCCGACGTGGCGGTGGTGTGGGCCCGCACCGACGACGGTGTGCGCGGGTTCGTGGTGCCCACCGACACGCCCGGGTTCAGCGCCAACGACATCCACCGCAAGGCGTCGCTGCGGGCGTCGGTCACCTCCGAGCTCATGTTCGACGACCTGCGCCTCCCGTCCGACGCCGTGCTACCGGGAGTGTCGGGCATGCGCGGCCCCCTGTCGTGTCTCAACGAGGCCCGGTTCGGCATCATGTTCGGCGCCATCGGCGCCGGTCGGGCCTGCTACGAAGCCGCGCTCGACTACGCCAAGGAGCGCGTCCAGTTCGGGGTGCCCATCGCCAGCTTCCAACTCACCCAGCGCAAGCTCGTCGAGATGATGGTGGCCGTCAACCGCGGCACGCTGGTGGCCTTGCACCTCGGTCGCCTCAAAGACGCCGGGCAGCTCACCTCGGCCCAGGTGAGCTTCGGGAAGATGGACAACGTCCGCCAGGCGCTCGAGATCGCACGCGAGGCGCGCAGTGTGCTCGGCGCCAACGGCATCACCCTCGAGTACCCCGTCATCCGCCACATGAACAACCTCGAATCGGTCTACACCTACGAAGGCACCAACGAGATCCACACCCTCGTCCTCGGCCAGGCCATCACCGGCATCGCCGCCTTCAGCTGACCCTCGCGTCGGTCCTTCGCTCAGTTGGGCTAGTGTCGTCGTCGTTACCACGGGAGCCCGAGGCGTCGGGCTGAGAGGGAGGGCCGTTCTGCCTCCGACCGTCTGAACCTGATCCGGGTCATGCCGGCGCAGGGAGGAACCCTCAGCTCGCGTGCTCGTCGTTCCCCTCACCCGAGGTCACGACGTGTCGCACACCCCCACCACCGCCCTCGTCCTGCTCGGCGGCGAGCCCGTCGACGTGGTCGACCACGGCACGTTGCCGACTGCCGCCTTCGTGGTCGCCGCCGACTCGGGCATCGACCAGGCACACCTCCTCGGGCGCCACGTCGACCTGGCCGTGGGCGACTTCGACTCCGTGTCGGCGGGGGGCCTCGCTCGGGCGCGCGCCGAGGGAGCCGAGGTGCGCGAGCATCCCGTCGAGAAGGCGGCCACCGACTTCGAGCTGGCCCTCGACGCCGTGGCAGCCCGGGGCATCACGTCGGTGGTCGTCGCTGGGGGAGAGGGCGGCCGGCTCGACCACCTCATCTCCAACGCGCTGGTGATGTCGTCCGAGCGCTTCGCCGGGCTCGAGATCACGGCGGTCGGACGAGGAGGCTCGCGCCTCCACGTCGTCCGGGGGTCGCGGCTGCTGGCCGGGGAGCCCGGTGAGTACGTCACCCTGGTGGCCGTCCACGGTGCCGCCACCGGTGTCACCACCGAGGGTCTCCGCTACCCGCTCGTCGAGGCGCGTCTCGAACCGGGTTCGAGCCTCGGCGTGAGCAACGAGCTCCTCGTCCCCCGGGCACGGGTCGACGTCGCCGTGGGGGTCCTCCTCGCGATCCTGCCCGGCCCCGAGTCCCCCTGAT
>JAENWR010000132.1 GCA_016649895.1 Acidimicrobiia bacterium | reverse complement strand
GGCCGGGCCATCGACGTCAACCCATTGCAGAACCCCTACATCTCGCGGTCGGGCCAGGTGCTGCCCCCCGGCGGTGCCGCCCACGTCGATCGGGCTCGCTTCGGTGTCGGCCGCATCTCCGCCGGCAGTGCTCCCGTCAACGGGTTCGAGTTCCTCGGCTGGGAATGGGGCGGCCGCTGGACCTCGCCGAGGGACTACCAGCACTTCTCCGCCAACGGTCGCTGAGGTGGCGCTCCTCGTCGACGAGGCGATCTGGGCATGGCGGGGCCGGCGCTGGGCTCACCTCGTCACCGACTCGCACGTCGACGAGCTGCACCAGCTCGCCCACACGCTCGGTCTGCCCTACCTGGCGTTCCAGGGCGACCACTACGACGTGCACGAAGATTTGCGGGTGGCCGCCATCTCCGCGGGTGCGGTGCCGACACCCGCTCGTGACCTGGTGCGAGCGCTGCGGGCAGCGGGATTGCGGCGACGTGGACCCGTGCCCGCCTGGGAGTGGACCGTGCGGCGTGCGGCTGCTGCGGGCCCGCTCGCCGATGCGGTGGCTGGACTCGTCGCGGCCGAATTGGTCGAGCCGTTCATCGCCGCGGTCGATGCCGCCGGGGCTCTCGACGAGCTCGGAGCCGCGCAACGGTCCGGGGCGAGGGTGCTCGTGGCCTCGACCTCGCGGCGCCACCCGATCGAGGTGGGCCTCGAACGCCTCTCGCCCACGGTGTCGCTTCACCGATCGACAGGGGAGCGGGGCACCTACGTCGAGCTTCTCGTCACCGACTCCAGCTGAGGGGGAGCGGTCGGGGACGATCCGCGCGGTGGGGTGTGCAGGTTCGTACCCGACCGGGGGTGGGAGGTGTCGGTTGGGGACGATCCGCGTCGTGGGGTGTGCAGGTTCGTACCCGACGGGCCGGGGGTGCGGGGGTCGGGGACGATCCGCGCGGTGGGGTGTGCAGGTTCGTACCCGACGGGGCGTCAGCCGTGGGACTCGGCGTCGATGCCGGCGAGCATGCAGTCGAGCATGTACGTGAAGTGCTCGTCGGCAGAGAGCTCGCTCAGGTAGCTGGCGACCCGACCGAGGTCGACGTTGCTGTGGGCGACGGTGAGGCGAGCGCGGATGCGGTCGTCGGTGAGGTCGTCGTCGGCCGACCCAGCGGCCGGTGCTCCCTTGGCCTCGGCCTTCGCCTCGGCCGCTGCGGCGTGCTTGGAGATGACCTCCTCCTGGTCGCAACGGGCGAGCACGAAGCTGACCAGCCCGGCGTAGGCGCGGGTGGCCTGCCGCTCGTCGAAGCCGGCCTCGACCATGAGGCTCACCGCGTCGTCGATGATGCGCCACGCCATCGCGGGCGGGGCCTCCTGGCGCAGCAGGTAGCCGGCCACACCCGGGTAGCTGTGCAGCACGTCGCGCCACTGCAGGGCGTAGCTGCGGATCTGCTCGATCCAGTGCCGGCCGTCGTGGGCGAGCCGAAGATCGGCCCCCACCTGCTCGACGACCAGGTCGAGCAGCACGCCCTTGTTGGGCACGTGGTGGTAGAGCGCCATCGGCGTGACGCCGATCTTGTCGGCCAGCCGGCGCATGGTGACCGCCGCGATGCCTTCGTCGCTCACCATGGCGAGGGCCGACTCGACGATGTCGCCGCGGGTCAGCCCCCCGCGACGGACGTCGGCGGAGCTGTTGTCGGCTGGATCGGTCACGAGGCGAGGCTACCTACCGGTGTACAGCAGCCCGAAACCGGGGGCGCCCGGCGAGATCCTCACGACCCTCCTCGCGGGGTGCACCGAAACGGTGCATGGCGCGAACGAGACCGAGCCGGCGGGCAGGTGGCCTCGCGGGGTGCACCGAAACGGTGCGTGGCGCGAGCGAGACCGAGCCGGAGGGACCGGGGCGGGGAGCCCCGGTCCGGCTCCGACTCAGTCGAACGCCATCGACGACGCCTGCACAGGACGGGTGTGCAGGGCGATGCCGCTGGCGAGCAGGGTGGCGGCCGTGGCAACGAGGGGCACGACCACCACGAGCAGGCCCACCTGGAGCCACGGGAACACGACCGCCATCGAGTCGTAGCCGCTGTCGCTCGCCCGGACCACCACCCAGGTGGGGACGAACCCGAGCGGCACTCCGACGACGGTGCCGACGACGGCGAGGACGGCAGCCTTCGACGCGGCCAGCCGGCGCAGGGTGCGGGGCGGGGCACCGATGGCGGCGAGCACGTCGCGCTCGTCCTTGGTCTCGGCGGCCGACAGTGCCAGGCCGAGCGCCACGACTCCGAGCGAGAAGATGGTGGCGACGCCGAGGATGCCAGCGGTGATGAGGGCGTTCGACGGCTCCCACGACCGGTACTCGCGCTCGACCCACAGGTAGCGGCTGACCTCCCCCTCCCCCTCCCCCGAACCGCGGGCGACGATGGAGTGCTCGTCGTACGCCTCGTCGGCCACGTCGGAGATCCGGTCGAGCTGGAGGTCGGTGAGCCGCTCGGGTGCAGCGAGGATCGTGGCCCCTGGGCCCACGGAGAGACCGAGCTCGACGGCCTTCCACTCGGCGACGGCCGACTGGCCCAAGGGGAGCAACCGCAGCGGGACGATGGTGCCTTCGACGACGTCGACGATGTAGCCGTGCCGGTCGAACAGTGCGACGTCGTCGGTGCCCATGTCGAGCGTGTTCTCGCCGGTGGTCGGGTCCCAGCCCGATGTGACGATGCCGGTGTCGGCCAGAGCGGCACGGACCTCGGGCTCGAGATCGAGGGCCCGGGCCAGCTCGTCGTCGACCACCGAGACCGAGCCCGACAGGTTGGCCCGGTAGGACCCCCCGGCATCGGTGGCTGCCTCGCGCAGCTCGGGCGAGACCTCGGGGATGGCGGCCTCGGTCTGGTGGATCACCTGGGCACCCGGAACCACCTCGACGAGCTGGTCGATCACGTCGGTGGGGATGGGAAGGGGCTCGCTCGTATATCCGGCTGGGTCGTTCGGATCGGCCGGTGCCCGGTCCTCGCGAAAGTCGACCCGCACCGCGTTGTCGGGCAACGGGCGATAGGCGTTGGCGTTGTCGCTGTGCTCGGAGGTGAGCCAGACCGTCGAGGCCATCACCGCTGCAGCCGCCACCACCGCAACGGCGGCCACCACCGCGCCGGTGCGGGTGCGCTGCCGGGCCACGCTGCGAGCAGCCAGGCGGGCGCTGCCGCGAAGGTGGCCGGCGAGCGGCTCGAGGCGGCTGATGATGGCCGGCGACATGGCGCAGGTGCCGAGGATGAGGGCCACTGCGCCGGCGATGCCGGTGAGCACGAACAGCCAGGTGTCGCCGCCCGAGCCGTTGCCGCTGGCCTGGGCTCCGGCGGTCGACACTGCGAGCAGGATGAGGCCGGCGACGACGGCGAGCGCCCCGCGGGCCACCAGCTTGTTGGGATAGGGCCCCACGGGACGCCGACCGGCCAAGGCCTGGAGCACCGATGTGCGCACCGCGGTGCGGGCGGGGATGAGCGCGGCGCCGGTGGCGGCCAGCGTGGCCAGGATCACGATGGGGACGAGGTCGGCGAACACCACGTCGTAGCCGGTGAGCCGGCGGCCGATGATCTGCTCGACGAGCGGCTCGAAGGCCACCAGTGACCCGAGCGCCAGAGCCACCCCGACGATGCCGCCCAGGAGGCCGATGACCGTGCCCTGGAGGAACAAGGTGGCGCGCAGGGTGCGCTCGCTGGCGCCGTTGCCCATGAGCTGGCCGATGAGCCGCAGCTGGCGGCGGGCGGTGACGGCGAACGCCGCGGCGATGACGACGCCGACGATGACGAACGCCACCGCACCGCCCACCCACGACCACACGATGGTGAGCTGGGCATCGCCTCCGACCTCATGCCACATCGGCACGAAGCGGTTCTGCACCTCACCCGCGGCGAGGAGTTGCGCCACCCCGGGCGTTCGCTCGGCCCCCGGTGGGAGGTCGATCAGCGTGGTCGTCTCCCAACCCTCTCGGGGCACGTCGGCGCCGAAGGTGGCGGCCATCGAGTCGGCGCTGTCGAGGTTGGCGACGAGCATGAACGGGCGCTTCAGCTGGTCGCGCCAGCGGGCGAGGCCCACGACGGTGGCAGTGTGCTCGCTCGGCCGCTCCAGCTCGAGCGTGTCGCCCAGCCCCAACTCGAACTTCTCGGCCAGCGGGGGCGAGATCAGCACCTCGTCGGGTGCCGTGGGCAGGCGGCCCTCGAGGCCGTCGATGAGACCGGCCAGCATCGGATCGCCGACCGGCGCATCGCTGATGTGGGCGTACTCCCGCAATCCGTCGGTGGTGCGAAGCCGCGCGCTGGTGTCGCGCATGGTGAGGGCGCGTCCGCCAACGTCGAAGAGCGGCTGGAGCGCTGCGGTGTCGGGCTGGACGTCGACCGTGTCGGCATCGATCTGTTGGTCGCCCCAAACGACGACGTCGGCCTGGCCCCACACGGCGGTGAAGCGCTCGTCCGGGGTGCGGTCGTTGGTGCGCACCATCACGGCCAGACCGGTGAGGATCACCACCGGCACGAGCACGAGCAGCATCACGACGAGGCTGCGGAACGGACGACGGGTGACCTCGCGACGGGCGAGGCGGATGGCGACGTTGGCGGCGCTCACGACCGCACCTGCGCCGAGGCAGCCACGTCGTCGTCGAGGTCGGCGGCCGTGGTGTGGGCGTGCATGACCGCTTCGTCGACCACCACGCCGTCGCGCAGGTAGACGACGCGATCGGCCCAAGCGGTGAACCGGGGCTCGTGGGTGACGAGCACCACGGCGGTGCCGCGCTCGCGGGCCAGCGTGGCAAGAAGCTCGATGACCGAGTCGGCCGCCAACGTGTCGAGCGAACCGGTGGGCTCGTCGGCCAGCAGCACCTTGCGGGTGCCGGCGATGGCCCGGGCGATGGCGATGCGTTGCTGCTGGCCGCCCGAGAAGTCGTCGGGGTAGCGGTCGTGCACCCCCGGCAGCCCCACCTCGTCGAGCGCTTGCAGCGCCTGGGTGCGGGCCTGGCGGCGGTTCATCCCGTCGAGCTCGAGCGGCAGCATCACGTTCTCCACCGCGGTGAGGCTCGGGATGAGGTTGAGCTTCTGGAAGACGTAGCCGACGTCGCAGCGGCGCATGGTCGACAGCGCGGCTAGGCTGATGTCGCCGAGGTTGCGGCCACAGGTGACCACCTGGCCGGCCGTGGGGCGTTCGAGCCCGCCGGCCACGTGCAGCAGCGTCGACTTGCCGCAACCCGAGGGGCCCATCACCGCCACCAGCTCGCCGGGCATCACGCGGAACGTGATGCTGTCGAGGGCGCGGGTCTCGGTGCTGCCGCTACCGAAGACCTTGGTGACGCCGTCGAACGACAGGATGGGGTTGGGGGTCATTGCCGGTTCCTCCGGGTGCGGGCGGCGCGCGTGCGCCGCGACGTGGGTGAGCCGGCGGGAGTGCCGGGAGAGCTGAGCGCTGGGTCGGTGGGGTCGTCGGCATCGGTGGCGCCGGCGATGCGGGCCTCGCAACGGTCGAGCCAGCGCAGGTCGGCCTCGGCCCGCATCAGCACGGCGTCGGCCACGAGCGATGCGGCGAAGTGGTTGGCGGGCGGGGCGTCGGCTCGGGGTGGTCGTGCCGCGTCGTCGGTGGCGGCCCGGCGGCGAGCCTGAAGGATCTGCACCAGGGCGGTGCGCTGGCGCGACAGCACGTCGAGGGCGTGGTCGCGGCCGTGGGGGAGAGCCAGCAGCAGCTTGATGAGCATGTCGTCGCGGGGCGGCGGCCCGTCGGACGGAACCGAGGCCCACCACTGCTCGAGCTCGTCGTGGCCAGCGGCGGTGAGGCGGTAGACCTTCTGGCCCTCGACCTCGTCGACCGACACCAGGCCGTCGCGCTCGAGCCGGTCGAGGGTCGTGTACACCTGGCCCACGTTGAGGGCCCAGGTGCCGCCGGTGGCGGCCTCGAACTGGGTCTTCAGCTGGAAGCCGTAGTTGGGGCCCTCCTCGAGGAGGGAGAGTAGACCTTCGCGGACGCTCACATACTCAGTATGCATACTCGGTATGCCGGTCGTCAACCTCAGTGCCCAGGCTCGCGGTAGGTTCAGACGCCACACCGCCAGGGGGACCACATGCCAGCCGACGCCCAGACCCAGCAACTCCTCGACCTCATGGCCGCCGCGGCGCCCGCCGAGCCGCCGGAGCGCACCCCCGAGGCGTCGCGCCAGGCCTACTCGGGGTTGGCCGCCATGATGCCGCCCGGCCCCGAGGTGGAGACCTCCGAACGCACCATCCCCGGCCCCGCCGGCGACATCGGGGTGCGGGTCTACACACCCTCGGGCGACGGGCCGTTCGGCGCGCTCGTCTTCCTCCACGGGGGCGGCTGGACCATCGGCGACCTCGACACCCACGACCACCCGTGCCGCACCCTGTGTGCCGAGGCGGGCATCGTCGTCGTGTCGGTCGACTACCGCCTGGCCCCCGAGCACCCCTTCCCCGCCGCGCTCGACGACTCGTGGGACGTCGTGCAGTGGATGGGCACCCACGCCGACGAGCTGAACGCCGACCGCAACCGCCTCGCCGTGGGTGGCGACAGCGCCGGCGGCAACCTCGCCGCCGTGGTGGCGCTGCGCGCTCGCGACGAGGGCGGCCCCACCTTGCGCTTCCAACTGCTCGTCTACCCGGCGGTCGACCTGCGCCTCGACGCCCCCGACCGCTACCCCTCGCAGCGCGAGAACGCCGAGGGCTACGTCCTCACCCTCGACACCATGGAGTGGTTCGGCGCCAACTACCTGCCCGACTCTTCCGTGCGCACCGACTGGCGGGTGTCGCCGCTCCTCGCCGACGACCACTCGGGCCTGCCGGCCGCGCTCGTCATCACCTGCGAGCTCGACCCCCTGCGCGACGAAGGCGCTGTCTACGCCGAGGCGCTCAGCGCCGCCGGGGTGTCGGCCACGCACACGCTCTACGAGGGCACCGTGCACACCATGTTCCAGCTGGCCCCGATCCTCGATGCCGGCGCCCGCGCTCTCACCGAGTCGGCGGCGGCCCTCCGCGACGCCATCGGGCGCCCATGACCGACGACATCGTGTGGCACGCGGGCGCCATCGACCGATCGGCTCGACACGCTGCGCTCGGTGTCGCCGGCGGCACGGTGTGGCTCACCGGCCTGTCGGGATCGGGCAAGTCGACCGTGGCGTTCGAGGTCGAGCGCCACCTGGTCACCGCCGCCATCCCCGCCTACGTGCTCGACGGCGACAACCTGCGCCACGGCCTCAACGCCGGGCTCGGCTTCAGCGCCGAAGATCGCGCCGAGAACGTGCGCCGCGTCGGCGAGGTGGCGCTGCTGATGGCCGATGCCGGGGTGGTGGCCATCGCCCCGCTCGTCAGCCCCTACCGAGTCGATCGCGCCGCAGTCCGCGCCCGCCACGAGGCCGCCGGCATCGCGTTCGTCGAGGTGCACGTGGCCACGCCCATCGACGAGTGCGAACGCCGCGACCCCAAGGGCCTCTACGCCAAGGCCCGGCGGGGCGAGCTGACGGGGTTCACCGGCATCGACGACCCGTGGGAGCCGCCCCTCGATCCCGAGCTCACCCTGGCCGGCGGCGACCCTGCCGAGCAGGCCGCCCAGGCGCTGGACGAGCTGGCCGCACGCGGCATCACCCGAACTGTCTGAGG
>JAENWR010000157.1 GCA_016649895.1 Acidimicrobiia bacterium | reverse complement strand
AGGTGTCGTCGAGGGTGACCTGGCAGCCGGCCGCCCGCCCCACCGTCAGCTCGTCGGCGAGGGGGAACGAGCGGCCGCGCTCGGCCTCCGGCTCGATGACCCGCAGCGTGGTGGGAACAGAGGGCTTGCCCCGCTTCGAGGGCCGGGCCGGAGCGGCGGCGGGGGGGGCCCGGCCCGATCGACGCCGTGGCGCACGTTGGCGCGGCCCGTTCACCTCGGCCCAGACGGCCTGCAGCACGCGCAGGAAGAAGAGGTACAGCAACACCAGGAGGCACAGCTTGAGGATGTTCAGCAGAGGCTCTGACACTGAGGCGGGAGCCTACTGGCCGGTCCTCGCCCACCTGGTTCGCAGGCCGCTCGGGCGCAACGGCGACCCGCTCAGGACGCGGTGAACTCCATGCGGGTGTTGCCGAAGACGACCTCGTCGCCATCGTGCAGCTCGTGCTCGGTGATCTTCACGCCGTTCACCCGAGTTCCGTTGGTGGAGCCGAGGTCGGTGACGACGTAGCCGTCGCCCTGGGGCCGGATCTCGGCGTGGTTGCGGCTGACGTTGGGGTCGGCGAGCACGATGGTGGAGTCGGGCATGCGGCCGATGGTGACGACGTACTCGCCGAGCACCACACGCTCGCCGGTGGGCAGGAGCAGCGATCCGGCCGCGCTGCCGCCGGGGCCTTCGCGGAGGCGGCCCTCGATGCCGAAACTGCCCGTGCGGAGCTTGTCGTCGACCACCAGCTCGACCGACACCGGGCCCATGAACGAGTAACGCTCGTCGCGGGCGTGCTCGCGGGCGGCGTCGCACAGCTCTCGCACCAGGCTGTCGGAGACCTCGGCGAACTGCTCGTGGTCCTCCTTGGAGAGCAGCACCGTGAACGCGTTGGGCACCACCGACCGGCCGCTCACCCCGATGGAGCGCTGGTCGTCCATCACCCGCACGAGGCGTCGACCCAGCTCGACGGGCCGGATGCCCGACTTGAAGGCGCGGGCGAACACGCCCTCGACCATCCGCTCGAGCCGCCGTTCGAAGCCTTGGAGACCCATGAGGGCGAGACTACCGGCCCGATCCCACGACACCGGTGCCGTGCGGAGGGCCTGCGGTCGTGCGATACGCTCTCGCTCTTGCTGCTCGCGGGAGTGGCGGAATTGGCAGACGCGCAGGATTCAGGTTCCTGTGTCCGAAAGGACGTGGGGGTTCAAGTCCCCCCTCCCGCACCAGGGGTTCCTCACGGGACTTCATCGAAGCGTTCACGAAACTCGCCCTCGATCGGCTCCGCTGGCGGGTTGGGTTCGTTCCGAGGAGTGGCGTGAAATGCGGTCGATGGCCGGCTGATTCGAGGGCACCAGCCGTGGCAAGCGTCGGTGTCCGTCCAATTCCGGAAGAACCGCTCGCCGCAGCCGGCGCAGCCCACGAGGTGCTCGCGCTGGACCTTCGGGATCTCGTCGACTGTGAGCACCTCGCCTCCGTGCAGCGTGCGCATCGGCAACCGCGGATCGATCACGGCGTTCGTCGCCGTTGTCGCCACCGCCCTCGTGCTCGTCGCCGGCATGGCCTATGACGGTGGTCAGGTCCTCGCCGCTCACGCCGCTGCCCGCTCCCACGCCGCCAAAGCGTCGCGCGCCGGCGCTCAGCAGATCGATCTCGACCACCTCCGTGATACCGGCGAACCGGTCCTCATCGCGTCGGCCGCCGAGACCGCCGCACTGGACTACCTCGACCGGGTCGACACCACCGGCACCGTCACCATCGACGCAGGCGCCGTCACCGTGACCGTGACCGTCACCCAACCGATGCTGATCCTGCCCGTCCCCGACCGTCACATCACCGCGACCGCCACGGCCGACGCCGTCGAGGAGGCCACTCCATGACCGACCCCAGCCGTGGTGCCACCGCCGCCCGGGGGCTCGGCTCGCTCGCGCTCGTCGTCGCCGTGTTGGTCCTGCCGCCGTTGTTCCTCACCCAAGCCATCGGATGGCCGCTCCCGACGTCGCTCCCCACCAGCGACGGCATCGAACGTGTCCTGCGGTTCGGACCCAGCGACACGGTCGTCATCAACACCATCGCGGTGGTCGCCTGGCTCGTCTGGGCCCAAGTTGCCGTTGCTCTACTCGCCGAGATCGTCGCGGTCGTGCGCGGTCGGCCCCGCGTCACGCTGCCGGTCCTGCCCGGCACCCAAGCGCTCGCCGGGCGTCTCGCCGCCGGCCTCGTCCTGCTCGCCACGTCCACCCCCGGAACCGCACTCGCGTCACCGGTGATTACGACACCGACCCCGGTCGTCGAGGTCATGGACCTCGAGGAACCACCCGACCTGCATCTAACGATGGACACCACCCCCGGCGCCGAACCGGCCGAGGCCACTTCGGGTCCGGAGGTCGTGCCGACGATCACCGTGCAACGCCACGACACCTACTGGGCGATCGCGGAGCGTGCCCTCGGCGACGGCGTCCGCTGGCGACAGATCCACGACCTCAACGTCGGCCGCACCATGGTCGACGGCCACGTCATCGCCTCCACCAGCGACCTCCTCCGGCCCGGCTGGATCCTCGAGCTCCCCGCCGACGCCACCACCCCCACCCAGGCCCACAGCACCGACACGACACCGGTCGCCGCTCAGGACGCAGAGGTGACCGTCGCCCCCGGGGATCAGCTCTGGGGCATCGCCGAGGACGAGATGGCGTCACGACTCGACCGCGCACCGTCGGCCACCAAGATCGCACCGTTCTGGCGTGACCTCATCGACGCCAATCGTTCGCGGCTCGTCGACCCGAACAACCCGAGCCTCGTCCATCCCGGCCAGACCATCGCCATCCCCGGTGGCATCGGCGAACTCCACACCGAGCCGGCCGCTGACGGCGGCCCCGACGACACCCCGGCCACAACCGAACCCGACGTCCCCGACGACCCCGCCGAGGGGGGTCCGACCGAACTCACTCCAAGCGTTGCCACCGAGCACGCTGATGCCCCCGACGACGAGGACGCAGGGATCGTGCCGGCAGCGCGTGCCGCGAGCCCACCCGACGACGTCGACGAACCCAGAGACGTGCGTCCCGCGCTCGCCGTCGGTGGCCTCACGTCGCTGGCACTGGCAGTCGGCGTCAAGCGCATGCGCCGACACCGCTTCATGCGCCAACACCCCGGACAGGTCAACCGAGGCACCCCCGACGCCGACCTGCCCGTGCACCGTGCCGCCCTCCTCAACGGCGACGACCAACCGATCGACGACCTCCGCGCAGTGCTCGGGTGCCTCGCGGAGGACCTCGCCGCCGCCAACGGCGCCGCCCAACCACGCGTCGTGCAGCACAGCCTCGACCACGTCGACGTCTTCCTCGCCGCACCCGATCTCGCTCCTCCAGATGGGTGGAACCCGGAAGCCGACGGGGCGGTCTGGACGCTCGACCCCAGCCTTGCGCCGCGTTCGAGTCGCACCTGCGCCGCGCCTCTGCTCGTCACGCTCGGCCAACCCGATGACGACGGCCAGATCTACCTCGACCTCGAAGCCGACGGCGTCATCTCCCTCGTCGGCGACCCCGACTCCGCCCGTGGCCTCGCCCGGTCGATCCTCACCGAGCTTTCCCTCGGGCCGCTGACCGACACCGTCCAGATCGTCGTCGTCGGCGACCTCGTCGACATCTCCGCCTCCGCACTCGAACACGTGACGCTCGCCGACACCTGGGACGAAGCCGTCGACAAGCTCGAGGAGTGGGCCGAAGGCTCCCACGCCGCCCTGGTCGCGAACGGCTGGCCCAACACGTTCGTCGCCCGAGGCGCCGACGAGTTCCACGACGCCCTCTCACCCCTCGTCGTCATCGCCGCCAAAGCACCGCCCGGTGAAGT
>JAENWR010000022.1 GCA_016649895.1 Acidimicrobiia bacterium | reverse complement strand
CACCCTCACCAACGCCCTCGCCGGCTCCGAGCTCACCGCCACCGGCGAGGTGCGGGCCAGCGACGCCAAGGGCCGCCACACCACCACCTGGCGCGAGCTCCACCCCCTCCCTGGCGGCACCGTGATGATCGACTCGCCGGGCATCCGGTCGGTGGGGGTGTGGGCCGATGCCGACGCCCTCGCCGCCACGTTCTCCGACGTCGACGAGATCGCCGACCAGTGCCGTTTCACCGACTGCGGCCACATCACCGAGCCGGGCTGTGCGGTGCTCGCTGCGGTGGCCGACGGCAGCCTTGCTGCACCCCGCTTGGAGGCGTGGCGCTCGTTGGTGGCCGAAGCGAACGCGGCCGGTCGCCGCACCGACCCGCAGGCTCAACGCCAGTACGGGAGGCGCTTCGCCAAGGAGTACAAGGCGGCGAAGAAGCGCAAGAGCGGCGGGACCGACGACGGCCGCGATGAGGGCGGCGGCTGATTGCCGGCGGAGCGGATGCGAGCCGTAGCCTGCGCTCGTGTACCGGTTCGCCCTCCGTCCGCGCTGGATCCTGTCGCACCTGCTCGTGATCGCGATCGTCGCCGCCTGCGCCGTCGCCGGCTTCTGGCAGCTCGACCGCCTCGACCAGAAGCGCGATGTCATCGACCGCTTCGAGGAACGCTCGACGATGCAACCGGTGGCACCGGCGGCTCTGCTGAGCCCCGACAGCAGCGAGGCCGAGGTCGACGACGTCGACCTGCGTGCCGTCGAGCTCACCGGCACCTACCTGGTCGATGACGAGGTGATCGTCCGCAACCGCACCTTGAACGGGTCGCCCGGCTACTGGGTGCTCACCCCGTTGGTGGGTGACGACGGCGTGGGCGTGGTGGTCAACCGCGGCTGGGTGCCGCTCTCGGTGGGTCAGGCCGACGGCGGGCTGGCCGACGCCGCCCCGCCCGCAGGCAGGGTGACGGTCAGGGGGACCCTGGCGGCCACCCAGGAGCGCGGCAGCCTCGGCTCGGTCGATCCCGACGAGGGGACGCTCGACGAGCTCGCCCGGGCCGATGTCGGCCGCATCGCCGCTCAGATCGACGTGCCGGTCCTGCCGGCCTACGTCACCCTCTCGGCGCAGGTCCCCGCACCGGGCCCGATCCCGGTGCCGGTCGAGCCGATCGAGCCCGACGAGGGGCCCCATCAGGGCTACGCGGTGCAGTGGTTCATCTTCGCCAGCATCGCGGCTGGCGGGTACCCGCTGATCCTGCGCAAGGTGGCCCGCGACAAGGCGTTGGAGGAGCCTGACGAACGCCCGGCGGGCGGCGGTTCACGCCGGTCGAGGCTCGTCCCGGTGGAGGACTGAGGACCGGCCCAACTCCCCGGAGGCCAACAACCCCGCTGGTAGGGTGCAGCGCGATGTCACACCCGTCTCCGCTGCCGCTGCGCATCCTTCACTGCCTGCGTCTGAAGGGGTTCGCCGACGTCGCGGGCATCGCCCGCTCCATCGGCGCCGACCGGACGCCGGTCGACCACGAGGTCGCCCAGCTCTACACCCACGAGCTCGTCGCGCTGCCCGGTCACGGGGCCCTCGGCTGGGCCCTCACCTCGGCCGGGCGGACCGAGAGCGAACGGTTGGTGGCGGCCGAGCTCGATGCCGCAGGTGTCCGCCGCCCGATCACCTCCGCCTACGAGCGGTTCCTCGGCCTCAACGGTGAGGTGCGCTCAATCTGCACCGAGTGGCAGATCCGTGACGACGTCCTCAACGACCATGCCGACGTGTCCTACGACCGGCACGTCATCGGCCGCCTGGCGCAGCTGCACGACAATGCCGGTCCCGTGTGCGCCGACCTGGCGGCCCAGCTCGAACGCTTCGCCTGCTACGGCGAGCGTCTCGGCGCGACCCTCGAGCGCCTGGTGGCCGGCGACGGCCAGTGGTTCACCCAGCCGCTCATCGACTCGTACCACACCGTCTGGTTCGAACTGCACGAAGACCTCCTGGCCACCCTTGGCATCGACCGTGCCGCCGAAGCCAGCAGAACCTAGGAGCAACCAATGTCCCGATTCGGCCGCGTGCTCACCGCCATGGCCACCCCGTTCGGCGCCGATGGCTCCCTCGATCTCGACGGTGCCGCCAACCTGGCCCGGTGGTTGGTGAGCAACGGCAACGACGGAGTCGTGGTGGCCGGCACCACCGGCGAAGCGCCCACCCTCAGCAAGGACGAGCACCTCGACCTGATCCGCACCGTCCGCGACGCGCTGCCCGATGCGGTGGTGGTGGCCGGCGCCGGCAGCAACGACACGCGCCACGCCATCGAGATGACCGACACCGTCACCGAGCTCGGCGTCGATGCTGTCCTGTCGGTGAGCCCGTACTACAACCGCCCTCCGCAGTCGGGCATCGAGGCCCACTTCCGCGCCATCGCCGCGGCCACAGACCTACCGATCATGATCTACGACGTGCCCGGCCGCACCGGTCGCCGCATCGGCCACGACGTGTTGGTGCGGCTGTTCTCCGAGGTCGAGAACTGCGTGGCGTTCAAGGACGCCACCGGCGATCCGGCCGGTACCGCCCGCCTGATGGCCGCCGTACCCCACGTCGACCTCTACAGCGGCGACGACTCGCTCACCCTGCCGCTGCTCGCAGTGGGTGCGATCGGCATCGTCGGCACGTCCACCCATTGGACGGCACCCCACATGGCCGAGCTCATCATCGCGTTCGAGAAGGGCGACGTGGCACGAGCCCGCGAGATCAACGCCCAGCTTCAGGACTCCTTCGAGTACGTCAACTCCGACCGCTGCGTGTTCTCCCAGGCGGTCAAGGTGATGATGAACCGGCTCGGCGTACCGGTGGGCGAGTGTCGCCTCCCGCTCGGGCCACCACCTGGTGACACCGACGAACGGGCGCGCATCGTGATCGAGGCCCTTCATGGCTGATCCTGTTCGCGTCACGTTCCTCGGCGGTCTCGGCGAGATCGGCCGCAACTGCGCCTGCATCGAGATCGACGGCCGCATCATGCTGCTCGACTGCGGCCTCATGTTCCCCGACCTCGACATGCTCGGCGTCGACCTCGTGCTGCCCGACTTCACCTACCTGCGCGAGAACGCCGACCGCATCGAGGGGTGCATCACCACCCACGGCCACGAGGACCACGTCGGCGGGCTCTCGTTCCTGTTGCGCGACATCTCGTTCCCCATCTACGGCTCCGAGCTGGCCCTGGGGATCGCCCGCAATCGCATCGAGGAGGCCGGGCTGCTCAAGCGCACCGAGCTCATCCCCGTGCGCGATGGCGAGCGGCGAAAGATCGGCCCGTTCGACGTCGAGTTCATCCCGGTCACCCATTCGGTGCCGCACGGCTTCGCCACCGCGTTCCACACCCCGCAGGGCACGATCCTGCACTCCGGTGACTTCAAGCTCGACCTCACCCCGGTCGATGGGCGCCTCACCGACCTGGCCCGAATGGGTCAGATCGCGAAGGACGGCGGCATCCGGCTGCTGCTCGCCGACTCCACCAACGCCGAGGAGCCCGGCCACTCCCGATCCGAGTCGTCGGTGGGCGCGGTGCTCTACGACCTCTTCCACGCCCACGAGGGGCGGCGCATCATCACCGCCAGCTTCGCGAGCCACGTGCACCGGGTGCAGCAGATCGCCGACGCGGCCATGGCCTTCGGCCGCACGGTGGTCACCATCGGCATGTCGATGAAGAAGAACGTGCGCCTGGCGCGCGACTTGGGGCTGCTCAAGATCCCCGACCACGCCATCCGCGACATCGAGGACGTCGGCGACCTCGAGCCCGGCAAGGTCTGCATCATCTCCACCGGTAGCCAGGGCGAGCCGATGTCGGCTCTTGCCCTCATGGCCAGCGGTGAGAGCCGGTGGTTGAAGCTGAACGACCAGGACACCGTCATCCTCAGCTCGCACCCCATCCCCGGCAACGAGATGAACGTATCGAAGGTCATCGACGGTCTGGTCCGCATCGGCGTCGAGGTCGTCCACTCCGGCATCGCCGACGTGCACGCCACCGGGCACGCCAAGGCCGAGGAGCTGAAGATGCTCCATTCGATCACCCGGCCCGACTGGTTCATCCCGGTGCACGGCGAGTACCGGCACCTGCGGGCCCACGCCCGCCTCGGCGCCCAGATCGGCACGCCCGAGGACCACATCCTCGTGTGCGAGGACGGCGATTCGGTGCTCATCACCGACGACGGCATCGAACGCACCGACAGCGTGCCCGCCGGCTACCTCTACGTCGACGGCATCGTGGGCGACATCAGCCACGGCGTGCTGCGCGACCGCCGGGTCCTCGCCGACGAGGGTGTGGTCGTGGTGGTGGTGGCGGTCGACGTGGTCAACGGCGCCATCATCACCGGCCCCGAGGTCATCACCCGTGGGTGGATCCACGCCCCCGAAGCCGAAGAGCTCCTCGGCGAGGCCACCGACGTGGTGCGAAAGGCCGTCGACGAGGTGCTGGCGGGCGAGGCCCCCGACGTCGAGGCGATCCAGCGGGCGGTGCGGCGTGCGGCGGGGCGCTTCGTCAACCAGCGCACGCGTCGCCGGCCGATGATCGTCCCGGTCGTCATGGAGGCCTGAGCATCGTGCTGATGGCCGGCTTGAGGGCCTCAACCCTTGAGGTGCTGGACCGCGTCGGTTACCTCGCGCTGCAAACGCTGCCACGAAGGGAGGCCCGAGACCGCTCCAGTGGTGTCGAGCCTCTCCAAGAGAAGCGCGCGGTGCCGACCAAAGTCTCTCTCGAATTGCTTCCGGCGGCGTCCGCTCGTCTCGCTAGCGACGAGGAGCGCGTCTCGCAACCGTTGCTTTGGGTCGGGAATGGTCTCTACTCGACGAGGAGGCGGGAGGTTCAGGTCAGTGCGACCAGCGGGTTTGGCAGCAACGCTGCGGATCGATGCCTCGTCGAGCAGGAGCCAGGCTTCCGTCATTCGCACCGGGACCACAGGGACGGCAGGGCAGCGTAGGTTCACAGCCGCCGCTGCCTCGCTGATCTCTTCGTACCTCGTCAGAGGATCCTGCGCCTCCGAATCCCGATGGATGAACACGATCTCGTAGGCGATCTGCTGGTCGGCGAGGAACTTGAGGCGGCCCGCCACCGTTCGGCCCGCACCCCGAAGGAGTCGCGGATCCACTGCGATCAGCGAGACATCCACACCTGATTCCGCGCACAGCGCCTCCAGGTGCCGGGCGAGCGGCAGGTCCGAGGGACCGTCGGCGAGAAATATCCCTTGGAGCGTCATGCAACGCTGAACAGCGAGATCTGTGCTCCTGGCGGGTCGACGAGGTAGGGCAGCAAGTCGGCCCGTGTCCCCCCGATCGTGCCCGAATCGACCCGCCAGGTCCCGTGCATCCCGCGGACCAGCAGCGCCTTTCGGCGACCTTCCGGCGTGTCAACTGGATGCTCAGACGCAATGAGAAGGTCGCTCTCGCCCACCAGCTGTACCACCGCCGGCGAGTGGGTGTTCACGATCACCTGCCGCAGCGGATTGTCCAGACCGGGTGGCATTTGCGGGTCAACGGCGAGGTCCCGCACCAGATCCACGACCTGGGCAAGGTTTGCCGGATGGATCCCATTTTCCGGCTCCTCCATCGTGATGAGGCCGGTCACGTGCGGATCTTCAAGCAGGATGCAGAGTGCCAAGTAGCGAAGCGTGCCCTCCGAGAGTGATCGCGCCGGTAGCTCGCGGTCTTGTCCGTCGCAGACGACGATGCTCAAGAGTTGACGCGTGTCATCAGCGTCCACCCGCAACGAACGGATGTCGACTCCCGCGAGGCCAGCGAGTCGACTCGTCACCCTGGCGTAGACATCACCTGGCTCCCCACCTGGAGACTCGGATGCGATGCGGTGAAGGGCGGCCGCGAGGTGCCTGCCGTCGCTTGCCATGATCTGTGGATCGACATACCGATCAGCTGCCCTCAGAGCACTCGGCTCCAGCGCGAGTCGCCGCCATGACTGCATCTCGCGTCGTGCTGCCAGGATGGTCGGATCGTCCGCGCTGTTGATGGTGCTGACCACCGTCGTTCCGGCTCGGGTGGGTAGCGCTCTCCGGGGCCGTCCACGGCGGCCGCTGTCGCCATGGACGGTGATGCGCTCGTTCTCGGCTTCCGTAGAGATGAACGGCCCGCCAGACCGTCGTCCTGTGACGATCAGGTCCCGGAAGTTCCGTACCGAAAGCGGGAAGCGAAGATGGCGGTGCGCGTCACCCCTGTTGATGTGATGGAGCTCCTCGCGCTCCACCACCAGGCGCCCGTGACGTACCGAGGAGGACGGAGCCTCGTATCCGATCTCCAACTCGTAGCGCAGCAAAGTGATCGACGGACTGACGATCGTTCCGAAGTCGTCCTCGACGTTCCGTGGGACCACCATCTCGATGGCGAACTGCATGCTTCGAGATGTCGAACCCGCTGTGAACAGGTGTTCCGGCTCTCCAACGCCTTCTGTCCGGCTCGATCGAACTTCCTGCGCCGCTTCGACGAGCGATCGGTCGGCGCAGAGCGATAGGAACTGGATCGCATCGAAGATGTTTGACTTGCCGACGCCGTTCTCTCCGGCGATGCAGTTGAAGGGTCCAAACGACGCGTCGAACTCGAGAAGGTTCTTGAATCCGTGGACTTGCATGCGAAGCAGCACGGGTTCAGCCTACGAGAGAAGGTTCATCGGCGCAGTGGGCGGTGACGTCGAGGTGCCACGGTTGGGGATTCCATGCTCCAGTCTGATCTCGCGCCGGTGAACGAGACCGATGCAATTCGCGGTCGGAAGGATGCTTGACGTAGAGCCCTCACGGGGCCAGCCTCTGCCACCGTGATCGACATCCGCGCTGCCCGCCCGATCGCCCAGGGGCTGACCGCCGAGATCTTCTCGGTCGGCCCTGGTCGGGTGGTCAAGCTCGACCGTCCCGCCTACAACGGCCTCTCGGTCTACGAAGCCGGGGTGGCCTCCACGCTGTTCGCAGCCGGCCTACCAGTGCCCGAGGTGTTCGAGACGGTGACCATCGAGGGTCGCCACGGCGCCGTGCTCGAACGCCTGGTGGGCCCGGCCCTCACCGATGTGGTTGCCGCCGCCGCCGACCGCGAGGAGCTGGCAGCACAGTTCGTCGAGCTCCACTGCTCGCTGCACCTGCACGGGAGCGGCCACCCAGAGCTGGTGCCACGCCTCAGCGCCGAGTTGGGTCGCAGCGGCCTCGACCACCGCCTGGTCGATGACATGCGGGATTTCCTCGCCACCGCCGCGGCGGGCGCCACGACCGGGCTGTGCCACCTCGACCTGCACCCCGACAACATCATCGTCACCGAATCGGGTTGGAAGGTCATCGACTGGTTGACGGTTGCCGACGGTCCGACGGTGGCCGACTTCGCCCGCACCCTCGTCCTCCGAGCGAACACGCCGCACCCGCCGATGGCCGAGTTCATGGCCCACGTCCGCCGGATCGGGATGATCCGGCGTGCGATCGCCGAGGACGAGTTGGCGATGTGGATGCGCCTCATCGCCGCGGCCCGCATGTCCGAGGGCTTCGAGGGGCCCTACCTGGCGTGGCTGCGGGAGATGGCCGAGGGCGGCTGAGGGCGACTGAGGGCGCACGTGCCGACGCATACCGTCTCGAATACCAAACCGGTATGCTTCGCTTATGGCAACTGAGCAGATCGCCGTTCGCCTCCCGACGGAGCAGCTCGAAGTCCTTGACGATCTCGTGGGCCGAGGTGTCTACGCGACTCGGGCTGCCGCCGTGCGCGCGGGCATCGAGGCGCTCATCGAACTCGATCGACGACGTCGGGACGACCGCTCGATCGTGGACGGGTACCAGCGCACGCCGCCGACCGACGCCGAGACCGCGGCGGCGATCGCGTCCCTTCGTGACGCCATCGCCGAGGAGCCATGGTGAACGAGCCACGGCGGGGCGAGGTCTGGTGGGGGGAGATCGAAGACGTCGGCCGTCGGCCCTTCCTCGTGATGACGAGGACAGCAGCGATTCCAGTCCTTCACAGCGTCCTGGCGGCACCGGTGACGCGAACGATCCGAGACATCCCAACCGAGCTTCGCCTGGACACGAGCGACGGAATGCCGACGGAGTGCGTCGCGAGCTTCGACAACCTGCGTGTCGTGGCCAAGGCATACCTCGTCGAGCGGCAGTGCACTCTCGACCCGTTGCGGCTCACCGAAGCTTGCAAGGCCCTGCGGTCCGCGGTCGACTGCTGAACCGGCGTCGTCCTGAAGACCGCTTGCCGGGGCATGTCGCAGCTGCAGCGGGATCCCACCGGTCGGAGCTCGAACGTATCCAGGGGACACCTGACCACGCCAGCTCGGCCTCATGCGCCGGCGCGGGGGACCGAGGGTCCTTGACCTGAGGGGGCCGGCGGGCGAGCATGGTCAGCGGGTGGAGCCTGCCGTTCGCACGCGCCCGAGGTCCCTGTGGCAACCAAGCAGTCCGCACGCCCACGTTCCACCCCCGCGAAGTCCGCCAAGGGACGCGCCTCGTCGCGCCAGCGGCCGCCCATGTTCCGCAGCGCCTTCGAGGGCCACGTCGCCGACGCGTGGGGCCTCGCCCTCATCGCCATCGGCATCCTGGCCGGCCTCGGCATCTACGCCGACCTGGCCGGCGCCGCCGGCCGGTTCCTCGAGACCGCCAGCGGCGGCATGGTCGGCGTGGCTCGCTTCTTGGTGCCGCCCGCACTTGTCCTCGCCGGCACGCTGTTGATCCGCTCCGACCCCAACGCCGAGGACGGCAACGTCCCGGTGCGGGGCATCGTCGGGTCGCTGTTCCTCCTCGTGGGCGGCACCGGCCTCCTCCACCTCGCCCTCGGCCGGCCCGCCATCGGCGATGGCCTCGACGCGCTGGGCGATGCGGGCGGGTTCGCGGGCGCCGCCACAGGGGTGCCGCTCGAGGCGTTCGCCTCGGTGTGGGGCGCCACGCTCGTGCTCGGCACCGTCACCGCCATCGGTCTCCTCGTCCTCACCCAGACCACCGTGCGCGCCGTCGCCGGCACCACCGCGGCAGGTTTCCGCCCCGTGGGCCACGCGGGGCGCCAGGCGTTCTCGACCCTCTTCTCGGGCCCGGAGCCCAGCGGGTCGCACACCCTCGACCTCACGAGCGCGGGCCCCGACCCCACTACGACTCTCGAGCGTCCCGCCTCCGACGACGCACCCACCATCGTGGTGGGTGGCCGGTCGATCGACCCGTCAGATCCCGTTCCGCCCTTCGACCAGGACACGGCCGACGCGGCGAAGAAGGCGCCGAAGCGCAAGACCGAGGCGACGCTCGTGCCCGACGAGGTCGTCGCCGACCCCCAGCAGCTCCACATCGACCTCGGACCCGCGGCCAACGCATCGCCGTGGCGCCTGCCGAAGATGGACGTGCTGCGCAAGTCCGCTCCCCACGCCGTCGACCACAAGGCGGTCGAGGAGACGGGCCGCGTGCTCGAACGCGCGCTCGCCGAACACGGTGTCGAAACCCGGCTGGTCGGCATGGTGGTCGGCCCCACCGTCACCCGCTACGAGCTCGAGCTCGGCCCGGGCGTGAAGGTCGCCCGCGTCACCAGCCTCCACAAGGACATCGCCTACGCGATGGCATCGCCCGACGTGCGCATCCTGGCGCCGATCCCGGGCCGCCAGGCCATCGGCGTCGAGGTCCCGAACGCCAAGCGCGAGATCGTGGCCCTCGGCGACCTGCTCGCATCACCCGAGGCCAAGCGAGCCACGCATCCGCTCGAGGTCGCCATGGGCCGCGACATCAACGGCACGTCGGTGATGCTCAACCTGGCCGCCATGCCCCACGTCCTCATCGCCGGGGCCACCGGTGCCGGCAAGTCGTCGTGCATCAACTCGATCATCACGTCGATCCTCATGCGGGCCACACCCGACCAGGTGCGCCTCATCCTCGTCGACCCCAAGCGGGTCGAGCTCACCCAGTACGCCAAGCTGCCGCACCTCCTCACCGAGGTGGTGGTCGACCCCAAGAAGGCCGCCAACGCCCTCGATTGGGCCGTGCGCGAGATGGACCGCCGCTACGAGGTGCTCGAGGCGGTCGGGGTGCGTGACATCACCGGCTACAACAACGCCTACGACCGCGGCGACCTGCGCGAGGCCCCGGGTGCTGGCGAGGTCGACCACGACGGCGAACCGCTCGAGTACCCGCGGATGTCGTTCATCGTCATCGTGGTCGACGAGCTCAACGACCTCATGATGGTGGCGGCGCGCGACGTCGAGGCCAGCATCTGCCGCATCGCCCAGAAGGCCCGGGCGGTGGGCATCCACCTGGTTCTCGCCACCCAGCGCCCGTCGGTCAACGTCATCACCGGTCTGATCAAGGCCAACGTGCCCTCGCGCATCGCCTTCGCCGTGTCGAGCCTGGCCGACAGCCGAGTCGTGCTCGACCAGGGCGGCGCCGAGCGACTGATCGGCAAGGGCGACATGTTGATGCTGACCGCCACCTCGAGCACCGCCCAGCGGGTGCAGGGTGCCTGGGTCACCGAGGAGGAGGTGCGCGACGTCGCCAAGGCGTGGCGCAAGCAGGCCCCAGAGATCACCTACAACACCGAGGTGCAGGGCGCAGCCGAGGGTGCTGGCGCCGCAGCCCAGCTGCCCGGCGGCACCACGGGCGACGAGGACGACGACGAGCTGCTCGTGCAGGCCATGGACCTCATCGTGCGCAGTCAGCTCGGCTCGACATCGATGCTGCAACGCAAGCTGCGCGTGGGGTTCGCCCGCGCCGGCCGGCTGATGGATCTGCTCGAGCAGCGCGGCGTGGTCGGCCCCTCCGAGGGGTCGAAGGCCCGGGTGGTGCTGATGACCCTGGCCGAGCTCGACGGTGCCGCGCCCACCGCCGACGACCTCCTCGGCCCCGACCACCTGCCCGACGAGTTCTAGAGCCCCCGCCGAGGTCCTGGCCGAGCGAGTCAGAGGCGCCAGAGCAGGGCTTGCCCCTCACCGGCGGTCATCACCGAGCCAGGCATCACCCGGAGCCGGTCGGGCACCAGGCGCAGGATGCCGAAGGCGAGCGCGGTGGGATCGGTCCACGGCGGGATGATCGACGGGTCGTAGCCCACCGGCTCGGGTGCCTCGGCGAAACGACGCCAGCCTTCGACCAGCGCCTCTTCGCTCGTCTGCCACTCAGCCACGCAGTCGGCGGTGCAGGTGTCGTGGGTCGAGTCCCAGTAGGTCAGCGAGACCCGAGGCATCGCCGCGAGGTCGTGCACCTTCGGTGACAACGGCGACGTGGCGATCCACCCGGTGAGCTGCTCGCCGTCCCACTCCCAGATCGGGTGCAGGACCCGGGTGCGTGGCCGGCCTCTCGGATCGGTGGTGGCTGCGGTGCACCAGACGATGCGATGCGCCATCTCGACGAAGGCAGGGGCGATCTGATCCAACGCGGCCATGCGGGTCCCTCCGAGGTCTACGTTGGCGCAGCATTGCACAGGTGACCCACGTCTCTGTCGAGGCCGATCGCGGAGGAGTACCGTCGGGTCCGATGGGGGACATCGGAACGGGCGAGGACACGGCCGTGGGCCGATCGTTGCGCCTCTCGTCGCGCTCGGGCCGCATCGAGGTCGTCGCCGAGGAGCGGCACGACATCGTCGTCGAGAAGCGCGGTGAGGTCCTCCCTCTCGACGCTCCGGTCGACGGTCGCATCACCGTCACGTCACGATCGTCGAACCTCACCGCTCGGGTCCCCCTGGGCACCGATGTCGTGGTGGGAACGACATCGGGTCGTGTCGAGCTGCGCGGCGACCTCGGCTCGGTGGCGGTCACGTCGATGTCGGGGAGGGTGAAGGTCGAGGCAGCTCGGCAGGTGGGCCTGCGCAGCACGTCGAGCCGGGTCAGCGTGGCTCGTTGCCAGGGCGAGGCCAGGATCGATACCTTCAGCGGCCGCATCGAGGTGGGGCACGCGGGGGCGGCGCGGCTCAGCACCGTCACCGGGCGCATCGCGGTCGACTCGGTCGAGGGGATGCTGCGGGCCCGCACCGTGAGCGGCCGCGTCCACGCCGCCCTCACCGGCGATGAGGTCGACGTCCGGCTCGAGACGATGAGCGGCCGCGTCGACCTGGTGGTGCCGAACGGTGCGCGACCGGCCCACGAGTTCTCGTCGAAGCGCGGCCAGGTCCGCTCGTCGGTGCCCGAGGGCAGCAACGGCCTCATCAGGGCGCGCACGGTCAGCGGCGGCATCAACATCACGGAGGTATGAGGTGTCGCTCGACGCGGCGGTCGAGGTGGTCACCGGAACGGTCGTGTTCACCGACATCGTCGGTTTCACCGCGTTCACCGCCGACGAGGGCGACGATCGGGCGCTCGAGGTGCTGGGGGTCCAGGAGACGGCGGTCGTCGAAGCTCTCCCGCCAGGCGCGCGGGTGGTGAAGGAGCTCGGCGACGGCCTCATGCTGTGGTTCCCCGACGCGGCATCGGCCGTGGTCACATCGCTCCGGCTGCAAGCGGAGCTGGCCGATCGCTACGAGTCCGAAGAGTTCCCGCTGTGGGTCCGGATGGGTGCCCACCACGGCACACAGCGCTGTCGCCGCGAGGACCTCGTCGGCCACGACGTGAACGTTGCCGCCCGCATCGTCGACCTCGCGGCACCCGGCGAGGTGCTCGTCTCGGAGGCAACGGTGGCCGCCGCGCGACGGGTGCTCGAGGGCGTCGAGTTCGCCGAGGTGGGTCCCGTCGTGGTGAAGGGCATCCCCGATGCGGTGTGGATCTACCGGGCCGAGCTCGCCTGACCCGCCCCGAAGGGGCGCGGGTAGGCTGGTGGTCCCATGCCCCGCAGCTACTGGGTCGAGACGCTCGGCTGTCCCAAGAACCAGGTCGATTCCGAGAAGCTCGTCGGCACCCTCGTGGCCGACGGGCTCGTGGCCGCCGCTGGTCCGGATACTGCAGACCTCGTCGTGGTCAACACCTGTGCGTTCATCGAGGACGCTCGCCAGGAGTCGATCGACACGGTGCTGGCCCTCTCCGATGCTCGCCAGCGGGGGGCCGAGCTCGTGGTCACCGGCTGTATGGCCGAACGCTATGGCGACGAACTGGCCGCGGCTCTTCCCGAGGTCGACAACGTCGCCGGGTTCGGCGTGCCGGTGTCGCTCGGGCCCACCCGCAAGCTCCCCGAGTTCGACCTCCTGAACCTTCCGCGCCCCGCCGCCACCGCCCCCTGGGCCTACGTGAAGGTGGCCGAGGGTTGCGACCGGGCGTGCGGGTTCTGTGCCATCCCGAGCTTCCGCGGGCCGCAGCGATCGCGCTCGGTCGAGTCGATCCTCGCCGAGGTCGACCAGTTGGGGACCCGCGAGATCGTCCTCATCGCCCAGGACCTCGCAGCGTTCGGCCGCGACCAGGGCCAGGGCGAGCGACAGATCGTGCCACTGGTGAACGCCGTGGCCTCGCGGGTCGATCGGGTGCGGCTCCTCTACCTCTACCCGTCCGACCTCACCGACCCGCTCATCGACGCCATCTGCTCCAGCGGCGTGCCCTACTTCGACCTCAGCCTCCAGCACGTGTCGCGCCCCCTCATGCGACGCATGCGCCGCTGGGGCGACGGCGAGCGCTTCGGTGATCGCATCGGCGCCATCCGGGCGCGCGAGCCCGACGCTGCGTTCCGCTCCAACTTCATCGTCGGCTATCCCGGCGAGACCGAAGACGACCACGACGCTCTCCTGCGCTTCGTCGAGGAGGCGCAGCTCGACTGGTGCGGGTTCTTCTCCTACTCACGCGAGGACGGCACCTACGCCGCCGACCTCGACGGCGTGGTCGCGCCGCAGCTCATGGCCGAACGCCTCGACGAGCTCACGCAGCTCCAGGATGCCATCACCGCGCACCGCCGGTCCGAGCTCATCGGACGCACCATCGAGGTCCTCGTCGACGAGCCGGGCGTGGGCCGCACCCACCGCGAGGCACCCGAGATCGACGGCATCGTCACCGTGCCCGAACACCTCGCCACGGGGTCGTTCCACACGCTCGTGGTCACCGACTCGCTCGGGCCCGACCTCGCCGCCGCGCTCCCCGAACCTGCGGGCCTGCTGGGATGACCGACACCTCGTTCGGCCCCACGGCCATCGCCACCCCGGCGAACTACGTCACCATCGCCCGGCTGCTCCTCTCGCCGTTGCTGTTCGTGATGGTCACCGAGAGCGGAGCTACCTGGCTGGTCCTCGCCATCTGGACGGTGCTCTGCTTCACCGACGGCATCGACGGCTACCTGGCTCGCCGACACGGCACCACCCGCTCCGGAGCCTTTCTCGATCCGCTGGCCGACAAGATCCTCGTGCTCGGGGCGCTCGTCGCCCTGGTCGCCATCGACCGGTTCGGCTGGCTGCCGGTGCTGCTCATCGCGTTGCGCGAGGTCGCCATCAGCATGTACCGGTCCTACTGGGCGCGGCGGGGCGTCTCGATCCCCGCTCGCCGCAGCGCCAAGGTGAAGACGGTCACCCAGCAGTTCGCCGTGGCGTTCGCCCTGTGCCCGGCCATCGCCGACGACCCGGCGTGGGTTGCCGATGGCACGTTGTGGGCCGCCGTCGGCCTCACCCTGTTCACCGGCGGCCAGTACCTCTACGACGGAAGCCGGGCCGGCACCACCACCTGAGCCGAGCGGTACCGGGTCGAGCGGTAACCTCACCCGCCATGCGCTGTGAAGTGGTCGCCGTCGGCACCGAGCTCCTCTTGGGTCAGATCGTCGACACCAACTCGTCGTGGATCGGCGAGCAGCTCGCGCTCGCCGGGATCGACAGCCTGTTCCAGACCAAGGTGGGCGACAACTTCGGCCGCATCGCCGACACGCTGCGCGCCGCCCTCGACCGCAGCGACGCCGTGGTGGTGTGCGGGGGGCTCGGGCCCACCCAGGACGACATCACCCGCGACGTCATCGCGTCGGTGATGGGTGTCGAGCTGGTGCACGACGACGACATCGAAGCGCGAATCCGTTACATGTTCGGGTCGCGCGCCCGCACCATGTCGGTCAACAACCTGCGCCAGGCTCAGGTGCCCCTGGGCGCCACCACCATCGCGCAGATGCCGGGCACGGCACCCGGGCTGGTCTGCCCGATGCCCGAGGGCCCCTACGAGGGCAAGGTCATCTACGCCGTGCCGGGCGTGCCGTCGGAGATGCGCGAGATGGTCGCAGGCACGGTCATCCCCGACCTCAAGCGCCGCTCGGGCGTCACCTCGGTCATCAAGAGCCGCACCCTTCGCACATGGGGGCAGAGCGAGTCGGGACTCGCCGAGATGCTCGAAGGCGAGATCGAGCGGCTCGACGCCGAGCCGAGCGCCACCATCGCCTTCCTCGCCAGCGGCATCGAGGGCATCAAGGTTCGCCTCACCGCCAAGGCGGCCACCGAGGCCGAGTGCGACGAGCGGCTCGCCGCCGAGGAGGCCATCGTCCGCGACATCATCGGCGACATCGTCTTCGGGGTCGACGACGAGACGATGGAGCACGCGGTCGTGGCGTTGCTCGCAGAACGCGGCCTCACGCTGGCGGTGGCCGAGTCGGTCACTGGCGGGCTCATCGGGTCGCGCATCACCAACGTGCCGGGGGCCTCCAAGGTGTTCCGCGGGGGAGTGGTGGCCTACGCCTCGGAGGTGAAGTTCGAGGTGCTCGACGTGCCCGAGGGTCCCGTGGTCACCGAAGAGGCGGCCATGGCCATGGCCGATGGCGTGCGCCGCCGGCTCGGTGCCGATGTCGGCCTCGCGGTCACCGGCGTGGCCGGCCCCGACCCGCAGGAAGGCCTTCCGCCGGGCACCGTCTTCTTCGGGCTCGCCCTCGGCGACACCCTCGAGGCCCGGCCCGTCCGCATGCCCGGCGACCGCGAGCGCATCCGCACGTTCTCCACCATCGGGCTGCTCGACTGGCTGCGCCGCCGCCTCCTCGCCCTCGACTAGCGCCCGGGCGTCTTCCCGAACGCTGCCCTCGTCGAGGTGGATGTCGAGCGCTGGCTGGGAGCAATGCCGCCCACCGTGGTGGCGCCCGACGCCCGGTCGCGCTCCATCGACGAGATGCTCGTCGATGTCCCCATCCCCGACGGGCTCGACGTCGATGCGCTGCGCTCCGGCGACTTCGTCAGCGATCGCTACCAGCTCGGTGCCCAGGTCACCGGAGCCGTGGCGTGCGGCTGGATCGAGTCGTGGATCGACGCTACGGACCGTGGCGATCCCGTGGCCACCGCGCGGGCGGTCGATGCCATGGCGACGTCGCACGATTGGCAGATCCTGAGCGAGATGGCCGTCGACGGCTACTTCCCCGACGCCATCTGGGAGCTCGCCGATGCCATGCCGAACGACAGCTCGATGGTGGGCGGGCACCCGGTCAGCATCCGAGAGGCCTACGGGGAGCTGCGCACGAGTGCCGGACGCTGAGGCGCTCGGCACGGTGAGCCGGCCGCACGATCCGGCCACACGACGGAGTACCTAGGATCGGCTCATGCGCTTCTCCTTCTGGACCAACAACGCTCAGCCGTGGGACGAGATCCTGTCGGGTGCCCAGCACGCCGAGGCCACGGGGTGGGACGGGGTGTGGGTGGCCGACCACTTCATGCCCAACGCCGACGACGTGTCGGGGCCGATGCACGAGGCGTGGGCGCTGGTCAGCGGCCTGTCGGCACTCGTGCCCCGGGTGCGCATCGGCGTGCTGGTCAGCGGCAACACCTACCGGCACCCCGCCGTGCTGGCCAAGGCGGCCGCCACCGCCGACCACATCAGCGGTGGGCGCATCGTCCTCGGCCTCGGTGCCGGCTGGCAGGAGAACGAGCACGAGAAGTACGGCATTCCGTTCTCCACCGTCGGTGGCCGGCTCGATCGCCTGGAGGAGGCCTGCGAGGTGATCACCCAGCTCTTCACCGAGGAGCGGGTCGACTTCTCCGGTGAGCACTACCAGCTCACCGATGCGCCCCTTGAGCCCAAGCCCGTGCAGTCACCGCTGCCGATCCTCATCGGCGGCGGCGGCGAGAAGCGCACGATGCGCATCGCCGCACGTTTCGCCCAGGAGTGGAACGTGTGGGGCACCCCCGAGCTGCTGCGCCACAAGAACGCCGTGCTCGACCAGCACTGCGCCGACCTCGGCCGTGATCCGGCGGAGATCCGCCGTTCGTGCCAGGCCCTTCTGTTCCTCTTCGACGACGAGGCGAAGGCAGCCCAGATGCGCGAGCGCGACATCGGGCGAGCGGCGCTGGTGGGGACGCCCGAACAGCTGGTCGAGGTGGTCGCTGCGTACCGCGACGCGGGGGTCGACGAGCTCATCGTTCCCGACTTCACATTGCCCCAGGGTGCCGCCAAGCGCGAGCTCATGGACACGTTCATCGAGCAGGTCGCGCCCGAGTTCCGCTGAGCATGCTCCGCGTCGATGGCCGAACACGAGCTCACCGAGGGAGTGGCCCACGCCGAGGAGATCGGGTTCGGCACCATCCTCGAGCACGCTCCCCGTCGGCCGCCGTCCTGGTGGAGCAGCGGGTGCTCGAGCTCCTCGATCGCATGGACGGCGCCTGATCCTCGACGGGAATCTGTGTGTACGATCGGCGCGTGCTCGATCACCTCGGTCTCCAGGTTGGCGATCCCGATGCCGCCGCCGTCTTCTACGACGCGGTCCTCGCCCCGCTCGGCGGGACGAGGATCATGGAGTTCGAGTCCGTCATCGGCTACGGCACCCCTGACCATGCCGACTTCTGGATCTCGCCCCTCGAGGAGGGAGCCGACAACCGGCCCGTTCACGTCGCGTTCACGGCGGCCGATCGGGCGACGGTCCGCGCCTTCTTCGATGCCGCGGTCAGCAACGGCGCCGAGGTCCTCCACGAGCCACGCGTGTGGCCCGAGTACCACGAGCACTACTACGGGGCGTTCGTACGCGACCCCGACGGGAACAACGTCGAGGCCGTGAGCCACCGGCCCGAGTGAGGGCGGCGGGCGCCCGGTGCCGCGGCTGGGGGGCTCAGTCCTCCGCGGGCTCGAGCTGGAGCGACGCCGAGTTCATGCAGAAGCGCTCGCCCGTGGGCTGCGGGCCGTCGTCGAACACGTGGCCGAGGTGCGAACCGCAGCGGGCGCAGTCCGCTTCGGTTCGGACCATGCCGAGGCTGCGATCGACCTTGAGGGTCACGCGATCGGGCGAGATCGGCTCCCAGAAGCTGGGCCAACCCGAGCCCGACTCGAACTTGGTGTCGGAGCGGAACAGCTCGAGGTCGCACACAGCGCACTTGTAGATGCCGGGCTCCTTGGTGTCCCAGTAGATGCCGGTGAACGCACGTTCGGTGCCCGCTCGGCGGGTGATCTCGAACTGCTCGGGTGAGAGGCGCTGACGGAGCTCGTCCTCGTCGACCTCGATGGTGGAGATGCCGGTGCTGTCAGTCATGTGTCCATCGTCGCAGCTCGATCGTGGTTCTCCACCACGATCCGTCCTGGCGTCGGTCACCGATAGGGTGCGACCGCTGACCGGTTCGCCTTGGGCGCGCCGGCGGTCATCTTCCCCCTCGCTCCGTTCACCTCCCGAGGGAGACCACGTCACCATGACGCTCAGCACCCGACGCCGCATCTCGATATTCCAGAAGCTCGCTCCGATACTCGGAGAGGAAGATGCCGACGCACTGATGGCCGAGTTCCCTGCTGCCGAGAACGATCAGCTCGTGACCCGCGAGCACCTGAGGGCCGAGCTCGCCTTGACCCGTGGGGAGCTGCGCGAAGAGATGCAGTCGCTCCGGATGGAGCTGCACGACGAGGTCCACGGTCTGCGGAGCGAGATGCAGTCGATGGACGCGTCGTTGCGTGGCGAGATGCAGTCGATGGACGCGTCGTTGCGTGGTGAGATGCAGTCGTTGCGTGGCGAGATGCAGGCGATGGACGCGTCGTTGCGTGGCGAATTGCAGTCGATGGACGCGTCGTTGCGTGGCGAGATGAACCATCTGCGGGTCGAGCTCCACGCCCACATGAACCGGGCGACGGGTGCCATGACCGGCATCGTCCTCGCCGCCATGGGAATCCTCACAGCGGTCGGCTGACGTGGACGGTTCGGCCCTGGCGGTCGAGGCGTCGGCCATATTGCAGCAACTCGCTGGATCGCGGGCCGTCCTGCGCGACGACCAGCTGGCCGCCATCGACGCCCTCGTCACCCGCCACGAGCGGGTACTCCTCGTGCAGGCCACGGGCTGGGGCAAGTCGGCCGTCTATTGGATCGCGACGTGCCTGCTGCGGCGAGCCGGTGGCGGGCCGACCCTCGTGGTCTCGCCACTCCTCGCGCTGATGCGCAACCAGGTGCAAGCGGCCGAGCGGGCCGGCATCCGGGCCGCCACGATCAACTCGGCCAACATCGACGACTGGCGCGAGATAGAGGCGCGCATCCGCGCCGACGAGGTCGACGTGCTCCTCATCTCACCCGAGCGCCTCAACAACCCGCGGTTCCGCCGCGACGTGCTGCCGGGGCTGGCTGCCAGCGTTGGGTTGCTCGTGGTCGACGAGGCGCACTGCATCTCCGACTGGGGCCATGACTTCCGTCCCGACTACCGGCGCATCGCCGACGTGCTCGCCGGGCTGGCGTCCGGGGTGCCGGTGCTGGCCGCCACCGCCACGGCCAACCAACGCGTCGAGGCCGACGTCGCCGGCCAGATCGGCGAGGACACCCGCACCTTCCGCGGGTCGCTCGACCGGCCCACGCTCCACCTGGCGGTCGCCGACGTGCCAACGGCTGCCGAGCAGATGGCGTGGCTGCACGCCTGGACCGAGAGCCATGCCGGACCGGGGCTCGTCTATTGCCTCACCGTCTCCGACGCCGAGCGGGTAGCGGCGCACCTCGTCACCAAGGGAGTGGCCGCAGCCTCCTACACCGGCTCCACGCCCGCCGCCGAGCGCGAGCAGATCGAGGCGGGGCTCGACGACGGCGGCCTGGCCTGCGTGGTGGCCACCTCGGCGCTCGGCATGGGCTACGACAACGCCAACCTGGCCTACGTCATCCACCTCGGATCGCCGTCGTCGCCCATCGCCTACTACCAGCAGGTGGGGCGCGCCGGCCGTGGCACCGTCGACGCCCGCGTCGTGCTCGTACCCACCCGCACCGAGGGCGACATCTGGGCCTACTTCGACTCCACGGCGATGCCGCCGCGCGACACCGTCGAGGAGGTGCTCGCCGCCCTCACCGCCCACGGACCCTGTTCGGTGGCCGACCTCGAATCGATGGTCAACCTCCGACGGGGCCGGCTCGAGGCCCTCCTGAAGGTGCTCGACGTCGAGGGTGCGGTCGATCGCGACGGATCGTCGTGGGTGCGCACCGTCCTGCCCTGGTCGTACGACACCGCCCGCTACGAGCAGCTCGCCGAGGCGCGCCGCGCCGAGCAGGACGCCATGCGCGCCTACCAGCGCACCGACGGCTGTCGCCTCCGGTTCCTGCGCGAGCAGCTCGACGACCCGTCGGCCGCCGACTGCGGGCGGTGCGACAACTGCACCGGCGTGCGGGTCGACGCCGATGTCGACCCCGCCGCCGTCGACGAGGCCCGCCGAGGGCTGCGCAGCGCCGTCGTGGTGCTCGAACCGCGCAAGCAGTGGCCGCGGGGGATGGAGGGGCGCAAGGGCAACATCCGTCCAGAGCTCCGGCCCGAGGAGGGCCGGGCCCTGGCGTTCGGCACCGACCCCGGGTGGTCCGAGGTCCTCGCCCCGCTCTTCGCGGCGCCCGACGCCCCACCCGACGACGACCTGCTCCGCGGGGTGGCGGCAGCGCTGAAGGCGTGGCCGTGGGGGCGCCGACCCACGTGGGTCACGTGGGTCCCGTCGCGCACGCGTCCGCTGCTGGTGCGTGGTCTGGCCGAGCGCCTGGCCGAGGTCGGCAAGATGGAGCTGGTCGAGGCGGTCGTGCGGGTTCGCGCCGATGCGCCGCAACAGGCCCGCATGGACAACTCGGCCACGCAGGCCGCCAACGTGCTCGATGCGTTCACCTTCGGGCGGGTCGGCGGGGAGGAGCTGCCGCCCGATCCCGGCCTGGTCATCGACGACTCGCTGCGCTCGGGCTGGACCATGACGGTGGTGGCCGAAGGACTGCGTGCGGCGGGCTCTGGCCTGGTACTGCCCTTCGTGCTGTGGCGCCGTCCCTGAGTCGTCGATCCGCGTCGCCGCCGCGAGGTCCGCTCCGAGGTGCTCCGTACCGTTCGGGTTTTCTCGGTGGGGTGCTTGATCGAACGTTCGTTCGTAACTACAGTGATGACGTTCCTACGGTGCTCTGAAGGGTCCGGCCTCCACTGGGTCCGCCGTCACTGTCACACCCCCTCCGTAAGGTTCATCCATCGGGCTCGACACACCGGTGTCAGCCCCCCCAGGACAACACGACACAAACGAACAGGGAGACGACCGGTGGAGCGAGACAAGGCACTAGCGATGGCCATGGGCCAGATCGAGAAGCAGTACGGCAAGGGCTCGGTCATGAAGATGGGCGAGAAGGGTTCGCTGGCCATCGAGACCATCTCCACGGGCTCCATCGCCCTCGACGTGGCGCTCGGCGTGGGCGGCCTGCCGCGTGGGCGCGTCACCGAGATCTACGGGCCCGAGTCCTCGGGCAAGTCCACCCTCGCCATGCACGTGGTGGCCGAGGCCCAGCGCAACGGCGGCATCTGCGCCTACATCGACGCCGAGCACGCCATGGACCCGGTCTACGCCGCCCGCATCGGCGTCGACGTCGACGAGCTGCTCATCTCCCAGCCCGACACGGGAGAGCAGGCGCTCGAGATCACCGACATGCTCATCCGCTCGGGGGCGCTCGACGTCATCGTCATCGACTCGGTGGCGGCGCTCACCCCCCGAGCCGAGATCGAAGGCGAGATGGGCGACACCCACGTCGGTCTCCAGGCCCGCCTCATGTCACAAGCGCTGCGCAAGCTCACCGCCAACCTCAACAAGTCGAACACCATCTGCATCTTCATCAACCAGTTGCGGGAGAAGATCGGGGTCATGTTCGGCTCGCCGGAGACGACCCCGGGCGGCCGGGCGCTCAAGTTCTACTCTTCGGTTCGCATCGACATCCGGCGCATCGAGTCCATCAAGGACGGCGTTGAGGTGGTCGGCAACCGCACCCGCTGCAAGGTCGTGAAGAACAAGGTGGCCCCGCCGTTCAAGCAGGCCGAGTTCGACATCATGTACGGCTTCGGCATCAGCCGTGAAGGTTCGGTGCTCGACCTCGGCGTCGACCTCGACATCATCAAGAAGTCGGGTGCTTGGTACACCTACGAGGGCGAGCAGCTCGGTCAAGGTCGTGAGAACGCCAAGGGCTTCTTGCTGGAGAACCCGGAGATCATGGTCGAGGTGTCCGAGCGGGTCCGAGCCCACGTGGGCATGGGCATCGGCATCGATGGCGAGGCCGCGGTGGAGGGCGACACCATGTCCGACGCCGACGACGAACCCATCTCCCTCGACGACTGACAGATCGGGTTCAGCCGGGCATCTCCCCGGCGAACCACCACATCGTCCCTGCCGTCCGGGCTGGGGGCGTGCCGCCGCCGACCGTGTGTTCATCACCGGTCGGCGGTGCCGCGTCCCGGCCAGGCTCTACCCTGTCGGGGTGACCAGGTCCTATGTCATCCGCACCTTCGGGTGCCAGATGAACGAACACGACTCCGAACGCATCGCCGGCCTCCTCGAGGCCGATGGCCTGGTGCCTGCCGCCTCCGAGGACGAGGCCGACGTCGTCGTGCTCAACACCTGCTGCATCCGCGAGAACGCTGACAACAAGCTCTACGGCACGCTCGGCCACCTCAAGTCGCTGAAGGCGGCCCGGCCGGGCATGGAGATCGTCGTCGGTGGGTGCCTCGCCCAGAAGGACCGCGATCGCATCCAGCAGCGCGCTCCGCACGTCGACGTGGTCTTCGGCACCCATAACGTTCACCGTGCTGCCGAGCTCCTCCACGAAGCCCGCGCCGGGGGACCGATCACCGAGATCCTCGAGCAGGCGGCGTTCGACGACGCCGAGGCATATCCCTCGGCCCTGCCGGTGAAGCGAGACGTCGACTACTCGGCCTGGGTCACGATCCAGATCGGCTGCGACAACAGCTGCGCCTTCTGCATCGTTCCCGCGGTGCGGGGCACCGAGGCCAGCCGGTCCTTCGGCGACCTGGTGTCCGAGGTCGAGGCGTTGGCCACCGACGGCGTCACCGAGGTGACCCTCCTCGGCCAGAACGTGAACTCCTACGGCCGCGACCTCACCCTGCGGCTGCGCAGCGTCGACCCGAGCCCTAGCGACCTCGATCTCGCCGGCCACCTGTGGTCCGCCGATGAGCGGCGCCGAGCCCGGCCGTTGTTCGCCGACCTGCTCCGCGTGGTCGGCGCCGTCGAGGGCATTCGCCGGGTCCGCTACACGAGCCCACATCCGAAGGACTTCCGCCCCGAGACCATCGCCGCCATGGCCGAGGTGCCAGCGGTGTGCGAGCACCTGCACCTGCCGCTGCAGGCGGGCTCCGATCGGGTCCTCGCCGCCATGCATCGGGGCTACACAGCCGAGCGCTACCTGGAGAAGCTCGTCGCCGCCCGCGCCGCCATCGACGACCTCGCCATCACCACCGACCTCATCGTCGGCTTCCCGGGCGAGACCGAGGCCGACTTCGGACAGACCCTCGAGGTGGTGGCGGCTGCCGAGTACGACGCCGCCTACACCTTCATCTTCTCGCCGCGCGAAGGTACCGAGGCAGCCGACATGGTCGACGAGTTCGTGCCCCACGACGTGTCGGTCGCCCGGTTCGACCGGCTGCGTACCGTGCTCGAGCGATCGGGCATCCGCCGCCACCGCGATCGCATCGGGCGCATCGAGGAGGTCGTGGTCGAGGGCCCGTCCAAGCGCGATCCCTCGGTGCTCACCGGGCGCACCCGGCAGAACAAGCTGGTGCACTTCCCGTCGCCCACCCCGCTGCGGTTGGGCACCTACGCGTCGGTGCTCGTCACCGACGCCGCCGCCCACCACCTGCGGGGCGAGCTGCGTGAGGTGCTCGCCATGCCGCGGCACCGCACCCGCATCCCCGTCGTCGCCGGCTGACGCCGATGGCCGAACTGCACGTCGGCGACCTTCCGCCCGACCTCCACGCCGTCCTCGGCGAGGGCGAACTCGTTCCGGTCACCGTCGGCCGGTCGGGTTCGGTCGTCGCCCGGGTGGTGCGCGACGGCGCCGCCGACCTGTTCGTGAAGCTGGTCGAACGCGGTGGCAGCTCACCATCGATCCGCCACGAGATCGAGCGCCTCGAGTGGCTCGCGGGCAGCATCGCGGTGCCCGAGCTGGTGGCACACGGTGCCGACGACCATGTCGAGTGGATGGTGATCACCGCCCTCGACGGTTCCGATCTCACCAGCCGAGAGCTGGGTGGCGATCCCGAGCGCGTGGTGCGCCTGTTCGCCGAGGCCCTGCGCACGTTCCACGACTCCCTCGATGTCGAGTCCTGCCCGTTCGACGGCCGCACCGACGCCTTGGTCGCCATCGCCGCCGATCGGGTCGAGGCCGGGCTCGTCGCCGCTGGTGACTTCGAGCCGATCCACCGTGGCGTCACCGCCGAGGAGCTGCTCGGCCACGTCAGGTCGCGGCAACCCGACGATCCACCCGACCTCGTGGTGGCCCACGGCGACTACTGCATACCGAACGTCTTCGCGGCTGAAGGAGCGGTGTCGGGCTACGTCGACCTGGGGCTGGTCGGCGTCGGCGACCGCTACCGCGACCTCGGCATCGGCGCCCGCAGCATCGCCCACAACCTCGGCGGCGAGGCGGTCGGCCTGTTCTTCGATGCCTACGGCATCGAGTGGCCCGATCTGGCGCGTGTCGACTTCTTCGTGATGCTCGACGAGCTCTTCTGAACGTCATGTCATCGGCCGAGGGTGGCGCCGCCCCTCCGCTCGCCATCGTGGGAACCACCGCGTCGGGCAAGTCCGCCCTCGCCATGGCTGTGGCCAGGGCACGCCCGGGTGTCGAGTTGGTATCGGTCGACTCCATGCAGGTGTACCGGGGCATGGACATCGGCACCGCCAAGGCCACACCCGCCGAGCGTGCCGAGGTGCCGCACCACGGTCTCGACCTGGTCGATCCCTGGGACGAGTTCACCGTCGCCGAGTTCCAAGCGGCGATCCTTGCCGCCATCGACGACGTCGAGGCGCGAGGAGCCCGACACCTCCTCGTCGGCGGAACGGGCCTCTACCTGCGGGCGGTCATCGACGGCCTCGAGATGGCAGGCCGGTTCCCCGATGTCGTCGCCGAGCTCGAGGCCGAGCCCGACACCACGGCACTCCACCGCCGACTCGCCGAGCTCGACCCCCTGGCGGCCACCCGGATGGAGCCCGGCAACCGGCGGCGCGTGCTGCGCGCCCTCGAGGTGACGATCGGTAGTGGACGTCCGTTCTCGTCGTACGGGCCCGGACTCGAGAACTACGGGCCGACTCGGTTCCGACTCGTCGGCATCCGTCGGCCGCGGCCCGTCATCGACGAAAGGATCGTCCAGCGCTACCAGGCGCAGCTGGCCGACGGCTTCGTCGACGAGGTGTGCACGCTCTTCGCACATCCCAACGGCGTGTCGCGCAGCGCCGGGCAAGCCCTTGGGTACAAGGAGATCGCTGAGCACCTCGAGGGACGGATGACGCTCGACGAGGCGCTCGAGCTGGCCATCGCCCGCACGCGTCGCTTCGCACGGCGCCAAGACCGGTGGTTCCGGCGAGATCCCCGCATCGAGTGGCTCGATGTCGGCGACGGTGGGGCGGCCGACCCCAGCGAGCACGCCGATGAGGTGCTGCGCATCTGGGACCGGGCCTGACGCCGGCGCATCACGAGAACCTGGTGGTGCAATCGGCGCTCGAGGGGCGAGACTGACCCGACATGCAACTCTCGATGCACCACGGCCTCCGCAACGACTTCCTCGTCGTCCTCGATGACCGCAACTCCACCGAGGTCACGGCTGGCCCCGACATGGCGCGACAGCTCTGCGATCGCCGGTCCGGACTCGGCGCCGACGGCCTCATCCACGGTGCGCGCCCCGCTCCCGGTAGCGATGCCGACGTCGTGATGCACCTGTGGAACGCCGACGGCAGCCGGGCCGAGATGAGCGGCAATGGCATCCGTTGCCTCGCGCAGGCGGTGGCGCGTTCGAAGGGTCTCGCCGACGGCGTGGTCGCCATCGACACCGACACCGGACGCCGCGAGGTGTCGATCTCTCGTGGGCCCAGCAGGCACAAGGTCGTGGCGTCGGTCGACCTCGGTGTGGTCGGCCCCGGCCCTGGCGTCGCGGGTTCGGAGCTTCCGATCGAGGTGAAGGAGGTCGCCACCGCCGACCTCGGCAACCCCCACCTCGTGGCCTGGGTCGACGGCGACCTACTGGCCGACATCGCGCTTGGCGAGGTCGGTCCGGCCATCGAGGCGATATATGCCGACGGCATCAACGTCGAGCTCATCGCCCCCGGACCCGATCCCGACAGCCTGGTGTTGCGGGTGTGGGAGCGTGGCGCCGGTATCACCCAGGCCTGCGGCACCGGCGCCTGCGCTGCTGCCTCGCTGGCCCGCAGGTGGGGGATGGTCGGCTCCACCGTCACGGTGCACATGCCGGGAGGTTCGGTGGTGGTCGACCTGGTCGACGATCGCGCCATCCTCAGTGGCCCCGCGGTGCACGTGGCCGACATCGAGATCGACGAGGCGGTGGTGCTCGGTGGCTGACGGCCCGACCAACCACGACGACGGGAAGTTCGATGCCGAGGGCTTCGAGCTCGACGATGTCACCGACATCTACGACATGGGCGACCTCGACGACATCGACGCCGATCTCGTGGTCGTCCCCGACGAGCCGTCGGACCACCGCGGCGCGTTCGGCGAGTACGGCGGCGAGACGAGCGCGTTCATCGAGCGCTCCTTCCGGGAGAAGATCATCCTGGTCGGCGTCACCTGGCCGGGACAGGATGACGACGACACCGAGGCCTCGCTCGACGAGCTCGCCCTGCTCATCGACACCGCAGGCGCCGACGAGGTCGCCCGTGTTGCCCAGCGTCGGTCTGGAGCCGATCCGGCCACCTACATCGGCAAGGGCAAGGTGGAGGAGATCCGCGTGCTGGCCGAATCGGTCGACGCCGACACCGTGGTGTTCGACGACGAGCTCACGCCCGCGCAGCAGAACAACCTCGAGAAGCTGCTGGGCCGCTCGGCCATCGACCGCACTGCCGTCATCCTCGACATCTTCGCCCAGAACGCCCACACGGTGGAGGGCAAGGCCCAGGTGCAGCTGGCCCTGCTGAAGTACCGCCTGCCGCGCCTGCGTGGCAAGGGCAAGTCCCTGTCGCAGCAGGCAGGTGGAATCGGTGCCCGTCGTGGTCCTGGCGAGACCCAGCTCGAGGTCGATCGACGACGCGTGTCCCGTCTCATCCACAAACTCGAAGCCGACCTGCGTCAGATCGGTCACCATCGCGACAGCCAGCGCAAGGCGCGCCGTCGCTCGCCGTTCCAGCAGGTCGCCATCGTCGGCTACACCAACGCCGGCAAGTCGACCCTCCTCAACCGCCTCACCGACGCGGGTGTACTGGTCGAGAACCGCCTCTTCGCCACCCTCGACGCCACGACGCGCCGCCTGCAGCTGCCCGGCGGCGAGACGGTATTGGTCACCGACACGGTCGGGTTCGTGAAGAAGCTGCCCCACCAACTGGTCGAGGCGTTCAAGTCGACGCTCGAGGTGGTCGCCGAGGCCGACCTGCTCGTCCACATCGTGGATGCGTCGGCGCCCGACACCGAGGCCCACCTCAACGCTGTTCGGGTGGTGCTCGGCGAGATCGACGCGGCCGAGGTGCCCGAGCTCATCGTCTTCAACAAGTCCGACCTCACCACCGAGTCGGCGCGGCTGGTGGCCCAGCACCCGGGCTCGGTCGCCATCTCCGCCGTCACCGGCGACGGCATCCCCGAGCTGCTGGCGGCCATCGGCGACCGCTTGCGGGCGCTCACCAACGTGGTGGAGCTCATGGTGCCGTTCGACCGTGGCGACGTCATCGCAGCCGTGCACCGCGAAGGCGAGGTGCTGGTGGAGACCACCGACGAGGCCGGCATGCGGATGCGTGCCCGGCTCGACGACGCAGCATCGGCTCGTCTCGCCGAGTTCGTCGTCGGCTGAGGGCGCCGCGCGGCAATGTGCTCGGGCCCTCGTAGCGATTGTGCTTGCATGAGGCCCATGAGCGCCGCCGGCTTCGTCCCGCCCCCGTACCCCTACGATCGCCTCGACGACCTCAAGGCAGTCGCGGGTGCCCACGACGGTGGCATGGTCGACCTGTCGATCGGCACGCCGTGCGACTCACCGCCGGCCGACGTCGTGGCCGCGCTGTCCGCGTCGAACGCCGAGAGGGGCTACCCGGCATCGATCGGAACAGTGGCGTTCCGTGAGGCAGCCAGCTCATGGGTGCGGCGCCGGCTCGGTGCGCAGGTCGATCCGAGTGCCGTGGGCGCGTGCATCGGCACGAAGGAGCTCGTCGCGGGCATCCCTCAGTGGCTGCACCTGCGCGATCCCTCCCGCGACACGGTGCTCTATCCCGCGATCAGCTACCCGACCTACGAGATGGGCGCCACGCTGGCCGGCTGTCGCGCCGTCGCCGTCCCGGTCGACGATCAGTGGCGCATCGATCTGTCGGCCATCGACCCCGCCGACGCGGCGAGGGCCCTGTGCCTCTGGGTGAACACGCCCGGCAACCCCGCCGGTGGGCTCGACGACCTGGCCGAGGCCGCCGCGTGGGGCCGAGCCAACTCGGTGTCGGTGCTGTCCGACGAGTGCTACGCAGAGTTCACATGGGATGGCCCGCCCCGCACCATCCTCACCGAGGGCACCGAGGGCGTGCTCGCTGTCCACTCGCTCTCGAAGCGGTCGAACCTGGCCGGGGTGCGGGCCGGCTTCTACGCGGGAGACGCTGATCTCGTCCACTTCCTCCAAGAGGTGCGCAAGCACGCTGGGTTCATGTTGCCCGGACCGGTGCAGGCCGCCGCGGTGGTCGCCTTCGCCGATGACGACCACGTCGACGCGCAGCGCGCGCGCTACCGCCGTCGCCTCGAGTGGGCGGCCGAGCTCCTCGGCCGCACCTACGGCATCGACGTGGCCATGCCGGGAGGTGCCTTCTACCTGTGGGTGGCTGCCCCCGACGGCGATGCTTGGGCGTTCGCCGCTCGTCTGGCGGCCGACGCGGGGGTGCTGGTGAGCCCGGGGGAGTTCTACGGGGCGGCCGGCGCCGGCCACGTGCGCATCGCAATGGTCCAGCCCGAGGAGCGGCTGAGCCTGGTCGAGCAGCGGCTCGCGGCGATCTGACGCCTCTGGGCGCTCGGCATCAGATGTAGCCGAGCGTCGTCGCCTCTCTCAGGAGCTCGTCGCGGAAGTCGGGATGGGCGATGGAGATCAAGGCACGGGTGCGTTCGCGGATCGAACGGCCTCGCAGCTCGGCCACGCCGTACTCGGTGACCACCTTGTCGACGGTGTTCTTCATGGTGGTCACGACCGAACCGTTGGTCAGATGGGGACGGATGCGCGAGAACGAGCCGTCAGACGTGGTGGAGCGCAGCACGACGAACCCCTGGCCCGACTCGGCGTAGAGCGCGCCGCGGGCGAAGTCGGCTTGGCCTCCACTGCCCGACCAGTAGCGGCCGCCGATGGTCTCCGACGCGCACTGGCCGATGAAGTCGACCTCGGTGGTGGCGTTGATCGACACGAAGTTGCGCTCGGTGGCGATGACACGAGGATCGTTCACGTAGTCGACGGGGAGCAGCTCGACCGCCGGGTTCTCGTGGAGGAAGTCGTAGAGAGCGCGGGTGCCGAGGGCGAAGGTGGTGACGTGCTTGCCCGGCCGGCGCGACTTGCGGGTGCCGGTGAGGACGCCGCGGAGCACCAGGTCGATGATGCCGTCGGACAGCAGCTCGGTGTGCAGGCCCAGGTCGCGGTGGTCGACGAGGTTGGCCAGGACAGCGTTGGGGATCGACCCGATGCCGACCTGCAACGTGGCGCCGTCGGGGATCCGCTCGGCGACGGAATCTGCGATGTGGCGGTCGAGGTCGCTCGGCTCGGCCGGCTCCACCTCGACCAGGGGGTAGTCGGCCTCGACCCAACCGACGGTCTGGGTGATGTGCACCGAGTTGCGCCCGAACGTGCGGGGCATCGCCGGGTTGGCTTCGATGAAGAACGGCACCTGGCCGATGAACGGCGCCACGTAGTCGGCGCTGACGCCCAGGGAGAAGTAGCCGTGGCGGTCGGGCGGCGATGCGGCGGCGAGCACCAGCTTCGGACCGTCGAGGCGGCGCAACAGCATCGGCACCTCGGAGAAGTTGCACGGCACCAGGTCGACGGTGCCAGCGTGGAACGCCGGACGGGTGACGTGGGAGAGGAAGTAGGCCACGTGGTCGAGGCGACCGTCGTGTTCGCCGTGGAGGTATGGCCGGTCGAACATGGCGTGCATCTGGTGCACCCGCACGCCGCGGAACCCATCGGCTCCTCGCTCCACGGCGTCGAGCACGGTGCGCGGCTCGCCGTTGGCCAGCGGCACGATCAAGTGCGTACCTGGCTGGATGTGGGGCAGGACGGCATCGGCCGTCGGCGCTGGGTCGACGTCGGCGCGGCGCAGCGGTGGTGTGCTCATGTCACCAGAGCTACCACCGCGCGAGGTGGCTTGAACGGTTCTGCCGGCTTCCGGGGCGGCGGTAGCCTCGCGCCATGTCCGATCTCGAAGCACGCATCGAAGAGCTCTGGGAGAACCGCGACACGCTCGACGTGGCCGACCCCGACGTGGCGTCCACCATCCGCGAGGCCGTCGCGATGCTCGATTTGGGCGAGGCCCGTGTCGCCGAGGTGCTGCCCAACGGCACCACCATGGGCGACGTCGTCGTCTACCAGTGGCTCAAGCACGCCATCTTGCTGCTGTTCAAGGTGGCGCAGATGGAGACCCTCGAGCTCGGCCCGTTCGAGTACGCCGACAAGATCCCGCTGAAGTCGGGCTACGAGGCGGCGGGGGTCCGGGTGGTGCCTGGCGCATCGGCCCGATGGGGCTCGTTCCTCGACAAGGGCGTCATCTTGATGCCGAGCTACGTCAACATCGGGGCGCGCGTCGGCGCCGGGTCGATGGTCGACACCTGGGCCACCGTCGGGTCGTGTGCGCAGATCGGCACCAACGTCCACCTGTCGGGTGGCGTCGGCATCGGTGGTGTGCTCGAACCGCCGCAGGCCGAACCGGTCGTCATCGACGACGAGGCGTTCATCGGCAGCCGCTCGATGGTCACCGAAGGCGCACGCGTCGGCCGCGGGGCGATGCTGGGTGCGGGCGTCATCCTGAACCCGTCGATCCCTGTGATCGACGCCAACACCGGTCTCGAGGTGTCGCGCGGGGTGGTGCCGCCGTGGTGCCTCGTCATCAATGCCACCCGGCCGAAGGAGTTCGACGGCGGCACGTTCGGCATGCCGTGCGCGCTCATCATCAAGCACTTCGCCGAGGGCGAGCGCCACGACAAGGCAGCGCTCAACGCGGTCCTGCGCGAGCACGGCGTGGCGGTCTGATGGCCATGTCCCGGCCATGACCGACCTCCTGCAGCTCACCGCCCAGCTGGTCGATCTCCCATCGCCCTCGTTCCAGGAGGGACCCGTGGTCGACTTCATCGAGTCCGAGCTGCGCGCCGTCCCGTGGCTCGACGTCGAGCGGGTCGGCGACAACCTGGTGGCTCGCACCACCCTCGGCCGCTCGACCCGCCTGGTCCTCGCCGGTCACACCGACACGGTTCCAGCCAACGGCAACGAGCGGGCGCACATCGACGGCGACGTGCTGTGGGGCCTCGGCTCCGCCGACATGAAGGGCGGGATCGCCGTCATGCTCGAGCTGGCCCGCACGGTGGACGAGCCGGTCGTCGACGTCACCTACGTGTTCTACGCGCGCGAAGAGGTCGCCGAGGCGCACAACGGGCTCGGCGAGCTGTTCGAGCTGCGCCCCGACCTCCTCGTCGGCGACCTGGCGCTCCTGGGTGAGCCCACCTCGGCCGCCGTCGAGGCCGGCTGTCAGGGCACCATGCGCCTCGTCGTGTCGTTGGTGGGGCGGCGCGCCCATACCGCCCGGGCCTGGATGGGCGTCAACGCCATCCACCGTGCAGGGCGGATCCTCGCGGCCCTCGAGCTCTACGAGCCACGGCGGCCTGTCATCGCTGGCTGCGAGTACCACGAGGGACTCCAGGCGGTGGCCATCGAGGGCGGGGTCGCCGGCAACGTGGTCCCCGATTCGGCCTCGGTCACCATCAACCACCGCTTCGCACCGGATCGCACTCCCGCCGAGGCGGAGGCTCACGTGCGCGAGATCCTGTCGTCGCTCCTCGCCGAGGGCGACTCGGTCGAGGTGGTCGACGTGGGTGGCGCCGCCTGGCCGGCCACCGACCACCCGCTCGTGCAGCAGCTGGTCAGCCGCAGCGACGTCGAGGTGCGCGCCAAGCTGGGCTGGACCGACGTGGCGCGCTTCGCGGCAGCCGGGATCCCCGCCGCCAACTTCGGGCCCGGCGACTCCACAATCGCCCACGCACCCGGAGAGCGGTTGCATCGCCGCGACCTCGAGGTCGCCTACGCAGCCCTGGTCGACCTGCTCACCACCCCCTGATCGGATCCCCAGGGATCCCGCCCGCTCAGATGGTGCCGAGGCGGTGCTGGAGGGCGGTGTCCTTGGCGCGGGCGGTGTCGGCGAGATCGACCTGGAACTGCTCCATGCGGGCCCGCCGCTCGGGGTCGGACACGCCGAGGATGCGCACGGCGAGGAGCCCGGCGTTGCGGGCGCCGCCGATCGACACGGTGGCCACGGGGACGCCGGCCGGCATCTGCACGATCGACAGCAGCGAGTCCATCCCGTCGAGGTGGGCGAGGGGAACCGGTACGCCGATGACCGGCAACGGTGTCACCGATGCGAGCATCCCCGGCAGGTGCGCAGCACCACCGGCTCCGACGATGATGACCTCGACACCCCGCCCGGCCGCCTCGTGGCCGAACGCCACCATGGCATCGGGCGTGCGATGGGCCGACACCACCCGAACCTCGTGCTCGACATCGAACTCGCGCAGGACCTCGACGGCGGCTTCCATGGTGGGGTAGTCGGAGTCGCTCCCCATGACGACGGCCACGCTCACTGCGACACCTCCGGCACCGGGTCACCCAGGCGGGCGACGGCGGATCGAGCCCGGCTGCGGGCGTCGTCGATGGTGTCGGCGAGGACGGTCACGTGGCCGAGCTTACGGCCCGGCCGTGGCCCCTTCCCGTAGAGGTGGACGGCGGCGCCGCGCACGGCGAGCGCGGCACCGAGGTGGTCGGCGGGGTCGCGGCCGTCGGCGTGGCCCAGGATGTTGGCGCTGACCACGACAGGGGCGCGGGTGGCGGTGTCGCCCAGCGGGAGGTCGGCCACGGCGCGCAGGTGGTTCTCGAACTGCGAGGTGACCGCTCCCTCGATCGACCAGTGCGCCGAGTTGTGCGGTCGGGTCGCTACCTCGTTGATGGTGATGTCGGTGCCGTCGTAGAAGAGCTCGACGGCGATGAGCCCGACGGCGCCAGCTACCTCGGCGGCCGCTTCTGCGATGCGCGTGGCCTCGGCGGCGACCTCGGGACTGACCCGGGCCGGGGTGATCGTCTCGCGGCAGATGCCGTCGACCTGGACCGTCTCGGTGACCGGGTAGCTGACGGTGGTGCCCTGGGCGCCACGCACCACCACGACGGCGAGCTCGCGCTCGATGCGCACCGCCTCCTCGACGATGACGGTGGGGAGGACGCCGTCGGCGTCGGTGAGCGTCGTGAGCACCGCCTGCGCGGCGTCGGCGTCGGCCACGATCCAGACGCCGCGACCGTCGTAGCCGCCGCGAGCTGTCTTCACGACCGCCGGCCACCCGAGCTCCTCGGCTGCCGCCAGCGCCGTGGCGGCATCGGCAACGATCCGGTGGCGGGGGAGTGGCAGCCCGCGGTGGGCGAAGCGTGTGCGCTGGTGCGCCTTGTCGGTGGCGAAGGCGAGGGCGGCGGCCGACGGCCGGGCGATCACCGTGCCCGCATGCTCGAGCTCGGCGAGCGCGTCGAGGTCGACCAGCTCGTGGTCGAAGGTGACGATCTCACATCCGGTGGCGAAGCGGCGCAGGTCGGCTGCGGAGCCGGGATCACCGATGTCGATGGTGGGGCTGACGAGGGCCGCCGAGTCGGTGGCGTCGGCAGCGAGGATCCGCAGCGGGATCCCGAGGGAGATCGCGGCCTGATGCGACATGCGGGCGAGCTGACCGGCGCCCATCATGCCGACGACAGGAACGGGCGATGCCTCATCGAGAGCGGAGAGTGGTGCCATCCGACGAAGCGTCGCACATCGGCGGGCGGGGGGCCCTCGCCAACCCGCGTCGAGCGGTGCGCTCAGAGGCGACGCATCACCGTGACGACCCGGCCGAAGATCTGCACCTCGTCGGGTTCGAACTCCATGGGCGACAGGCGGCTGTTGGCCGGGAGCAGGACGACCTTGCCGTCGCGCTGGGTCCAGGTCTTCACGGTCGCCTCCTCGCCAGGGATGCCGGCGATGACGATCTCGCCGTTGTCGGCGGTGCTCTGCACCCGTGCCACCACGAAGTCGCCATCGAGGATGCCGGCGTCGATCATCGAGTCGCCGCGCACCCGGAGCATGAACAAGTCGCCGTCGCCGGTGAGGTCGGCCGGGACCGGCATGGTCTCGTCGATGTTCTCGTGAGCCAGCACGTCGGTGCCGGCGGCCACGTCGCCCACCACGGGGACGTGCCTGACGGGCCGGCGCTCGACGTTGGGACCGGAGTTGGCCTCCCAGAGCACCTCGATGGCGCGGGGCTTGGTGGGGTCGCGGCGGAGGTAGCCGAGACGCTGCAGGGTGGCGAGGTGGGAGTGGACGGTGGAGGGCGAGTTGAGCCCGACCGCCTCGCCGATCTCGCGGACCGACGGGGGATAGCCCCGATCTCGCATGTGCGCCTCGATGGTCTCGAGGACCTGGCGCTGCCGGCTGGTCAGTGTCGTGTCAGTCACGTTGATCTGCCCCTCGGTGGGTTCTGTCGGGTCTGGCCGCGTACCGGCGATCGAACATCAGTTTGACGGTACCAGCCTCGACCTCGGCTGGCAAACATCTGTTCGAGTGGAGCTTGACGACGAACGCACGTTCGTGGTTGGCTGTTCTCCGAACAGGCGTTCGTCGAACGATCGTTCTACCAGCGCTCACCGATGTGGGGGTGGACCCCCGCCCGTGGCTTCCGCACCGGCGCCCTGCCCATCGAACCCATCAGTGTCACACCCCCTGGAGAAGATGACCCCATGGCTGCGATCACCACCGACACCCACCACCAACTCCCCCCGTTCGTGGCCCGGCGGCGGTCGGCGCAGGTCCTCCCGCATCGTCCACCGGTCCGGGCCGCACAGGGCGGCCAGCCGCTGGCACCCGCCGATGTCGCCGTCCGGCTGGTGCTCGCCATCGCTGCGGTGGTCGTCGTCCTCGCCGTGGCGGTGGGCACCGCAGCAATCGGTCGCGTGCTCGACGGCCAGCGCGGCATCCCTGCCGATCCTGCTGCGGCCACGTCGCTGGGGTGACCCTGCTGCGTGAGGCCGCCGAACACGGCTCGTCCGCCGTCATCTCGACATGCGTCGCCGGACGACCGGGCAGTAGCGTCCCGGCGATGAGGTGTCCGTCGTGTGGTGGAATCGATGACAAGGTCGTCGATTCGCGCCAATCCGACGATGGTGGGTCCATTCGCCGACGCCGCCAGTGCCTCGAATGCGGTCGGCGCTACACGACCTTCGAGCGGCTCGAGGAGCTGCCGCTCACCATCGTGAAGCGCTCGGGCGAGCGTGCACCGTTCGACGCCGCCAAGATCATCGGCGGCGTGCAGTCCGCCGGAAAGTACCGCCCCATCACCGAGGCACAGCTGCAGCAGCTCGCGACCGAGGTCGAGGAGTCGTTGCGGCTCATCGGGCCCGAGGTGAGCAGCGAGGAGGTCGGCCTCGCGGTGCTCGAGCAGCTGCGCGAGCTCGATCAGGTGGCCTACCTACGCTTCGCAAGCGTCTACAAGGGTTTCGACGATCCTGCCGACTTCGAGCGCGAGGTGGCCGTGCTCACCAAGTCGACCGAACCCAAGCGCCGCTGATCCCCGCGCTCCGAGTCGCCCATCGGTATGGGTGGGTCTGGCGCAGCTACCGAGGGTCCGAGCGCACGTAGCGCAGGATCAACTCGCCGTCGGCTTCGAGGATCCGGTCGAGGCGCATCGGTCGAAGGTCCGACGGGGGGCCGATGGCAGCGCGCCGGGCGTCGCCTCCTGCGAGCAGCGGTGCGACCGTGATGCACCACTCGTCGACGAGATCGGCCTCGACGAGGAGCCCGTTGAGGGTGGCGCCACCCTCGGCCAGCACGAAGCTGGCCCCGGCGGTGGTGCCCAGTGCAGCGATGGCCCTGGTCATGTCGACCCGCTCGTCGCCGGCAACGAGCACCTCGGCGACCTGTTCGATGGCGCGACGGCGAGCTGGGTCGAGCCCGTCGGCCACCACCACGATGGGCCGGTTCTCGTCGCTGGCATCGGAGAACATCGGCAGGGACAGATCGACGTCGCCCCGGTTGGAGATGACGGCGAGACGGGGGAGTGGCGCTTGGCCCCGATCGGTGCGGCGCTGTCGACGCGCCGCGTTGCCCATCGGCGGCCGGTAGCGCTCGGCGGTGACGGTGGCCGAGCCGGCGAGGATCACGTCGGCCGCCGCCCGCAGCGCCACGAACACTGCCAGGTCGGCACCACCACCGATGGGGCCCGAGACGCCATCGACGTGGGTCGCTCCATCGGCCGTGACCACCATGTTGACCGCCACCCAGGGTCGCCCCGCGGGCTGTGGCCGGGGCTCGTCGGCGATGAACCCGTCGATCACCGCAGGGTCGGCCGCGAGCTCGCGTGCCGGCATCGAGGGGTCGAGGGGGAGGAGGCGAAGCATCGTCGGCGAGGTTATGCGGTGGGCACCCGCAGGGGTTCCGACGACGTCGCGCACGCTGTTGTCGCGGACGCTGGACGCCGTAGACTGTGGAGAAGTCGGCCCGTCGTCCACCGGCAATTCACAGCTTGTTCCCCCTTACGTTCCACAGGGCAGGTTCCGTAGTGTGGCGGAGTACACCGGAGGCGGTGGGCTGGACGGCACAGTTGTGGGCGTCTCGACCTCGCTGGCGGGTTGGACGATGCCCTTGGGCGGACGGTCGATGGCCCGACGGGGCCGGAGGCTGCCGGTTCGGACCTGTCCAGCCCATCGCCCCCGGGACCCATGCCACGGCGAGGGTCAGGGGAGCGTCATACCGGACGCGGCGCCGGCGCCCCCTTGGCTCTCGCACCCGGGACACCGGAGCAGATTTGATGCGGTGGCCATTGACACCGATGGAATTACGATGATGTAATCATCCCTACATCTTGTGGCTAAGGTCGCGAGAGCGGGGGAAACGCACAACATCTGGTGTTCGCTGATCGGCGGGCACATCAATCGCAACGCCGTCGGTCGACGGCGCACACGAGGAGCTCATCGCATGGCCCTGGCCCCGGAGCAGACCGGCATCGGCATCCGTCGTTACTTCACCACCGAGGGCGTGCACCCCTACGACGAGCTCGAGTGGGAGCGCCGCGACAGCCGCATCACCAACTTCCGCGATGGTTCGGTCGCATTCGAGCAGCTCGGCGTCGAGTTCCCCACCACGTGGTCGATCAACGCCACCAACATCGTCACCCAGAAGTACTTCCGTGGCACCCCCGGCACCCCCGAGCGCGAGAGCTCGCTGAAGCAGGTCATCGACCGGGTCGTCGACACCATCACCACGTGGGGCGTCGAGGGCGGCTACTTCGTCAACGACGCCGAGGCCGAGGCGTTCCGAGCCGAGCTCAAGCACCTCGTGGCCACCCAGAAGGCTGCCTTCAACTCGCCGGTGTGGTTCAACATCGGGGTTCCGGGCGTTCCGCAGCAGGCCAGCGCCTGCTTCATCCTCTCGGTCGACGACACCATGGACTCCATCCTCAACTGGTACGTCGAGGAAGGAACCATCTTCAAGGGCGGCTCGGGCGCCGGCATCAACCTGTCGAAGATCCGCTCGTCCAAGGAGTACCTGAAGGGTGGCGGCACCGCCTCGGGACCGGTCAGCTTCATGCGCGGCGCCGACGCCTCGGCCGGCACCATCAAGTCCGGCGGAAAGACGCGCCGTGCCGCCAAGATGGTCATCCTCGACGCCGAGCACCCCGACGTGGAGGACTTCATCTGGGTCAAGGCCCGCGAGGAGCGCAAGATCCGCGCCCTCGCCGAGGCCGGCTTCGACATGAGCCTCGACGGCATCGACATGGCGTCGGTGCAGTACCAGAACGCCAACAACTCGATCCGCGTCACCGACGAGTTCATGCAGGCCGTCATTGACGACCGCGACTGGAACCTCCACGCCGTCACCACGGGCGATGTCGTCAAGACCGTGCGGGCCCGCGACCTCATGCGCCAGTTCGCCACCGCCGCCTGGGAGTGTGCCGACCCCGGCATGCAGTTCGACACCACCATCAACCGGTGGCACACCGCGGCGAACACCGACCGCATCAACGGATCTAACCCCTGCTTCACCGGCGACTCGCTCGTGCACACCGACAAGGGTCTCATCAGCTTCGTCGACCTCATCGACCGGGCCAACGACGGGGAGACCTTCGGCGTCTACACCCATGACGCCACCAACCCCGACGTTCCGTCGGAGCGCGTCGAGATCACCACACCCGACGCGTTCATGATCACCGGTGTCAACGAGATCGTGAAGCTCCGGTTCTCCAACGGCATGGAGCTGCGCTGCACGGCTGGCCACAAGATCTTCACCCGCAACCGCGGCTACGTGGCGGCATCGGACCTCACCGCCGACGACCGCATCGCCACGCTCAACATCCCGGCACCGGCGGTGTCGGCCAGCCTTTCGCTTCCTGTCGCCACCGATGTGCTGGCCTATGCCACCACCGGCGACCGAGCGGCTGCGCTCAACCTGCCCGAGAAGTGGAGCGACGATCTCGCCCACTACCTCGGCTGGCTGGTCGGCGATGGGTGCCTCTCCGGCGACACCGCCACCACGGTCTACGGCAGTGCCGACGACCAGGAGCACGCGCTGCCCCGCCACCGCGCGCTCATCACCGAGATCAACGATGGCCGCGAGCCGACCCCGTCAGAGCAGGCGGACGGCACCGTCCAGCTTCGCCAGAGCCGCCGCGTCGTGGCGCGCTTCCTCGAGGCGCTCGGCATCACCGACGCTCTCGCCAGCAAGAAGCGGGTGCCGTGGGTCATCAACGAAGCCCCTGCGGAGGTGGTCGGTGCGTTCCTCCGGGGCCTGTTCGACGCCGACGGCTGCGTGTACGACGGCGAGAAGTCCCGCTACGTCGGCCTGGGCTCGTCGTCGGAGGCACTGCTGCAGGACGTGCAGCGCCTTCTCACCACGCTCGGCATCACCAGCCGGATCTACAACACAAGGGGTGCCGCCGAGGCCGTGTTCAGCCACGTGCGCACCGATGGCACCGTCGCCCACGACGACGCCAAGCCCATGTACGACCTGCGCATCTCGAGCACGTCCATCGCCCATTACGCCCAGCACGTCGGGTTCGACCTGCCGGCCAAGGCCGACCGACTGGCCGGCCTGATCGAGGGTCATCGCTTCTACGAGACCGATGACACGACACGGCTCGCCGAGCGGATCGACGACGGGGTCGAGACCACCTACAACCTCTCCGAGCCCCGCAACCACTCCTACGTCGTCAACGGCGTCGTGGTCCGCAACTGTTCCGAATACATGCACATCGACAACTCGGCGTGCAACCTGGCCAGCCTCAACCTCCTCAAGTTCAAGCCCGAGTCGGAGCACTTCGACGTCGAGGGCTTCACGGCTGCGGTCGAGGTGGTCTTCACCGCCCAGGAGATCCTCGTCGGCCGAGCCGACTACCCCACACCGGCCATCGCCGAGAACACCCGCAAGTTCCGCCAGCTGGGGCTCGGCTACGCCAACCTCGGCGCCCTGCTCATGGCCCTCGGCCACGGCTACGACACCGACTCGGGCCGGGCCTGGGCGGCGGCCATCACCTCGCTGATGACCGGCCACGCATACGCCACATCGGCCCGCACCGCGGCCCGCATGGGTCCCTACGCCGGCTTCGCCGAGAACCGTGAGCCCACGCTCCAGGTGCTCAACATGCACCGTGCCGCCAATGCCGGCATCGACGAGGAGCTCGTGCCCGCAACGTTGCTCTCGGCCGCGCAGAACGCGTGGGACGAGGCGTGCGACATCGCCGAGGTGCACGGCGTGCGCAACTCCCAGGCCTCTGTGCTCGCCCCCACCGGCACCATCGGGCTGATGATGGACTGCGACACCACCGGCGTCGAGCCCGACCTCAGCCTGTTCAAGATGAAGAAGCTGGTCGGCGGCGGCAACATGTCGATCATCAACCAGACGGTGCCCCGCTCCCTGCGCAACCTCGGCTACTCCGCCGACGAGCAGGCCGACATCCTCGCCTACCTCGAGGAGAACAAGACCATCCTCGGCGCCCCGCACCTCAAGGCCGACCACGTCGACGTGTTCGCCTGCTCCATGGGCGACAACGTCATCCACTACCTCGGCCACGTCCGCATGATGGGTGCCGTCCAGCCGTTCATCTCGGGAGCCATCTCCAAGACGGTGAACCTGCCCGAGGACGCCACCATCGACGACGTCGAGCAGCTGCACATCGACGCCTGGAAGCTCGGCGTGAAGGCCGTCGCCATCTACCGCGACAACTGCAAGAACGCCCAGCCGCTCTCCACCGTGAAGAAGGATGTAGCAGCTGCCGCCCCCGCCGAGGTGGTCGAGAAGGTCGTCGAGAAGATCGTCAACGTCCCGGTCCGCGAGAAGCTGCCCCGCACCCGCTCGTCGAAGACGTTCGAGTTCCGGGTGGCCGACTGCAAGGGCTTCGTCACCGTCGGCGAGTACGCCGACGGCCGTCCGGGCGAGATCTTCGTCCGGGTGTCCAAGCAGGGCTCCACCCTTGCCGGCATCATGGACGCCTTCGCCATCTCGCTGTCGCACGGCCTCCAGTACGGCGTGCCGCTGCGGGTGTTCGTCGAAGCCCTGATCGGCCAGCGCTTCGAGCCGGCCGGTATGACCGACGACCCCGACATCCGCATCTCCACCAGCCTCATGGACTACCTGTTCCGCAAGCTCGCGGTCGAGTACCTCACCTACGACGAGCGGGCCGAGCTCGGCATCCTCACCACCGGTGAGCGCACCCAGCAGACCCTGCCCGGCGTCGAGGAGTCGGTGGTGGAGACCAGCCAGGGCTCCGAGATCCCTGCCGATCCCAAGTCGGTGCCGTCGGCCTCCGAGCTGGCTGCACAGATGGAGCGCGAGGAGGCCACCCGCCGGATCGCTCCGCCGATGCCGGCGGGTTCCGACGCTCCGCTGTGCATGCAGTGCGGCGTCCAGATGCAGCGGGCCGGTTCGTGCCACGCCTGCCCCAGCTGCGGCAACACCAGCGGCTGCAGCTGAATCTGGGAGAGTTTGCCTGTCTCCTAGACGCACGACGCGGCGGCGAGGTTTCGGCTCTACACCCGGGAGTGGGTGTGTCGGTGTCTCCCCACCCTTCCGTCAGCGAGTCGGGTCGGAAGCGTCGAACCACAGCGACGCAACCGGGACCTTTGGCTCAACTCGCCTCCGGTCCCGAGCGACCGCCCGGGGCCCAGGTCCCCAAGGAAGGAGAGGTACAGGCAGTTGAGACTTCGAGCGGCGCAGGTCACGAAGTCTGCGACCTCGCCAACTCGGACCTAGTCGCGATCGAGCCCGACGTCACCGCTGGCCAACTGGCGCCAGAAAAGCGGCCTGCTCGCGCCAGGAGACTCCAAGCCGCTACTAACAGTAAGGGTCCACCACTGAATAAGTCGCGAGGTGTAGGTTGGGTGTGTGGAGCTGAGCGAGGAGGGGCTGTCGGGGTTCTTTGCCACGGTGATGCCGCATCTGGATGAGCGCCAGACGCGGAT
>JAENWR010000122.1 GCA_016649895.1 Acidimicrobiia bacterium | reverse complement strand
CTGGTAGACGAGGGCGCCGGCGAGCAGGGCTCCTCCCGACAGCGAGAGCCGCTTCGCCAGCCACACGAACCCGGCACCCGCGGCGAACAGGGTGGTGCCGATCCAGAGCCGTTGGCCCACCCACATCGGCATCGGCAGCTGCTCGACCACCCAGAACAGGGGACCCAGCGGGAACGCGTAGCCGATGTTCTGGTGGGTGACGGTGCCCATCGCCACGTTCGGGTCCCACATGTACGCGGCCCGGGCCAGCAGGTCGCCGGGGTTGATGAACAGGTATGCCTTGGTGTCGGCGGCGAGCCACCCCGGCCGGGTGAGCAGCGGCGGGACGTAGGCGACGAACGCGAGGACGACGACGATCCAGTGCCGTCGCAGCGCCTCGGTGAGCCGCGCGAGGCGGTCAGGCACGAGGGGAGCTGGTGCGCCGGTGCCGCCGCTGGGCATCGACGATGAGCGCGTCGAGCGTGCCAACTGCGGTGGCCTCCCAGGTGAAGCGCTCGGCCCGGTTGCGCGCGTTCGCCGCCAGCTTGGCGCGCAACTCGTCGTCGCCGAGCACCTTCTCGAGCTCGCCGCGGATCGTGCCGTCGGCCGATCCCAGGAGCCCGGTGACGCCGTGGTCGAGCGCATCGCGGTGCCCCGAGATGTCGGTGGCGACCGCAGGAGTGCCACACGCCGCCGCCTCGGTGATGGTCATGCCCCAACCCTCGCGGGCCGAGGTGCTGGCGACCACCCACGCCCGCTGGTAGAGCTCGACGAGCGTATCGTCGTCGACCTGCCCGGCGAAGGTGACCCACGAAGTGGCGTCGAGGTCGTCGACCAGCTGGGTGAGCGCCACCCGCTCGAACCCGCTGCCGATGATCACCAACTGCACGTCGGCGATGTGCTCGCGCACCGCCGCGACCTCGCGGATGAGGCGGTCGAACCGCTTGACGGGCATGAACCGGCCGGCGGCGACGACGAGCGGGGTGGGGGAGCGGCTGCCCTCGGGGCCCGGCACGAACCGCGGGTGGATGCCCGGCGGCACGACCGAGACCCTGTCGGCCCGGAACCCCAGGTGGTCGATGAGCTCGTCGCGCGACGAGTCGGACAGGGTGACGAGCTGGCTGCGCCGGTAGATGAGAGGCGCGATGCGGCTCTCGATCGTGTCGCCGATTCGGGCGAGGTTGGGGGGCAGCACCATGCGCCACATCTCGGCGTGCACGTGGTGCAACCACACGGCGCGAGGTCCGGTGGCCCACAGCGGTGAGAAGAACGGCATGCCGTTCCAGATCTCGACCAGCGCATCGCGCTCGCCGTGACGGCCGGCCAGCTCGGATCCGACGGCCCGGGGGAACACCAGGTAGCGACCGGCCCGCCGGATGACGTGGTAGCCGTCGCGATCGACGGTGGGCGGCTGCCCCTGGGCGTGGGAGGCCCGCATCGTCACATCGAGGCCGGCCTCCGCCCAGAGGCGCGCCACGTTGGCGGCGTGGATCTCCGAGCCTCCGGCTTCGACGTCCTCGATGTCGCGCCACGCCAGCACGTGGACGCGGCGGATGCCCAGCGACAGCGCGTGATCGGCGGTGGTCGCGAGGTCGGTGAAGGCGGGAGGCGGAATGGTGGGCTCCGTGGCGGTGTGGTGGGGACCTGTGCGGTGGGCCTGGTGCGGGCAGGAACTCTAGTGCGAGGCGGGTGCAGGGTCGGGTACAGGAACGTGCCCGCCGCGCCGACGGACGAGGTGGTCGATGCCGAGCGCTCCGAGGACGATCAGGGCCGGCTCGGCGGTGAACCGGAATCGGGTCACTCCGTAGACGACGACGGCAACGATGCAGACGACGACGATCGGCGCCACGGTCGGCACGAGCAGGCGACGGTCGCGGCGGACGCGCCAGACCCCGACCGCGGCGAGACCGACCAGGGGGTAGTAGAAGGCGAGGCCCACCAACGACGCCTCGCGCGGCCGACCCTCGAGCACCTCGTAGTTGGCCTGGTCGATCGGGTGGTAGAGCTCCCACGCCCGCCCGAACCGTGCCGCGACCACCACTGGGAGGCGATCGAAGTTGTCGCGCACGTGGTCGATCCCCCTCTGGCGAAGGGCCACCGCCCGCTCCGACTCGTCGCCCGGCGGTGCGGGGATGTTGCACTCGAGGGTCCAGAGGCCGAGCCAGCGGCCCTCGTAGACGCTCGGGCAGTTGGCACCTGCGAACACGGCGTTGGCGTTGTTGGCGATGAGCACCGGCTCGGCGAACTCGGCGAGGTTGCGGATCGTCCACGGTGCCAGCACGAGCACGGCGGCCACCCCGCCTGCGGCCAGTACCCTGAGCCGCCCGGCCAGGTCGTCGCCCATGTTCCACACGATCGGCACCAGCACGAGTGGGCCGAGCAGCAGCGCCTCGCCGCGGGTGAGCCCGGCCAGGCCGACGAGCGCCCCGTAGGCGACGGCCAGACCCACGGTGGGGCCACGTCCGAGCCGGAAGCCGGCGAAGAGCAGCAGGGCCAACCCGATGCCGTAGAGCGTCTCGCTCATCAACGAGCCGTCGGGCAGCCAGAGGAACGGGTACACGGCGGCGATGCCGGCGGCCAGGAGGCCGACGCGCTCGCCCGCGGCCTCGCGGCCGGCCAACCCGAGCAGCACCACCGTGATGGCGCCGACGCAGGCCATCACGACCTTCTGGGCAGCGACGGTGGTGGCCCCGAGCCAGGCGATCAGGCCGAGCAGGTGGGGGAACAGGGGAGCGAGCTCGGCGGTGGGGGTGGGCTGATCGACCACGACACCCACTTGCTCGTGGGTGACGGCCACCATCCCCTTGCCGTCGGCGATCTGCTCGGCCCACAGGTGGTAGCTGAGCGCGTCACCGAACAGCGGGCGATCGGCGGCCACCACGAGGACGTAGACCACACGTACCGCCAGCCCCAGGAGCGCGATGACCGCGAGGCGGACGGCGAACGGGGTGGTCAGCGCGGCAACGACTCGCCGCCGAACGGAGTCGGGCACGGCGACAGCCTATGCTCGGCGCTCCTGTCGACCGGATGTGCGTTCTGGAGGTCTGCTGTGCCCCGTCGAGGTTCCACCGGTGCCACCTGGCGCCCCGACGACGCACGGCCCAGCGGCATCGCCCGATACCGCACCATGTGGCAGCTGTTCCGGGCGGAACAGACCGAGCCCGAGCCCTTCTACCGGTTCCTGGCGGCCGAAGCCGTCAGCGACCTGGCCCGCCGCCACGGCCCGCTCGACGGCCAGCGGCTGGCCGATCTGGGTTGCGGGCCCGGGTGGTACAGCGAGGCCCTGCGCGACGAGGGCGCCACGGTGATGTCCGTCGACGGCGACCTCGACGAGCTACGACGTGGCGGTCGCGCCGTCGGCGGCCTCCACGGCGACGCCGGCCAGCTGCCGGTTGCCGACGCTACCTTCGACGGAGTGTTCTGCTCGAACCTGCTGGAGCACACGCCCGACACCGCCAAGGTCATCGGCGAGATGGCGCGGGTCCTGCGACCGGGTGGGTGGGGCTACCTGTCGTGGACCAACTGGTACTCGCCGTGGGGCGGCCACGACATGAGCCCGTACCACTACCTCGGCCCCGAGTGTGGCCCGCGCCTCTACGAGCGACGTCACGGGCCGCCGCGCAAGAACCGCTACGGCGAGGGGTTGTTCGCGGTGCACATCGGCCCAACCCTGCGGCTGATGGAGGCCGAGGACCGCATCGCCATCGACCGCGTCGAGCCCCGCTACTGGCCATGGGCTCGCCCGATCGTCGACATCCCCGGCCTCCGCGAGCTCATCACCTGGAACTGCGTGGTTCGCTTCACTCGGCGCTGAGCCACCCATGACGGCTCCCAGCACCGGCCACCTGCGGTCGATCGACTACCAACCGGCGCTTGACGGTCTGCGAGGGCTGGCGGTCGCTGCCGTCCTGCTGTTCCACCACGGGGTGGCGGGTGCCCGCGGCGGCTACCTCGGGGTGTCGGCGTTCTTCACGCTGTCGGGGTTCCTCATCGCATCGATCCTCCACGTCGAGCACGAGCGCTCCGGGCAGATCTCGCTGCGCCGTTTCTGGGTGCGCCGAGCGCGCCGCCTCCTCCCGGCCGCGTGGCTGTGCCTGGCCGGAATCGTGGTGTTCGGCCACACGGTGGCCACCGCCAGCCAGGCGGCGTCGCTCCGGGGCGATGTCGTTGCCGCGCTCGGTTACGTGGCCAACTGGCGCCTGCTGGCCACCGGCGGTTCCTACGAGGCCCTGTTCTCGGCGCCGTCGCCGATCACCCACCTCTGGAGCCTGGCGATCGAGGAGCAGTTCTACGTGCTCTTCCCGCTGCTCACTGCCGGGACCCTCGTCCTGGTCCGACGGGCCGATCCGTCGTCGGCGGTCGCCCGCTGGGCCACCGCCGGCACCTACGCCGCCCTCGCCGGGGTGTCGGTGGTGCTCATGGCCGTGCTGCACGACCCGGGTGGCGACACGGCCAGGGTGTACTACGGCACCGACACCCGCGCCGCCGAGCTCCTCATCGGCGCCGCCGCGGGGGTGCTGTACCGGCAGCGGCGCGCGGCGTCGCCCGCACCGGCGTCGAGAGGCCGAGCTGCGATCCTCGTCCAAGCGCTCGGTCTGCTCACGGGGGCCGCCCTCCTCATCACGTGGGCTCGGGTGCCCCAGACCGAGCCCTGGCTCTACCGCGGTGGTCTGGCGTTGCACGCCCTCGCCGTGGTGGCCGTCATCGTCGCCGCCCATGCGATCGGGCCGGTGCGGGGCCTGCTCTCGTTCGAACCGCTCCGCCGGCTGGGGCTCGTGTCCTACGGCGTCTACCTCTACCACTGGCCGATCTACCTCGCGCTCGATCCCGCTCGAACCGGCCTCGACGGGCCCGAGCTGCTCGCGGCCCGACTGGCGGTCACCGGCGTCGTGGCCACGCTCTCCTACATCGTCGTCGAGCAGCCGATCCGCGACGCTCGGCTCGTGCGCGGGTGGCAGGCGGCGGTTGTGGCACCAGTGGCGCTGGTGGCGCTACTCGTGTCGCTCGTCGTGGCGGTGCCGACCGGAGCCGGCGACGATCTGGCGGCTCTCGCTGCCGCCCCTCCGGCCGTGCAGGAGGTCGATCTGCATGGTCCCGCCCCCGCCGCCGACCTGCCGAGGTTCGCGGTGTTCGGCGACTCCACCGCGCTGATGCTGGCCTACGGAGTCTCGCAGTGGACGCGCGACACGAGCGCAGCCACCTACGCCGGTGGGGTCATCGAGGAGGGGTGCGGACTCACCCGCTTCGGGGAGGTCGACTACCACGGCACCCGTCGTCCCGTTCACCCTGACTGCGACCAGTGGCCCGACGAGTGGCCGGCGTGGGTCCAGGAGCACGACGCCGACGTGGCGATCGTGCTGGTCGGACCGTGGGACGTCGCCGACCGCCGCCTCGAGGGCGACGACGAGTGGCGTGCTCCGGGTGACCCGACCTACGACGCCTACCTGCGGTCGGAGATCCGCACGGCTCTCGGGGCGCTCACCGAGGTGACCCCCACCGTCGTCTGGCTCACCAGTCCCCGGATCGAGCTCGGACGCAACGACGTGCCGCCGCCGCCCGAGCCGTACCCGGCGTCGGATCCCGAGCGCATGCAGCGGCTCAACGCCATCATCGCCGAGGAGGTCGAGGCGTGGCCAGGGGAGTCGGTCCACCTCTACGACATGGCCGACTTCGTCGCCGGCCTGCCCGATGAGGGGTTCGACCCGTCGCTGCGTCCTGATGGCGTCCACTTCACCATCGAGTCGACGATGGTCGTGGCCCGCTGGTTGATGCCTCAGCTCGTCGAGCTGGTGAGCACGTCGGAGCCCTGATCATCGGTGAGCTCGACCCCGGTGAGGTCGCTGAGGAGCGGCGTCATCTGCTCGGTGATCCACACCGCCGATTCCTCGCTGAAGTGCACGCCATCGAAGCGAGCGTCGTCGAAGCCGGCGAAGTCTCGGTCGTACTCGCCGCCGGGACAGGCCAGCGCCTCGAGATCGAACAGGTGCAGCCGGCCCTCGTCTTCGAGGTCGTCGAGCAGGGCGTCCTGCACCACCCGACGCTCGGGCTGGAACACGTACTCGTCGCCATAGGCCGGGGTGAAGCAGGGGGTCGACATCCACACGATCGGCGCACCCCCCGAACCGAGGATGTCGAGGAGCTCGGTGTACTCGGACCGCATGAACGCGTCGTAATCGGGGTCGTCCGGGCCCACGAAGTCGTCTCGACCGTCGAAGCGCCGCTTCGCCAGGTCCCAGGGGCCGGAGTGGATGAGGACCACATCGGGCGCAAAATCCCGAATGTACTCACGGAAGTAGACCCCCCAGGCGACGCAGCCCTCCTCCATGTAGCCCCGCACCAGGATCTCGCCCTCGCGGAGCAGCGAGCAACCCGGCCGGGCAGCGTTCCAGACGACGGCACGCCCGGTGTCGTCACCCCATGCCGCGATCCCGGCGCCGAGGGTCTGCGCGATCGAGTCGCCGACCACCAGCATCCGCAGCGTGTGGCTGCCGCCCGCCGCGCCGTCGATGACCTGGTCGACGACCTGCTCCAAGGCGCTGACGAGCACCGGATCGGCGGCAGCGTGCACGAGTCGGACCCTCACCGGAGGCGTGCCCACAGGAGGCGGCTCCACCGATCGGGCCAGGTCGATGACCTCGTCGCCGGCCGAGCGGGCCACGTCGTTGGTGGCCCAGTTGACGAGGTCGATGGCGTCGACCACCTCGGGCGACGGCTCGGGCCCGGCACCGGCCCACCCGCCGGTCACCGGGTGGGTCACCCAGACGACGCGGGTGCCGGATCGGAACGATCCGCGCAGGTGGGTGAGGGCGTCGCGGTCGCCGGCGAAGGGATCGCCTGGGCCGACGAGCATCACCGCGACGTCGGCACCGGCGAGTGCATCGAGCCAGTGGTCTTCGAGCGATTCGCACTCGACGGCACCGGTGCACGTCGTCCGCTGGGGGCCCCTGATCTCGACGGCGGATGTACCGCCATCGACCGATTGGGCGAGCATCCGGCGGAGGCGAGCCGAGAGGTCGCCACCGAGCACGACGATCTCGGTGGTCTCGACGACGGGGACGTCAGGACGAGCGGCCGGCGTCTCGTCGAAGACGACGAGGGGTGCGGGCGCGGTACGACCGAGTGCCATCGCCGCGACCAGCACCGCGGCCACCGTGAGGGGCGCCGCCGCCTGCATGCCGAGCCGGGGGATCGTGCCCCGCCGGAACGGCATCTCGACGATGTGGTACGACAGCTCGGCGACCGCGATCGTGGCCGCCATCCTCAGCGCGAAGAGGGGCCACTGATCGAGTCCGGTGCGGGTGGCGTCGAGCCAGAGGAACAGCGGCCAGTGGTAGAGGTAGAGCCCGTAGGACCGCAGGCCCAACCACCGCAACACCGGGTTGCCAAGCAGGTCGCCCAGGCGGCTCTCACGGGCGGACGCGAACACCGCCGCACTCGACACGAGCGCGATGGCCGCGAAGCCCCCGTGGTAGAGCCACGAGCTGGTCTGTTCGACGGTGACCACGGCTGCGCCGAGCACCACGAGCGCGACGCACCCGACACCGGTGGCCATGGTGCGGCCGACCTTGCTCTCCGGCCGGCCGAGCACCGCAACGGCGATGGCCAGGAGGGCGCCGGCGAGGAGCTCGGCGGCGCGAGTATCGGTACCGAAGTAGATGCGGTCCTGGCCGGCCGATTCGATGAGGAACGACGCGCCGACCGACGCGACGAACAGCACCGCGAGCGCTCCGGTGAGGAGGTGGCGGCGACCCCGACCGAGGGCCAGCAGCCCCACCACCAGCGGCGGGAAGATCACGTAGAACTGCTCTTCGATCGCGAGTGACCAGAAGTGGGTGACCGGCGACGGTGCGGCGAACATGTCGCCGTAGGAGACGCCTTCGAGGACGAATCGCCAGTTGGCGACGTAGCCGAGGGCGCCGACGATGTCGCCGTCGATGGCCCGGCGCTGATCGGATGTGCCGACGGTGATGGTGAAGAGACAGATGCCGACGAGGGCCACGATCGACGCCGGGAGCAGACGGCGGAACCGACGGCCCCAGAAGGCGCGCAACGACACCGACCCCTCGTCGCGGTGCTCGGCGAGGAGGAGCGAGGTGATGAGGAAGCCCGACAGCGTGAAGAAGACCGACACGCCGAGGTAGCCGCCCTCGGCCCACGAGAAGCCGGCGTGGTAGGCGAGCACCACCGCCACCGCGAGACCCCTGAGGCCATCGAGACCAGGATGATGAGGGAGTGATCTGCTGCGGGCCATCACCACTGCTCGACGGAGGGGGACCATCGGGCCACAGGACGGTGCCCGCGGCCTGCCGATGCGTCCCGTACGATATCGCGCCTGATGGCGCTACCCCCCGCACCCACCGCCATCCGCCGCGCCGGCGCACTCGGCGCTCTGGTCGCCATGGTGGTGTTCACCTGGATGATCACCGCAGGGTCGTTCGACCTGTTCGCACGCCAGCACCGAGCCGCCGACTTCCACGAGGCACAGGCGCGCAGCTTCCTCGAGGGCGGCTGGGCAGTCGAGCCGGGTGTGCTGGGCATCGAGGCGTTCGAGATCGGCGACGAGGAGCACACGTACTTCGGCATCGTTCCCACCCTCCTCCGGCTCCCTGCGGTAGCGGTCGCAGGCGACGAGCTCGACGGCCGCCTCACGCAGGTCTCCATGCTCCTAGCTGTCGGCATCGGCCTCGCCGCACTGAGCACAACGAGCTGGACGATCCGGTGGGCACGGTTGGGCGACCAACCGCTCCGGCGATCCGACCTTGCGGTGGCCGCACTGGTGCCGTTCCTCGGCGGCACCAGTGCCATCGTGTCGTTCCTCGCCAGCCGGCCGTGGGTGTACCACGAGGCGATCCTCTGGGGGGCGGCCCTCAGCCTCGGAGCGTTCGCCGCCCTCACTCGCTTCCTTCTGGGCGCGGGCTCGCGTTCGCTCGTGGTCGCCAGTGCCCTGGCGCTCGGTGCGCTGCACTCGCGCGCGT